>NZ_CP024190.1:3073004-3380305 GCF_003391395.1 Mycobacterium marinum
CGCGTGCGCTTGAACGAAAAAGCGATCTCCTCAACTTCTTCGAACACCTGACGCGCGCTGCGGATCGGCTGCGTGGTGTTGTCGATGACACGCGCGACGAATGGGGGCACCAACGGGCGAATCCAGCGCGCCGCGGCTTTTGTGGCGTCAGGAATCGACGGGATCAGCGGCGCCGCGCGGTCCTGCTCGTGCCGCTCTACCGTCGGGCTCGACTCGACCTGCGCCGGAAGGTGACGCGTCGTGTCAGTGTTGGCTTTCGCTGCCCCGGCCGGCAATTCTGCGACTGCACGGCTGGCGGCGGCTTCTGCTTCGGCTGCGATCGGCAGATACATGTCTTCCTCCACTGGCTCGTCGGTACGTTGCGACGAAGCGCGCACCGGAAGCTCCAGTGCTTCGATGACGCGGCGGCGTTGTTGCTCACGGTCGATTTCGGCCTGGGCCTCGATGGCCATACGGGTCTGATTGAGTTGGTGCTCGGCCCACATGATTTCGGCGGCCTGGCGCACTTCGGCCCGTTTGACCGCGATAGCGGTGTCCGCGTCGAGCTCGGCACGGTCGCGCTGCGCGCGCGCCGCCGCATGGCGGTCGTGAGTCGTCTCGCCCCGCCAGAGCCACAGGATCAGCGGCAACAAGTACACAAGCGCAAAGAACGCGATCGTCAGCAGCCGCAACGCCAACGCGCCCTTGCTGGCGAACGTCAGCGCGTTCATCGCCACCCAGTGCGTGCCCAGCCCGCCACCAGCATTGGCGACCACCGCGCGTTGGGCTTCGGCCAGCGCTTGCTCATCACGAGCCACCTTGGCATCCAGGTCGGATGCTTGGCGATCCCGGGCCGCCAACGCGTTGTCCAACTCGCGTTGCGAGTCCGCGAGAAGCTGATTGGCCGTTCGTGTTTCGGGTCCGCGACCGGGAATGCCGGTGATCCTGGTCTGTGGGCAGTCCGCCGTGGGGTGGTACTCGCACCGGGCAACCACCAGGGCGCTATCCAGATGGACACGAGCTTCTTCCACCGCGTTATCCAGCGAGCGGCGCGCCGTGCGCGACTGCCGTAGCGACTGCGAAGCCGCTGCCACGGCCGGGGCTGTCTGTGCGTTGCGCAGGGCATGTTCGTCGAGGTATCGCTCAATCGAACCGGAGAATGCGACAAGCGCGGCGAGCTCGCCCACCACCACGCCGACGGCGACCGCGACCGCGGCGCGTCCCACGATGCTGGGCCAGCGTCGAGTGAGAGCACTAGCGGTGCCGCGGGTAACCGCTCCAATCAGCAAGCCGAACACCAGTGTCACGCCAACCACGGCCCAGCCGGGCCAGCTCGTCGATTCGCGCACCGCCAGCCCGGCGACGAGCCAGGCCAACACGGCTCCGAAGGCCACAACAGCGCCCGCGACGGCGTGCGTGGACCTCTCATGGCGCTCACCGAGTTCACGCCAGTGCCCGCCACCAAGCCAGGTGAGCAGCCCCTCGATCCGCGAGGTGGTCGAGCGCTGCTCAGGATATTTCTGGGCGCACATCAGACTCCAAACACCTCCAATTAGTTCAAGGGTGGCAGGCCGGCGCCCGACACACCGAATCGAGGCGGCCGCATGTGGGGTTGTTCACAAGTCACCAGCTCATGTTGCAGATCACACAGGTCGATACCCCACCGGCACTCGCTGCGCTGCGCCCAAGTGGCATACAAGTGGCATATTTGTGCGACGCGAGCGGATCAGTGTCCATTTCAGCAGGCGACATGAGACGGTATAAACCTATGCAAAATCACGACTACGTCTCCTACGAGGACTTCGGCCGCAGGTTTTTTGAGGTTGCCGTCACCCCGGACCGCGTCGCGGCGGCGTTCGCCGACATCGCGGGCAGCGAGTTCGCGATGGAACCGATCGCTCAGGGCCCCGGAGGCATCGCCAAAGTCAGTGCGAAAGTCAAAATCCAGGATCCGCGGGTGACCCGAAAGGTGGGTGATCTGATCACCTTCGTCATCCACATTCCCTTGTCGATCGATCTTCTGTTGGATCTGCGCCTCGACAAGCAACGATTCTCGGTGACCGGTGACATCGCGTTGCGCGCGACCGCGCGCGCCGCCGAGCCGCTACTGCTGATAGTCGACGTATCGAAACCGCGTCCGTCGGACATCACGGTCAATGTGTCCTCGAAATCCATCAGGGGAGAGGTCCTGCGCATTCTTGCGGGCGTTGACGGTGAGATCCGGCGTTTCATCGCCCAGTACGTCGCGGACGAGATCGACGCACCGCATTCACAAGCCGCGCAGGTCATCGATGTGGCGACCCAGTTGGACGACGCCTGGACCGGAATCTAGCCAGATCCCCTTGGCCCGGCTAGCCGATCGTCGTCAATTCCGTTGTCCGACAGTGCGATCAGTAGCTATCGCCGGGCAGCTCGGGACGTCGCGGGGCTGCTGGCCTGATGCGGCAACCGCTGACAACTGCTTAGGGCGCCGGCCCGCTGGGGTCGTTCTCGTTTAGCTGCCGGCCGGGGCTGGGTATGCGAACCGGAACGACGCCCCCGGTCCTGTTTGGGTACGAGCGGGTGTCGCCGGCAAGAGGGGCAACAGGGGGAGTGGGGCTGGCTCATGGCTCGCGTGGAGGTTTCGACGTCATCGGATCTCGACCCGGCTACCGCCTGGACGATCGCTTCGGATCTAGACCGGTTCGATGAGTGGATGACGATCTTCGGCGGCTGGCGCAGCGAAGTCCCGTCGACGATCGACAAGGGCGTCCGAATCTCGTCGCTGATCAGACTGAAGGGCTTCCGCAACGTCATCGGCTGGACGGTCACCGAATACGACCAGCCCAAGTACATAGAGCTGCGGGGGCGTGGGCGGGGCGGAGTGCGGCTCGCGGTGGCAATGACCGTCGCGGCGGGTCACCCGGGATCGGTATTTCACCTGACCGCCGATATGACGGGGGGTCTGCTAGGTGGGCCGATTGGGCGGCTGGTAGCCAGAATCCTCCGATCCGAGGTGCACACCTCGGTGCGCAACCTGGCGCAGTTGCGGTAGTCCAGAGCGATGGCCTGGCTTGAATCTGCAGTCACACAACGGTTTTAGTGAGACAGCTGGCAGCGGCCAACTTGGCGCCACGCCCGTGGCGGCCGAAGCCGACCGGACTACCGGATACTTTCTGGCGTCGTCTGATCGCGAACGGCGTTGGCCAGCCTGGCGGCCCTGGCATTGCTGAAGATGTCTTCCAGCAACACCTGGCGGCCGTCGGGGCCGGCCAGCGGAACTCGCCAGTTCGGATACTCGTCTGTGGTTCCCGGCTGATTTTGGGTCTGCCGATCGCCAACCGCGTCGGTCAGTGCCACCCCCAGCAGCCGTGACGGTGTCCTCCCCAGGTAGCGATACAGCGCGAGCACGACCTGTTCGGGGTCGTCTTCCGGCTCGGCTGTCACGCCGGCTCCGGCCGCTTGGTCGAGTAGGCCAACGCGGCGCAATTCCGCTAGCCAGGCGGCTCGCTCCGCCCGGTATGCCTCCAATTCGACCTCCACCGGTCGGGTCAACAGCCCCAGCGTTTCGCGCAATCGCACGTGGTCGCCGGCCAGGTACCCGGCTGTCGGCGGAAGATCGTGCGTGGTTACCGACGACAAGCAGTACTCCCGCCAGCGTTCGGCCGGAAGCGGGTCACCGTTTCCGTCCCGGTCGAGCTCAAACCACAAGATCGAGGTGCCGAGCAAGCCGCGCAGGAGTAAGTAGTCACGCACCCAAGGTTCGACGGTGCCGAGATCCTCGCCGACGACCACGGCTCCGGCGCGATGCGCTTCCAGCGCGACGATGCCAATCATGGCCTCGTGGTCATAGCGCACATAAGTACCCTCGGTTGGGGCGGCTCCCTCGGGAATCCACCAGAGCCGGAACAGCCCGATGATGTGGTCGATCCGGACCCCGCCTGAGTGCCGCAGCACAGCCTGGATGAGCGCGCGAAACGGCTGGTACTCCTGCCGCTCGAGTCGGTCCGGCCGCCATGGCGGCTGCGACCAGTCCTGCCCGAGCTGATTGAACTCATCCGGGGGTGCGCCCGCGGTGACGCCCAAGGCCAGCACGTCCTGTAGGGCCCACGCGTCGGCTCCGTTGGGGTGAACACCCACAGCGAGGTCATGCATGATCCCCAGCGACATGCCGGCACCGGTCGCCTCCGACTGCGCCGCGGCGAGCTGCTCGTCGAGCTGCCACTGCAACCACCGGTGGAAGTCGATGGCATCCGCGTGCTTGGCCGCGAAAGCCGCGATGCCAGAGGCGTCGGGATGCTGCAGCGGCTTCGGCCAACGGTGCCAGTCATCGCCGTACCGCTCGGCCAGCGCGCACCAGGTGGCGAAGTCGTCCAACGCTCGGCCCTGCCGGTCGCAGAACGCGGTATAGGCCAGCTCACGCCCCGCCGAGCGGGGTACCCGGTGGACCAGGGCGAGGGCTGCGCGCTTGGCCGCCCATATCCCGTCGCGGTCGATGACGGCGACCTGGTCCGCCCCCCGTTGCACGTTCTCACGTAGTTGGCGTACCCGCCCTCGTTTGGGTAGTTCGGCGTATTCCGGAATCGCCTCGACACGAAGGTAGATCGGATTGAAGAACCGCCGGGATGTCGGCAGATAGGGCGAGGGCTCCATGGGCGCGGTCGGCGCCGCCGCATGCAGCGGGTTGACCAATACATAGTCGGCGCCGTGGCGGTAGGCCGACCAGAGCGACAAGTCAGTCAGGTCCGTCAGGTCACCGATACCCCAGGACCGCCGCGATCGGACGCTATAGAGCTGCGTGGCCAGGCCCCAGGCTCGACGGTTTCCGAGCTTTTCCGGCAGCCCCAGCCAATCCGGGGTGATGATGAGGGCCGTGCTGGTCTCGTAGTCGTGGGATCGCAGATACACCCGGTGGTAGCCGATCGGCAGATCGGTGGGCAGCACGAAGCTGGCTTCGCCGATCCAGCGACCGTCCAGCTCGAACGGCGCAGCGAAGTTGTCGATCTGTGCCACCTCGCCACGCAGCGTGCCATCCTCGAGTTGCAGCCAGACGTCAGCCGGAGCGCCGTGAGTGACATGCACCCAAAAACGTGTCTGCGCGCCAGCACGCGAGACGATGGTCGCCGGCAACGAGCGCGTCCAATACGACCGCAGGTTCTCGGTCAGGGCGGCGTTGCGCCGCTGCTCGGTGTCCGCCCGAACGCCGAGGGCAGCCAGCACAGCCACCAAAGTGTCCTGAGAGACGGGTATGCACTGGCCGCTCCAGTCCTGGAATTCGGTGGCGATGCCGTACCGGCGGGCGAGTTCGACCAGCGAGGGCGCAAGCTCCGTCATGTCGCCCATCTTGCGTCCAACCCTGAGGACGCGCCGCGCGCAGGGCGACCTTGACCGGGCCCACCCACCCGACATCGACCGCATCGTCGCACTGCGCCGCAGGTCAGCGACCTGCGGCCGGGTGTTTGCCACTTGGCGCGCCACGCCGGCGATTCGCCGCTAACATGCACAGGAGACACAGCGAATCCTTGGGGGGTCCAGCACGGTCAGCGTCGCATGGCGACTTCTGGCCCGGTGCCCTACGGTTGTCAACGTGATCAGCGTTACGCCGGGTATCCAGGCCAGCATCCAGGCGTTCTGAAACAGACCGAAAGGTGATCTAACGTGGCTGAACAAGGCCGCGGACAGCGGGGGTCAGGCTACGGCCTCGGGTTGTCGACGCGGACGCAGGTAACGGGTTATCAGTTCCTGGCCCGTCGAACCGCGATGGCATTAACCCGCTGGCGCGTGCGGATGGAAATCGAGCCAGGCCGTCGTCAGACGCTTGCCGTCGTTGCATCGGTGTCGGCGGCGTTGGTGATCTGCCTGGGAGCGCTGCTCTGGTCGTTCATCAGCCCCTCTGGCCAAATCAACGATTCCCCGATCATCGCCGACCGCGATTCCGGCGCTCTATATGTTCGGGTAGGGGACCGGCTGTACCCAGCGCTCAACCTGGCGTCGGCACGACTGATCACCGGGCGGGCTTCCAACCCGCATCTGGTTCGGGGAAGCCAGATCGACTCGATGCCACATGGGCCGCTGGTGGGTATCCCCGGCGCGCCGTCGGACTTCGATCCAGCAAGTCCTGCCACGTCGTCCTGGCTGGTGTGCGACACCGTGGCGGGTCCGTCGACCATGCCGCAGTCGCCGCACGGCGTAACGGTGACCGTCATCGACGGCACACCCGACCTAACTGGTCACCGGCGGGTCCTGAAGGGCTCCGACGCGGTGGTCTTGCGCTACGGGGGTGATGCCTGGGTGATCCGCGAAGGACGTCGCTCCCGCATCGACGCCACAGACCGGTCGGTACTGCTGCCGTTGGGGCTGACGCCCGAACAAGTCACTCAGGCACGTCCGATGAGCCATGCGCTCTACGACGCGCTGCCGGTTGGGCCGGAGTTGGTGGTTCCGGAGGTGCCCGATGACGGTGCGGCGGCGACGTTCCCGGGTGCGCCCGGGCCCGTCGGGACGGTGATCGTCACGCCTCAGATCAGTGGACCGCAGCAGTATTCGCTGGTCTTGACCGACGGTGTGCAGACTCTCCCGCCACTGGTGGCCCAGATCCTGCAAAACGCGGGACGCCCGGGCAACACCAAGCCAGTCACGGTGCAGCCCTCCTCGCTGGCCAAGATGCCGGTGGTCAACAGGCTGGATCTGTCCGCCTACCCCGACGACCCGCTGAATGTGATGGACATTCGGGACAATCCCTCAACCTGCTGGTGGTGGGAACGGACCGCCGGCGAGAACCGGTCGCGGGTTCAGGTGATTTCCGGACCCAACATTCCAGTCGCGCCACACGAGATGAACAAAGTGGTCGACTTGGTGAAGGCCGACATGTCCGGCCGCGAGGCTGACCAGGTCTATTTCGGCCCCAACTTTGCGAACTTCGTCGCCGTTACCGGAAACAACCCGGCCGCCCAGACGACCGAATCGCTGTGGTGGCTCACCGAAGCCGGTGCGCGATTCGGGGTTGAGGACACCAAAGAAGCGCGTGAAGCGTTGGGATTGGGGTTGACGCCCAGCCCGGCACCCTGGGTGGTGTTACGGCTATTGCCGCAAGGCCCGACGTTGTCACGTGCGGATGCCTTGGTGGAGCACGACACGCTACCGATGGATATGAGCCCAGCAGAGTTGGTGGTACCGAAGTGAAACGTGGATTCGCCCGGCCGACGCCCGAGAAGGCGCCGGTAATCAAGCCCGAAAACATCGTTCTGCCAACACCGTTAAGCATCCCCCCGCCAGAGGGGAAGCCCTGGTGGTTGATCGTCGTTGGTGTCGTCGTGGTCGGCCTGCTTGGCGGCATGGTGGCCATGGTGTTTGCCAGCGGTTCGCACGTTTTCGGCGGCGTCGGCTCGATTTTCCCCATCTTCATGATGGTCGGAATCATGATGATGATGTTCCGCAGCGTCGGCGCGGGCGGACAGCAGCAGATGAGCCGCCCCAAGCTCGACGCGATGCGGGCCCAGTTCATGCTGATGCTGGACATGCTGCGCGAGACGGCTCAGGAGTCTGCGGACAGCATGGACTCCAACTATCGCTGGTTCCATCCGGCGCCTAGCACCCTGGCAGCGGCTGTCGGTTCGCCGCGAATGTGGGAACGCAAACCCGACGGCAAAGACCTCAACTTCGGGGTCGTGCGCGTCGGTGTCGGCATGACCCGCCCCGAGGTGACCTGGGGTGAGCCGCAGAACATGCCGACCGACATCGAACTCGAGCCGGTGACCGGTAAGGCGTTGCAGGAATTTGGGCGCTATCAAAGCGTCGTCTACAACCTGCCCAAGATGATTTCGCTGCTCGTTGAACCCTGGTATGCCCTGGTCGGAGAGCGCGAGCAGGCGTTGGGACTGATGCGTGCGATCATCTGCCAGCTCACCTTTTCACACGGGCCTGACCACGTGCAGTTCATCGTCGTCAGTTCCGATCTGGACGAGTGGGAATGGGTGAAGTGGCTTCCGCACTTCGGTGACTCACGGCGCTACGACGCAGCGGGCAACGCGCGGATGGTTTACAGCTCGGTGCGTGAGTTCGCCGCCGAGCAAGCCGAGCTGTTCGCCGGACGCGGGTCCTTCACGCCACGGCACGCCAGTTCCTCGGCACAGACGCCGACCCCGCACACCGTGATCATCTGTGATGTCGATGACCCGCAGTGGGAGTACGTGATCAGCGCAGAGGGCGTCGACGGGGTGACGTTCTTCGACCTGACCGGCTCCCCGATGTGGACGAACGTCCCGGAGCGGAAGTTGGAGTTCGACAAGACTGGTGTGATCGAGGCGCTGCCCCGCGACCGCGACACCTGGATGGTGATCGACGACAACGCCTGGTTCTTCGCCCTGACCGACCACGTGAGCATCGCGGAGGCGGAGGAGTTCGGTCAGAAGTTGGCCCAGTGGCGGCTGGCCGAGGCATACGAAGAGATCGGTCAGCGGGTTGCCCACATTGGCGCTCGGGACATCTTGGCCTACTACGGCATCGACGACCCGGGCAACATCGACTTCGACTATTTGTGGGGGAGCCGCACTGACAGCATGGGCCGGTCGCGGTTGCGGGCGCCGTTCGGCAACCGATCCGACAACGGTGAGCTGCTGTTCTTGGACATGAAGTCCCTCGACGAAGGTGGTGACGGCCCGCACGGGGTCATGTCGGGTACCACGGGTTCCGGTAAGTCGACGCTGGTGCGAACCGTGATCGAATCGCTGATGCTCGGACATCCGCCCGAGGAGCTGCAGTTCGTGCTGGCCGACCTCAAGGGTGGTTCCGCGGTCAAGCCGTTCGCCGGCGTGCCACACGTCTCGCGAATCATCACCGACCTGGAAGAAGACCAGGCGCTGATGGAACGCTTCCTAGACGCCTTGTGGGGTGAGATCGCCCGGCGCAAGGCGATCTGTGACAGCGCGGGTGTGGACGACGCCAAGGAGTACAACTCGGTTCGCGGCAGGATGCGTGCACGCGGCCAGGACATGGCGCCGCTGCCGATGCTCGTGGTGGTCATCGACGAGTTCTACGAGTGGTTCCGCATTATGCCGACGGCGGTCGACGTGCTCGACTCGATCGGCCGGCAGGGTCGTGCCTATTGGATCCATTTGATGATGGCCTCGCAGACCATTGAGAGCCGTGCCGAAAAGCTCATGGAGAACATGGGTTACCGCCTGGTGCTGAAGGCACGTACTGCCGGGGCCGCCCAGGCGGCGGGTGTGCCCAACGCGGTGAATCTGCCGGCGCAGGCAGGTCTGGGCTACTTCCGGAAGAGTCTCGAAGACATCATCCGGTTCCAGGCCGAGTTCCTTTGGCGGGACTACTTCCAGCCCGGCATCACCGTCGACGGCGAGGAAGCGCCGGTGTTGGTGCACAGCATCGACTACATTCGCCCGCAGTTGTTCACCAACTCATTCACCCCACTCGAGGTGACGGTGGGCGGACCCGAGATAGACAAGGTGGTCGCGCACGCCAACGGCGAAGTGGTCGAAGAGGCCGAGGCCGAAGCCGAGGAAGAAGGCATCCGGGTGCCCAAGGTGGGCACCGTGATCATCGATCAGTTGCGCAGGATCAACTTCGAGCCCTACCGGCTGTGGCAACCGCCGCTGACCCAGCCTGTCGCGATCGACGACCTGGTCAACCGGTTCCTCGGGCATCCGTGGCAGAAGGAGTATGGGTCCGCTCGGAACCTGGTGTTCCCGATCGGAGTCATTGACCGCCCGTTCAAGCATGACCAGCCGCCGTGGACCGTGGACACCTCTGGTCCCGGGTCCAACGTGCTGATTTTGGGCGCGGGTGGATCGGGCAAGACGACCGCGCTGCAGACACTGATTTCCTCGGCGGCACTGACTCACACGCCCGATCAAGTTCAGTTCTACTGCCTGGCGTACAGCAGCACCGCGTTGACCACGGTTTCCAAGCTGCCTCACGTGGGTGAGGTGGCTGGCCCGACGGACCCGTATGGCGTGCGTCGGACGGTGGCCGAGCTGCTGGCCTTGGTGCGTGAGCGCAAGCGCAGCTTCCTGGAATACGGAATTGCCTCGATGGAGATGTTCCGTCGGCGCAAATTCGGTGGGGAAGCCGGTCCGGTGCCCAACGATGGCTTCGGCGATGTGTACCTGGTGATCGACAACTACCGCGCTCTCGCCGAGGAAAACGAGGTGCTGATCGAGCAGGTGAACGTGATCATCAACCAGGGACCCTCGTTCGGCGTGCACGTGGTGGTCACTGCCGATCGTGAATCTGAGCTGCGGCCCCCGGTGCGCAGCGGGTTCGGTTCCCGCGTTGAGCTGCGCTTGGCCGCGGTGGAGGACGCCAAGCTGGTGCGTTCTCGGTTCGCCAAAGATGTCCCGGTCAAGCCCGGTCGCGGCATGGTCGCGGTCAACTACGTCCGGCTGGACAGCGATCCCCAGGCGGGCCTGCACACATTGGTGGCGAGGCCGGCGATGGGCAGCACCCCGACCAACGTCTTCGAGTGCGACAGCGTCGTTGCGGCGGTCAGTCGGCTCACGACCTCCCAGGCGCCGCCGGTGCGTCGCCTGCCGGCGAGTTTCGGTGTGGATCAGGTGCGCCAGCTCGCCGCCCGGGATACCCGTCAAGGTGTTGGTGTCGGCGGAATTGCCTGGGCGATATCGGAATTGGATCTGCAGCCGGTGTACCTCAACTTCGCCGAGAACTCGCACTTGATGGTGACGGGCCGGCGCGAATGTGGGCGTACCACAACGTTGGCCACGATCATGTCCGAGATCGGGCGGTTGTATGCACCGGGTGCCACCAGCGTTCCCGCTCCGCCACCAGGGCAACCGTCGGCGCAGGTTTGGCTGATCGACCCGCGTCGTCAGCTGCTGACCGCGCTGGGCTCCAACTATGTGGAGCGGTTCGCCTACAACCTCGATGGCGTCCAGGCGATGATGGGCGAGTTGGCCGCCGTGTTGGCCGGCCGGGAGCCACCACCTGGGCTGTCAGCCGAGGAGTTGCTGTCCCGGTCGTGGTGGAGTGGTCCGGAGATCTTCCTGATCGTCGACGACATCCAGCAGCTGCCACCGGGCTTCGATTCACCGCTGCACAAGGCCGCTCCCTGGGTCAACCGGGCCGCTGACGTCGGTTTGCACGTCATCGTGACGAGGTCCTTCGGTGGTTGGTCGTCGGCAGGTAGCGACCCGATGTTGCGGGCGTTGCATCAGGCGAATGCGCCGTTGCTGGTGATGGATGCCGATCCGGACGAGGGCTTCATTCGCGGCAAGATGAAGGGTGGCCCGCTGCCTCGCGGCCGAGGCCTGCTGATGGCCGAGGACACCGGCGTATTCGTTCAGGTTGCCCTGACCGAGGTGCGAAAGTAAGACCGGGCCCGCTGCGCTGGGCCTGACCGTGTCAGGCCCAGCGCAGCGGCAACGACTTGAGTGCGAACGTCTTTGACGGGAAAGCGATCTCGGGACTGTAGTCGGGCGCCAGTTCGAAGTCGGGCAGTTGCTTGAGCCATTCGGCAACGATCACGGTCAGTTCTATCCGCGCCAAGTGTGAGCCCAGGCAACGGTGTGGTCCGCCTCCGAATCCCCAGTGCCGGTGCACCTTTCCGTCCATGACCAGTTCATTGGTGGACATGGCGTCGCTACCGTCGCGGTTGACGGCGGCCATGCACAGCCGCACTTGTGAGCCTGGTGGTAGCGTCATGCCGCCCACGTTGACAAAATCCGTGGTGATTCGTGGAGCAACCGGCGCTGACGGCTCCAGCCGAACGATCTCCTCGATGAAAACCCTTATTTCCTTTGGGTTATCGCGAAGCTGGGTGCGTAGCTGCGGCCGGCGTGCCAATTCGAGCAACGAGAATCCGATCGCGGCGGTCACGGTATCCAGACCGGCAAGGATCAACAGGTGGCTCATGCCCAGAAGTTCGAGATCAGTGAACTCGCCGGGGCCGGTCATCACCTGTGACAACATGTCTGAGCCTGGGTTCTGGCGACGTTGTTGGATCGCGTTGTTGAGGTACTCGAGCAGCTCTAGTTGGCCGACTTCGAGCTCTTCGCGGGTGAGATAGAGCTTGTCGCCGATAATTGCGTCTTTCCACGCGATCACTCGGTCGCGATCCTGCAGCGGCAGGCCATAGAGGTCCAGGAATACCTGGAATGGGTACAGCCGTGCGAACTCTGCCATCGCATCGCATTCACCGCGCCCGGCGAAGCCCGCGATCATCTCTGCCGCGTGGCGCTCCAGTACCGGCCGCGACTTGCCCAGGGCATGCGGGCTGAAGTAAGGCTGCAGCGCCTTGCGGTAGCGGGTGTGCTCGGGCGGGTCGAACGCCAGGGGCACTACGGGCAGCGGATTGCCCGGTGGCTGCAGGATCCGCGACGAGAAGATCTTGGGATTTCGCAGCGCCGCGAGCACGTCCTCGCGCCGGGTCAGGTAGTAGTGGCCATTCATGAAGACCACGGGCCCGGCGTCCCGCAGTGTATTCCACCCGACCGCGCGGTCGGCGGCTAGCGGCAATGTCGAATATTCAAGGCGCGGTAGATAAAACGAGCTGGCCGAACCTTCGCCGGGGGTACTCATTCGCTCAAGTCTTCCGTTTTCCGTTCTAGTCGGAGGTCATCGGGGCCGCCAAACTCTTGATGACACGGTCAATATCGCACGGTCGGCAAACACCCAACAATCCGACATCGATCACATCCGAGTTCATATCCGACGGATTGGCCGCGGAGCCGAGGCCACGAGGGACTCGTGACCATCAATCGACAAGCTAATCTACCTATTGATCGGTGTGGTCCGAGCTGACTCTGCTCCAAGCTGGGTTGAGACTCGAGAGAGGAAGTCCGGTGAAGATTCGCCTCGAAAGCTCCAAGTGTGTTGGCCACGCCCAGTGCTACGCGGTGGATCCAGACCTGTTTCCGATCGACGAATCCGGCTACTCCATTCTCGAAGAGCACGAGGTGCGACCCGAGGACGAACAAGTGGCCCGCGATGGTGTGGCTAGCTGCCCCGAAATGGCGCTCATCCTCGACGAGGAGTGACAAAAGTGGCCGCCTGACGGACCTCGGGCGAGTGCTGTCTTTCTAAACTAAACGTTAACGAATAGTTGTATTTAGGTTAACAGCAGTTTAACTATGGTTTACGGGGAATGAATAGTTGGCGTCTTCGGCGCCGGAGGCCGGTTGGGTCATCTAATGTGTTCCATATGCAATAGTTCTGCAACGTGGCAGCTTTTGCATGATGGTGCTAGGATGCGGTCTTCTCGAGGCTGAAAGTTCATGCGCTGATGACCACAAGTTGGCCGTGACGGTAGCTGCAGATGCTCTCGACAACGCCTCGCCCGAAAAATTCCTGGCGCGCATCTTTCGTACCGCGACGTGTCTCGAAGACCATGCCGGGTCAACGAGTAACGCCCGTTCGCAGTGCTGAGGACGTTTGGCGAGACGGCTTCAACCAGCTGGGCCGGGGGGCAGAAGGTGGTGATTACACGAACGGTGGCGGCCTCGCTGGCCGATGCAGGGGTGGCATTGCTGTGTCCGGATCGCGATTGCGATAGTGGGCGGCTTTAGGAGGGGTGGGTGTTTGATTTCGGGGCGTTGCCTCCCGAGATAAATTCAGGCCGAATGTATACCGGCCCTGGATCGGGGCCAATGATGGCTGCTGCGTCGGCCTGGGATGCTCTGGCGGCCGAATTGAGCTCTGCGGCGTCTGGTTACAGTTCAGTGATTGCAGAGCTGACTAGCTCACCATGGCTCGGTCCGGCATCGCGCTCGATGATGTCGGCCGTTGCTCCTTATGTGACTTGGCTCAGCGCGGCGGCCGCCCAGACCGAGACCGCGGCCAGCCAGGCCCGCGCGGCGGCGGCGGCCTACGAGACCGCATTTGTGATGACGGTGCCGCCGCCTGTGATTGCGGCCAACCGGGTCTTGTTGATGACATTGGTGGCGACCAATTTCTTTGGCCAGAACACCCCGGCTATCGCGGCCACAGAAGCTCAATACATGGAGATGTGGGCGCAAGACGCGGCCGCCATGTACAGCTACGCCGGCTCGTCGGCGCTGGCCACGGAGTTGCCGCGGTTCGCGCCACCACCGGATACCACCTCCGTGAACGCAGCCGGGGGTCAGTCCGCTGTCGTTGCCCAAGCCGCTGCCACGCCGGCCGGAGACTCCGCGCAGACCATCACGGCCACCATCCCGCAGCTGCTGTCGTCCGCCGGAGTGCCCGGACTGCAGCAGCTTTCATTGTCTTCAGTGTCGTCGATGTCGCCGTCGGCGGCGTCATCGCCAACCGTGTGGCAGATCATTCAGACGCAAGTACAGAACTTCCTGACCTACGGGCTGCCGACGCCGGACAACAACTATGCCGGCCTCTATCCCGGCATGTACAACGCGCTGAGGCAGACACTGCAGGCCTACTTCGGCGTGGGAATAGGCAACTCCGGCTGGTCGATAGCCCAGCAGTTGACCTTCGGTCCCGGAGGAACAACGGCCGGTGCCGGTGGTGCCTGGTACCCGACACCCGAATTCGCCGCCTTGGGCGCTGATACCTGGCATTGGCACCCGATGGCGAGCTTTGCGTCGTCCAGCAAGGTCGGCGGCCTATCGGTTCCGGCCAGCTGGGGCACCGCCCCCGGTTCGGTGGAACAAGCATCCACGAAGCTCGTGAGCACCAATTTCACTACCTCACCGGGCGAAGCGAACCCTGCGAACGGATTGAACGCCGCGCTGCGCGGATTCCCGGTTGGATCGCGCGGCGCTCAGCGCACCGGCAACCTGGGCGTGCGCTACGGATTCCGCTACCCCGTCCTGACCAGACCGCCGTCGGCAGGTTGATGTCATGGCCTCAACAACCACTGCGTGTGACCGTCATCGGATTCAAGGGTTGCCAGTAAATGAAGAGCGGATGAAGAGTGACTGTTCGACGATGAGTATTTCGCAGCGAAGGGGCGCCGCGAAGCCGGTTCCAATTAGCGTTGATAGCAATCAAATCCCGACGGTCTTCGGGCCCGCGGGTGATGAGGAGGAACTCCTATGTCATACGTGACCACACAGCCGGAGGCCCTGGCGGCGGCAGCCAGCACCTTGCAGGGCATCGGCTCGACGCTGAGCTCCCAGAATGCCGCAGCGGCAGCACCCACTACGGGTGTGGTGCCCGCGGCAGCCGATGAGGTTTCGGCGCTGACCGCGGCTCAGTTCGCCGCACATGCCCAGATGTATCAAGCCGTGAGCGCTCAAGCCTCGGCGATTCACGAAATGTTCGTCAATACCCTGGGCATCAGCTCAGGGTCGTACGCGGCGACCGAAGCGGCCAACGCGGCCGCGGCCGGCTAGGGGGTCCGGAAATGGCGATGGATTATGGGATGCTTCCGCCCGAGGTCACCTCGGCGCTGATGTATGCGGGGCCGGGATCATCATCTATGGTTGCGGCGGCCTCAGCCTGGAACGCGCTGGCTGCCGAACTGAATTCGACAGCCCAGGGCTACCTCACGGTGATCACCCAGCTGTCCAGCGAAGAGTGGATGGGGCCCGCCTCCGCAACGATGGCACAGGCCGTCGAGCCCTACATGACCTGGATGTCGGTCACCGCCGGCCAGGCCGAGCACGCGGCCACGCAGGCTCAATCGGCCGCGGCGGCCTTCGAGACGGCGTTCGCCGCCGTGGTGCCTCCGCCATTGATCGCCACCAACCGTGCCGAACTGACTCAGGCGCTGCAGACCAACATGTTCGGCTTGAACAACGGTGTGATCGCCCAATTGGAAGCCCAGTATGCGGAAATGTGGGCTCAAGATGCGTCGGCGATGTACAACTATGCCGCCTCATCTGCACTTGCCACGAAGATCGAGTCGTTTACCGAGGCTCCGACGATAGCCAATCCGGCGGCCAGTACCACTCAGGGTGCCGCGGTCAGTGCGGCGCAAGCGACGTCCGCGGCCTCCACCCAAAGCACGGTCCAGAGTTTCCTCAGCCAGATCACCAGCCAGCTTGGACAGCTCGCCTCGCCGAGCGGAACGCAGAGCTTCGTGTCGCAGCTGGGGGCGAGTAATCCGATCCTGACCGAGATTTGGTTCCTGTTGACCGGGCAGACCGTGCTGCCCAACAACCTGGGAACGTTCATGCAGGGCTACTCCAACTACGCCAGCTTCTTCTACAACACCGAAGGTCTTCCGTACTTCAGCGTTGGTATGGGCAACTTCGGTGTTCAGATGGCCAAGACGCTGGGGTTGATAACTCAGCCGGCTGCCGCCGCGGCAGCAGCCCTGCCGAAGGTCCCGGGGCTGGGTGGCGCGCTCGGCGCGATCGGCAGTGCAGGCAGCCAGGTGGCGGCCGGATTGGGCAGCGGCGCCCACGTCGGACACTTGGCGGTCCCGGCATCCTGGCCGGGTGCATCGGTTGCAGAGGCTGTGCGCCCAACGGTCCAGGCGGTCAGTGAGCCAATCACCTCGCCCGAGGCGGCGAACGTGATCGGCGGCATGCCCGTAGGCGCCACGGGTGCCGGACGTGGGGTCGGTTCAGGTCCCCGATACGGGTTCAAACCGACGGTCATGGCGCGCCCACTTCCCGCTGGCTAGCCAGGCAACGCAGATCGCCGCCTGCCGGACCACATCGTCAGCAAGGAGCCTCAGCTCAAAGGGAGCACCGAAAATGTTAAAACGCCTTCTAGTTGTCGCAATCGCGTTACTTGGACCATTGGGAACTGTGGCAACCGCTCACGCGGACAATAATGACGACAGATTTCTCTCAGAATTGCAGTCCGAGGGCATCACAGACCACATTTCGCCCTCACACGCGATCTTGGCCGCCCACATTGTGTGCCAGAAGCTTGACAGCGGCATGACGCCAACAGAGGTCGCTTACGACGTGCTCAACAGCAGTTCCATGCCCGGATATCACTCCGGCTACTTTGTCGGCGCGGCTATTGACGCGTATTGCCCGCAGTATCGGCCCGAGGAGGGATCGCTCTAGGGCCACGGCGCACCCGCCGGACGGCGACCCTAGTAATAGGGCGGCGGGACTGATTGGATATGCCAGGGGATGAGGGGGGAAGTGAGTATGACGACAACGTCTTCGTACGGGGCTGTCCGGGCCCCGAGCGCCCATGACCGACCGTGGTCGCGAGTTTCGGACCCAGAGTCGTTAACTAGTTGCGCGCACACGCGGTGGATCAAGACGGCCGGCGCTCATCGAGCCGACCCACCGAAACTGCCCCACCGTATTGCTGTAGCACTGTCACGGCAGCGCGGAACGGGCCTCGCGGCCGACCGGATGGCTGTCGCGCTGGCAGCTAGACGCCGCAAAATGCCCCGTCGCGCGCTCTTCGGCCAGCAGCCGCACATTCTTGACTGTGAGTTTGCTGAGTGGGAAGCTAGGTGCATCGAGCGCTGTTACTGTGTCGTTACTACAGGTGAATTCACGGTGCTATCGCGTGAACAAATGCAAACAGGCCCCGTAGAAGGCAACCTGGCGTCACACTGTCATCTAGTCTCTGCACTAGATGGGCGCCGGGGATAATCGAGGGAGGAATACAGCATGTCGTTTGTGACCACACAGCCGGAGGCGCTGGCTGCTGCAGCCGCAAACCTGCAGGGTATAGGCACCACGATGAGCGCGCAGAACGCGGCAGCGGCGGCGCCGACGACCGGAGTGGTACCCGCGGCCGCCGACGAGGTGTCAGCGCTGACCGCCGCTCAATTCGCCGCCCACGCGCAGATGTACCAAGCCGTTAGCGCCCAAGCCGCGGCCATTCACGAAATGTTCGTTAACACGCTTGCAACAAGCTCCGGTTCGTATGCGGCCACCGAAGCCGCCAACGCGGCCGCTGCCGGCTGACCGCACTGTCGGTCTCAGACCGGGGGAGGGATCAGGCGCTGCGGTGAGCGCAACACAAACCTCCCATCGGTGGGTGAACTCTGGTTCTGATCGCTCGGCTGCGACGACGCTCCCGGCAATTGTGAAGTGCTTCGTCGAATCGGACATCGAGGTTCGGGGGCGATGTATGTCGCACCGCGCTGAAATGCTCGGTGACCGCTGGCTGACCGAAAGGAGGGGGGGCATCCGTAACTTTTGGGCCGGCGGTTGCGTGAGCGCGTAGCTGATCGGCCATCGCGCTCACCACAACCGAATACACGATCTAACTGACAACCAACCAGCCAATACACAAGGAGAAATTCAGGTGACTGCACGCTTTATGACCGACCCGCACGCTATGCGGGACATGGCGGGCCGTTTCGAAATGCACGCCCAGACGGTCGAGGACGAGGCCCGCAAAATGTGGGCGTCCTCGCAGAACATCGCCGGCGCGGGCTGGAGCGGTATGGCCTCGGCAACCTCGCTGGACACCATGGGCCAGATGAACACCGCTTTCCGCAACATCGTCAACATGCTGCACGGCGTGCGCGACGGTCTCGTTCGCGACGCGAACAACTACGAGCAGCAAGAGCAGGCTTCCCAGCAGGTCCTCCGCGGCTAGCGCGCAAAGCCACAGCTGCGTACGCTTTTCTCAGGTTAGGAGAACACCAATATGACCATTAATTACCAGTTCGGGGATGTTGACGCCCACGGCGCCCTCATCCGCGCGCAGGCCGCCTCGTTGGAGGCCGAGCACCAGGCCATCGTTCGCGATGTGCTGGCTGCCGGTGACTTCTGGGGTGGCGCCGGTTCGGTGGCTTGCCAGGAGTTCATCACCCAGTTGGGTCGCAACTTCCAGGTGATCTACGAGCAGGCCAACTCGCACGGCCAGAAGGTTCAGGCTGCCGGCAACAACATGGCGCAGACCGACAGCGCCGTCAGCTCTAGCTGGGCCTAAAACCTAACTTCAGGCGCGGCAGCACACCAACCAACCGGTGTGCTGCCGTGTCCTGTAGTCAACAGCCACGTCGATATCTGAGGTAGGGATGGATCAACAAAGTACGCGCACCGATATCACCGTCAACGTGGACGGCTTCTGGATGCTTCAGGCGTTGCTGGATATCCGGCACGTTGCGCCTGAACTACGGTGCCGGCCGTACGTATCCACCGACTCGAACGATTGGCTCAACGAACACCCGGGCATGGCGGTCATGCGCGAGCAGGGCATCGTCGTCGGGGACACGGTGAACGAACAGGTAGCCGCCCGGATGAGGGTGCTAGCCGCACCTGACCTCGAAGTTGTCGCCCTGCTTTCGCGGGGCAAACTGCTGTATGGAGTCGTGGACAACGAGGACCAGCCGCCCGGTTCGCGCGACATTCCCGACAACGAGTTTCGGGTGGTATTGGCCCGTCGTGGCCAGCACTGGGTGTCGGCCGTTCGCGTTGGCAACGACATCACCGTCGACGACGTATCCGTTTCCGACAGCGCGTCGATCGCCGCGTTGGTGATTGACGGCCTGGAGTCCATCCACCACGCGGACCCGGCCGCGATCAACGCGGTCAACGTGCCGCTAGAGGAAATGCTGGAAGCCACCAAATCCTGGCAGGAGTCCGGCTTCAACGTCTTTTCCGGGGGGGATCTGCGCCGGATGGGCATCAGCGCGTCCACGGTTGCGGCATTGGGGCAAGCGCTATCGGACCCCGCGGCCGAAGTGGCGGTCTACGCGCGGCAGTACCGGGATGACGCCAAAGGCCCGAGTGCCTCGGTGCTGTCTCTCAAAGACGGATCCGGTGGGCGTATCGCGCTGTATCAGCAAGCGCGGACCGCCGGTTCCGGTGAGGCCTGGTTGGCTATCTGTCCCGCCACCCCTCAGCTGGTGCAAGTCGGCGTGAAGACGGTGCTCGACACGCTGCCATACGGCGAGTGGAAAACGCATAGCAGAGTTTGATAGGAAGCGACGAAATTGCGCGTGCAGCAAGCTTTTTGAGAATAAAATGCGATTGAGACGGCAACACGGCATACTGCTCTAGAATCCGCAGCAAAACTGAAAAGCAACGGCAACAACAACTATTAGTCGCAAGGCGAGGCAAATGAAATTGGAGTTAGTCGAGCCGCAAATGAAAGCGGGCTACGGCGCTTCGGTGTATGTACCGACGGTGTATGTACCGACAGAGCCCCGGGCGCGGCTGAAGTCACGGAGTAACACGTTCGCCACAGCAGGGGGTACAGAACGATGACCGCAGTAGCTGATGCTCCACAGGCCGAACTTGAGGGCGTATCTTCGCCGCGGGCGGTCGTAGTTGGCATCATGGCCGGCGAGGGCGTCCAGATCGGGGTTCTGCTCGACGCCAATGCTCCCGTTTCGGTGATGACCGACCCGTTGCTGAAGGTGGTCAACAGTCGGCTGCGGGAGCTAGGCGAGTCGACGTTGGAGGCCGCTGGGCGCGGTAGATGGGCGTTGTGCCTGATCGACGGCTCGCCGTTGCGTGCTACCCAGTCGCTGACCGAACAAGACGTCTATGACGGCGACCGGCTGTGGATCCGGTTCATCCCGGACACCGAACACCGGTCGCAGGTCATCGAGCACATCTCCACTGCGGTTGCGTCGAATCTCAGCAAGCGATTCGCCTCGATCGACCCAGTTGTCGCGGTGCAGGTCGGCGCGGGGATGGTGGGGACCGGTGTGATCCTTGCCTCGGGCGTCTTGGGCTGGTGGCGCTGGCACCACAACACCTGGCTGACCACAATCTTCGCCTCGGTGATTGCCGTGCTTGTGCTGATGGTCGCCATGATGCTGCTGATGCGTGCCACCACTGATGCGGATCGGCGCGTTGCAGACATCATGCTGGTCAGCGGTCTTGCGCCGCTGACCGTGGCGGCGGCTTCGGCACCGCCTGGTTCCGTCGGTTCTCCGCAGGCCGTGCTCGGCTTCGGAGTCCTGTCCATCGCCGCGGCGCTGGCCCTGCGATTCACTGGTCGACGACTGGCGATCTATACCGCCATCGTCACGATCTGTGGCCTGACGACATTGGCGAGCTTGTCGCGGATGGTCGCCGCGACCAGCGCGGTGACGCTGTTCGCGACCATGTTGTTGATCTGCGTGGTGATGTACCACGCCTCGCCCGCGCTGTCGCGGAGACTGTCGGGGATCCGGCTGCCGGTCTTCCCGTCCGCAACCAGCCGATGGGTATTTGAGGCACGTCCCGATCTGCCCACCACCGTGGCGGTCGCCGCTGGCGGTCCCCCCGTGTTGGAGGGCCCCGCCTCGGTGCGCGACGTGGTGTTGCAGGCCGAACGGGCCCGGTCGTTCCTGAGCGGTCTGCTGGTCGGGTTGGGCGTGCTGATGGTGGTGTCGCTGACCTCGCTGTGCAATCCGCACACCTCGGAGCGTTGGCTGCCACTGATGCTCGCCGGATTCACCTCGGGCTTCCTGATGCTGCGCGGGCGCTCCTACGTCGACCGCTGGCAGTCGATCACCCTGGCCGTCACCGCCGTGATCGTGGTTGCTGCGGTGTCGGTCCGATACGCGCTGGTCTTGTCTTCGCCGTTGTCGGTGTCGATCGTGGCGTCGCTGTTGGTGTTGCTGCCCGCAGCCGGAATGACGGCCGCGGCCGTTGTCCCCAACACCATCTACAGTCCGTTGTTCCGCAAGTTCGTGGAATGGACGGAGTACCTCTGCCTGATGCCAATCTTCCCGCTGGCATTCTGGTTGATGAATGTCTATGCAGCGATTCGGTACCGTTAGCGGCAGGTTGCGGCCTGGTCGCGGATCGACCGCGACCATCGCCGCACTTCTGCTTGCCTCGGGTGCGTTGGCCGGCCTGCCGCCGGCGTACGCAATCAATCCTCCGACCATTGATCTGGGAGCTTTGCCGCCCGACGGTACGCCGGGACCGCCGGCCCCGATGAAACAGAACTCCTACTGCACTGAGGTTGGGGTGCTGCCTGGCACCGACTTCAAGTTGCAGCCGAAGTACATGGAGATGCTGAACATCAACGAGGCATGGCAATTCGGCCGTGGCGCCGGGGTAAAGGTCGCTGTCATCGACACCGGTGTGACACCGCACCCGCGGTTTCCCCACTTGATCCCGGGCGGGGACTACGTGATGGGCGGTGACGGGCTGCAGGATTGCGACGCGCACGGCACCATCGTGGCGTCGATGATCGGTGCGGCGCCGGCCAACGGGGCGCTACCGCCTCCGGCCGTCCCACGCCGGCCGGTCACTATCCCCACCACCGAGAAGCCGCCACCGCCGCAGACCGTGACGTTGTCACCTGTGCCTCCGCAAACGGTGACAGTGATTCCGGGGCCGCCGCCGGAGGAAGGGGCTCCCCAGGGCGAGCCCGGACCCGGGCCGGTGCCCCCGCCAGCTCCCGGCCAACCGCCGGCAAGCAACCATGGTGGCGGAACGGTGACGATCCCCAGCTACTCAGGTGGTGCGCGGGTGACGGGGGTCGACCACGCGGGCGGCCCGCGTCCGCTCGACCCGCCGCCGCCGGCACCGGATGCATTCAGCGGGATTGCGCCGGAGGTCGAGCTGATCTCGATCCGCCAATCGAGCCAGGCGTTCGGCCTCAAGGACCCCTACACCGGGGATGAGGATCCGCAGACGCAACAGAAGATCGACGACGTTGAGACAATGGCGCGAGCGATCGTCCATGCCGCCAACATGGGAGCGTCGGTGATCAACATCTCCGATGTGACCTGCATGAGCGCCCGCAACGTCATCGATCAGAACGCGCTGGGGGCCGCGGTCCACTACGCGGCCGTCGACAAGAACGTGGTCATAGTGGCCGCGGCCGGCGACGGCAGCAAGAAGGACTGCAAGCAGAACCCGATCTTTGATCCGTTGCAGCCAGACGACCCACGTGACTGGAACGCGGTCACCACGGTGGTGACGCCCTCGTGGTTCAGTGACTATGTCTTGACGGTTGGCGCAGTCGACACCAACGGTCAGCCGATGACAAAGATGAGCATCGCCGGACCATGGGTGTCGATCGCGGCGCCCGGGACCGATGTCATCGGACTCTCGCCCCGTGACGACGGCTTGATCAACGCGATCGACGGTCCGGACAACTCGTTGCTGGTTCCGGCTGGCACGAGTTTTGCGACGGCGATCGTGTCTGGCGTGGTTGCCCTGGTCCGGGCGAAGTATCCGGAGCTGTCGGCGTACCAAATCAGGAATCGGCTCATTCACACCGCCCGCCCGCCCGCTCGTGGAGTGGACAACCAGGTCGGCTACGGTGTGGTGGATCCGGTGGCTGCCCTCACCTGGGACGTGCCCGAAGGGCCGGTCAAGCCGCCTAAGCAACTATCGGCACCGCTGGAGCTGCCGAAGCCGCCCGCAGAGCGCAATATGGTGCCAGTATGGGTGGCTGCCGGCGGATTGACCGGTGCATTACTGATAGGCGGTGCGGTGTTCGGTACGGCGACGTTAATGCGGCGATCACGGAAGCGGCGATGAAGGCTCAGCGCAGGTTCGGTTTAGCTTTGTCGTGGGCGCGGTTGACGACAGTGTTCGTGATCGACCTGCTCATTCTGATCGTGGCCAGCCATTGCCCAGACTCGTGGCAGGGCGAGAACCGCATCGCGTGGTGGGTTGGCGTCGGCATTGCCGTGCTGGTCACCTTGTTGTCGGTCGTCACCTATCGCGGGATCACGGTCACCTCGGGTATCACTGCCTGGCTTTGGGATTGGTCCGCTGACCCGGGCACGGCACTGGGTGCCGGCTGCACACCGGCCGTGGATCACCAGCGTCGTTTCGGGCGCGACACGGTCGGAGTGCGCGAGCATCATGGCCGATTGGTCACCGTGATCACCGTCGACGATGGCGAGGGAGATGCCGCGGGTCGGCATCGGCATCGCACCACGCAGTCGGCGGTGGTACCGGTGGCGACCGTAGCCGAGAACTTGCGACAGTTCGATGTTCAGCTCGATGGCGTCGACATCGTGACCGTTGAGGTCCGCGGTGGTGCCGAGGCGGCCCGGGCGTCGGCTTCATTGGATGAGTGGGGCCCGGAAGAGTGGGGAATGGTGGGGGAGAGTCCCGCCGCGAACCGTCGCCGTACGTGGTTGATCTTGCGGATGAATCCCCAGCGCAACGTTGCCGCGATAGCGAGTCGTGATTCGCTGGCCTCGACGTTGGTGACAGCCACCGAGCGGCTTGCCCAGGTGCTCGATGGCCAGAGTTGTGCCGCGCGCCCATTGGCGGCCGACGAGCTGGCCGAGGTTGACAGCGCGATATTGGCCGAGCTGGAGCCGACCTGGAGCCGTCCGGGCTGGCGTCATCTCAAGCACTTCAACGGCTATGCGACTAGTTTCTGGGTAACGCCGGCCGACATCAACGCCGAGACCCTCGATGAGGTCTGGCTCTCGGATGCCCCCGAGGTAGGCGCCACGGTGCTCACGCTTCGTCTGGTGATGCGCGCGGGAGAACCTCGGTTGTCGGCGTGGGTCCGCTACCACAGCGATGAACGCCTGCCCAAGGAGCTATCGGTGGGCCTCAACCGGTTGACCGGCCGCCAACTGGCGGCAGTGCGAGCGAGCCTGCCGGTGCCGTCCACCCGGGCTCAGCTGGTTGTTTCCAGTCGCGAGTTGCTAGACCACGACGAGCTGGAACTGCCTGTGGGGCAAACACAGGAGCACGCGACAAGCGCGACCACAGGGCAATGACCCGCCCACAATCAGCTGCAGACGATGCCCGCAACGCCATGGTCGCCGGTCTTCTGGCGTCGGGCATCTCGGTCAACGGGCTACAGCCAAGCCATAACCCGCAGGTCGCGGCTCAGATGTTCACCACCGCAACCAAGCTCGATCCAGCGATGTGTGACGCCTGGCTGGCACGGTTGCTCGCCGGCGACCAGACCATGGACGTTCTCGCCGGCGCATGGGCGGCGGTAAGAACCTTCGGTTGGGAAACCCGCCGTCTCGGCGTCACCGACTTGCAGTTCCGCCCCGAGGTGTCCGACGGGCTGTTCCTGCGGCTGGCTGTTACCAGTGTCGATTCGTTGGCCTGCGCCTACGCTGCCGTTCTGGCCGAGAACAAGCGTTACCAGGAGGCCTCGGACCTGCTCGACACCACCGACCCCAAGCATCCCTTCGATGCCGAGTTGGTGAGCTATGTGCGAGGTGTCTTGTACTTTCGCACCAAACGCTGGCCCGACGTGCTGGCCCAGTTCCCCGAGGCAACGCCCTGGCGGCACCCGGAGCTGAAGGCGGCCGGTGCGGCGATGGCGACAACGGCCTTGGCATCACTGGGGGTCTTCGAGGAGGCCTTCCGGCGTGCGCAGGAGGCCATCGAAGGGGACCGGGTTCCCGGCGCGGCCAATATCGCCCTCTACACCCAGGGCATGTGCCTGCGCCACGTGGGGCGCGAGGAGGAAGCCGTCGAGCTGTTGCGTCGCGTGTATTCGCGCGACGCAAAGTTCAGCCCTGCCCGCGAGGCCTTGGATAACCCCAACTACCGACTGGTATTGACCGACCCCGAAACGATTGAGGCGCGCAAGGATCCATGGGATCCGGACAGTGCGCCTACCCGTGCCCAAACCGAAGCCGCCCGGCATGCCGAGATGGCTGCCAAGTATCTCGCTGAGGGGGACGCCGAGCTCAACGCGATGCTCGGCATGGAGCAGGCCAAGAAAGAAATCAAGCTCATCAAGTCGACCACCAAGGTGAATCTGGCGCGCGCCAAGATGGGGCTTCCCGTTCCGGTGACCTCACGCCACACCCTGTTACTCGGTCCTCCTGGTACTGGAAAGACCTCGGTGGCAAGGGCATTCACCAAACAGCTGTGCGGGTTGACGGTGCTGCGCAAGCCGCTGGTGGTAGAGACCAGCCGCACCAAGCTGTTGGGTCGCTACATGGCCGACGCGGAGAAGAACACCGAGGAGATGCTCGAGGGTTCACTGGGCGGCGCAGTCTTCTTCGACGAGATGCATACCCTTCATGAGAAGGGCTACTCGCAGGGCGACCCCTACGGCAACGCGATCATCAACACCCTGCTGCTGTACATGGAGAACCACCGCGACGAGTTGGTCGTATTCGGTGCGGGCTATGCCAAGGCCATGGAAAAGATGCTCGAGGTGAACCAGGGTCTGCGACGGCGCTTTTCGACCGTGATCGAGTTTTTCAGCTACACGCCCGAAGAGCTGATTGCGCTCACCAAACTGATGGGCCAGGAGAACGAAGACGTCATCAATGAGGAAGAAGCTCAGGTGTTGTTGCCGTCGTACACCAGGTTCTACAACGACCAGAACTACTCCGAGGACGGCGACCTGATCCGCGGCATCGACATGCTCGGCAACGCCGGCTTCGTGCGCAATGTCGTGGAGAAGGCCCGTGACCACCGCAGTTTCCGCCTCGACGATGAAGATCTCGATGCGGTGCTCAACAGTGATCTGACGGAATTCAGCGAGCTGCAGATGCGTAGGTTCAGAGAGCTGACCAAAGAAGACCTGGCCGAAGGTCTCAGTGCCGCGGTGGCAGAGAAGAAGACGAACTAGGCCTCGGCGCGGCAAGCACCAAGCCCAGCTAACTCGCAGTCGCCCGGGAGGACGAACCTGCACGGGCCCAGACGCGGGGCGCCGTATTCGCCCGGCGCAACCACCGCGAGTCGCGTTGACGCTGGGATGACCCCGGTGACACCATGACGCTGGTTCTGCCTCACCAGCCGAAGTCTTTGCACGAAAACGGGGCCTCGAAATCGGAATTGGCATCAATGGTCGGGGGATGCTCCGGGGCGCGCTGGTTCGCCCCGTGGATGGATTGAGATCAACTCGGCTCATTGCGCACCGTTGGGCGGATACGCTATGTCATGCCAAAGCTTGCGCAACACCGGCCGCCCGGTCCAGCAAACACTGCTGGCGGCTTGAACCCGAGTTGCGCAACCACCGCGCACTCCCGTGGGCGCCGGATTGCGACGGGAGGTGGGCGGGACTGAACCAGTTGACAGTGGTTGTGCGAAGTTGGTGACCGTTTCCATCCGATCCGGTCCGGGCAGAAATTCCGCCGTCTGAATCGACTGGCGCCGAGTGCCCGAAGGCACGCGCGAACTGATTGCGCACGTGCCATCGGCAACATCCCGACACCACCACAGCGGCCGAGCCAATAGCCGGGTCGGGCTTCCCAAAGAGGAGAAAGTCCGATGTCTCTTGTCATGACGAGACCGCCAGCCCCGGCACTGCCGGCCGGCGGGCTAGCCAACCAAGGCCCTGCCCCTGTCCGGGGCGAATTGTCTTTGGCTGCAATAGAAGTAGCCCTTCCCGCGCCGGGTTTTGGAAGCGCGCGGCGGCAGCCCGAACCTGATCATCGACGGCGTACCGACACCCTCTCGGCGCGCGGGCTTGGATCGCTTGCGCCCATGATGGCCGTGTCGAGTGCGGCCGGGTAGGGGGCGTTGGAGATGGATTTCGCAGCACTGCCACCAGAGATCAATTCGATACGCATGTATTCGGGGCCGGGCTCAGCTCCGATGCTCGCTGCGGTAACAGCCTGGGATGGGCTCGCTGCCGAGCTGCGCTCGACGGCCGCCGCATACGAGACGGTGATCGCCGTGCTAACCGGTGACGGCTGGCTGGGACCGGCCTCGGAGTCGATGGAAGCCGCCGTGTTTCCGTACCTGGCGTGGATGAACATCACCGGAATGCAGGCTGAGCAAACCGCCCGCCAAGCGGCAGCGGCGGCGGGCGCGTTTGAGGCCGCGTTCGCGATGACGGTGCCCCCGGCGCAGGTGGCCGCCAACCGCACTCAGCTGCAGACGCTGGTTGCCACCAATCTTCTGGGGCAGAACACACCCGCCATCGCCGCTACCGAAGCCGCGTACGGCGAGATGTGGGCTCAGGACGCGGCGGCGATGTATGGCTACGCGGTCGGCTCTGCAGCCGCATCGACGCTGACACAGTTCACCCAGCCGGCGCAGACCACCGATCCAAGCGGGCTGGCCAGTCAGTCGGCGGCGGTCACTCAGGCAGTAGGCAGCACAGTCGGCAACCTCACTCAGACGGAGCTGCCACAACTGATGTCCGCGGTGCCGGCGAGCCTGCAGGGGCTGGCCTCACCAGCGGCCGCATCGCCGATCGACGCCATTCCCGGATCCGGGCTGCTAGCCGCGCTGCTGAACTTCCTGGATGGCAACGACGGGAACCCGTACGGGGTCTTTTTGAACTCGTCATTGGTGAACGGGTTCGTCTCAGCCGGATACGTCAGCCCTGCCGTCGTCGGACCCGCAATCTGGGCCGCAATGGCCGATATCAATGCGGTGGCACTGGGTGCCCAGGAATCGGCCGCGGTACCGCCCATGGGGTCCGGCGAAGGAAATCCGTCGTGGATACCCGCGGCATCACCGGCAAGCCCGGAAAGTTTGCCGGTTCTGGGTGAGGAGACGGCAGCCACGCTGGGGACTGGAGGAATCTCGGCGGGTATGAACCAGGCTGAGCTGGTCGGGCGAATGTCTGTTCCCCAAAGCTGGGGCGTAGCAACAGCGGTGGCCAATCACGCCGGTGCGGCAGCCCCGGGCGGCGGCTGGACCAGTACGGCCGTTGTCCCCGAAGCGGCAGTCGGGATGCCCGGCATTCCAGGTATGCCCGCGGGCATTTACGGGCACAACCTCGGCAATGCCCCCCGGTACGGATTCCGCCCAACGATCATGGGGCGCCCGCCAGCTGCTGGATGACGAGACGGAAGTCACCGTGACATCGACGATCGGTTCCGGGACTGCCGCGGCTACCGAATCTGCCAGCATGACTCCCTCGGGTTGAGGCTCGGGTAATGGTGTTGCCGGCAATGGATTTCGGGGCCCTGCCACCGGAAGTCAACTCCCTGCGCATGTATTCGGGCCCAGGGTCAGCGCCCATGCTTGCCGCTATGGCGGCGTGGGATGACGTTTCCGCGGAAATGCTTTTGACGGCAGCGGCATACGAGTCGGTGCTCTCGGCTTTGCTCAGCGACGGCTGGCTGGGGCCAGCTTCGGCGGCTATGGCGGCAGCGGCGGCCCCGTATGTGACGTGGCTGAGCGCCACCGGGCTACAGGCCGCGCAGACGGCCGGTCAGGCGGCGGCGGCCGCGGCGGCGTTCGAGGCCGCGTTCGCCATGACGGTGCCGCCGAGTGTGGTTGCGGCGAACCGGGTGCAGTTGCTGACGCTGGTGGCTACCAATTTTCTGGGCATCAACACACCGGCGATCGCGGCTACCGAGGCCGAATACGCCGAGATGTGGGCGCAGGATGCGACAGCCATGTACGGGTATGCGGCCGGTTCCGCGGTGGCGTCCACGTTGGAACCATTTTCGGAACCAGCACACACCGCCAGCCGCTCCGGGCTGGCGGGTCAGACCGCGGCGAGTACCGCTATGGGCGGCCTCACGCAGACCGAACTGCCCCAACTCATGTCCGCGGTACCGGCAAGTCTGCAAGGACTCGCCGCACCGGCGGCGGCACCGCTGGACACCATTGCAGGGTCGGGTCTGCTTGCTGACATCCTGAACTTTCTGGACGGCAACGATGGAAACGCCTTCGGGATCTTCTTGAACTCCTCATTGGCAAATGGAGTCATCTCGGCCGGATACACGGCTCCGGGGATCGTCGTGCCCGCCGTGACATCGGCAATGGCCGACGTCAATGCGTTGGCCCTAGACGGCTTACCAGGGATTGCGTTGCCAATTACGGGATCCGATTCCGGCGATGCCGTTTGGACAAGAATGACAGTTCCGCAATCGGGCCTGGGGGGAGTCGCCGCGGGAACCAACCAGGCGACTATGGTGGGTCGACTG
Source organism: Mycobacterium marinum (assembly GCF_003391395.1). Taxonomy (NCBI): domain Bacteria; kingdom Bacillati; phylum Actinomycetota; class Actinomycetes; order Mycobacteriales; family Mycobacteriaceae; genus Mycobacterium; species Mycobacterium marinum. The sequence goes on from NZ_CP024190.1 coordinate 3,102,544, forward strand.
TCGGTCCCGCCGAGCTGGGCGGGGACCACCGAAGTAATAGATCATGTCGCCACCGCGCTCCCGGGCGCTGGCACCGCTACCGCCCCGGAGGCGAGTGCGGCGATGCCTGGCGTACCCGGGGTACCTGCTCCGGGCGCCTACGCGCGCAGCTACGGCACCGGACCTCGGTACGGATTCCGGCTGACGATAATGCCGCGCCCGCTCTCGGGCGGCTGAACAACGCGCTTGCACCGAAGCCGGTGGAGTTGCGCCGCTCCGCGTCAGTGACCTGAAGACAGCGAAAAGCGCTGCGATGAAACAAAACCCGGCACACGATGGCCCATCGCTTTACCGGCATGATCGGGCAGCCACGGGCGCGTTGGGTTGACGGTCACCGCTTCGAGTGAAACTATGACCTTTGCAAGCACTTCGCTAGGTGAGGCGTCTGCACGGATACAGGCCACTGACCTCGAACGTCGAAAGACGCCCCGGGTCAGGACAGCTCTTCCCGGCTTAAGGGTTGAGCCCAAGTGGCTTCCGGCTTGAAAGCGTCGGATACGCCGTGTGGTGCCAAAGCTCTGACGAGAGGGGTGCCGCGCTCAGTCGTCGTGCTGGGCACTCGCCTCTATGTGCTGTGTGACTGGCACCCCCGCGTGCCCCGGCCCCGAGGAGGTGAGTGCGAAGTGAGTCCCGGTGATAGACCGTATTCGAGACCAACGGCCATTTCGTTTCGATCCGATCCCGGCGCCCTTTTCGTTATCTGACACGGTTTCATCCACGTTTGTTTGATCGGCACGCCTTAGCCTGTGCTGCGGACGTGTAGCTGAAGCGCGCGAAGTTGCGGTATCGGCGCTGTGTCGTTGTGCGTCAGGAGAAGCCCGATACCATGTGGCCCCTGAACCGATATAAAGCTGGGCCACAACATAATTCGGTGGATAGCGCCCATGTATAGGGCACCGAGCGTGCACTGGAGCGCAATCGGGCGCTAGGGCTACGCAACCCATGCCCGCCCCGCGTCCCACTCGGCCGTAACGGCCGCCAATGCCATCACGGCCAGGTAGAGAAAGAAGCCAGCGATGACTGTCAGTCTGGATTTCGCCACACTGCCACCCGAAATCAATTCCGCACGTATGTATTCGGGGCCAGGCTCCGCCCCGATGCTTGCCGCTGCCTCAGCCTGGAAGGGCCTGGCTGCGGAGCTTCGCGTCACCGTGTTGTCCTACGACTCAGTGCTCAGGGCGTTGACCGGCGAGGAATGGTACGGCCCGGCGTCGGCCTCGATGGCGGCTGCGGCAGCGCCGTACCTGGCATGGATGAGCAGCACCGCCGCGCAGGCTGAGGAGAGTGCGGTACAGGCGGCAGCCGCTGCGGCAGCCTACGAAGCTGCCTTCTCGGCCACCGTGGCGCCCACGGTGATTACAGCTAATCGGGCTCAATTGATGGTGCTGGTCGCGACCAATGTGCTGGGGCAGAATACTCCGGCAATCGCAGCCGTAGAGGCCCAATACTGCGAGATGTGGGCCCAGGACGCCATGGCCATGTACGGCTATGCCGGCTCGTCGGCCGCCGCCACGCGGCTAAGCCAGTTCCTCGAGCCGCAGCACAACACCAATCCGGCTGGGCTGCTGGCACAGCAGTCAACGCTGGCCCAGCTGATGTCGGCAGTTCCCAACGTGTTGCAGGGACTGGCGTCTTCCAACACTTCGGCATCCGCGCCGTCCGGGCTGCTGAGCACGTTGCTGTCCGGCAATGGCCAGTCCTGGCTAGCCACGCTGTGGTCGGAGTTCGGGCCCAACGCCAATATCTGGAACACCATCGCCTCGACCGGCTTTCTGCTGCCGAGCAATATGGTCACCCCCTTTCTCGGCATGCTGGGCACCGCAGCGGTGGCGGATGCGGCCGAGGACGCGCTCGGAACCACGGGTTCTGGCGCGCTCGGCGGTGCGCTTTCCGCGCCGCTCGGGTCCGTCGGTGGCCAGGCCGGGCTGGCGGCTGCGGGCAACGCCGCCATCGTCGGCAAGTTGTCGGTGCCGCCGAGTTGGACGGGGGCAGCTCCACTGGCCGGCCCGCTGGGTTCAGCCCTGGGCGGCACACCGATGGTCGCGCCTCCGCCGACGGCGGCGGCCGGCATGCCCGGCATGCCGTTCGGGAATATGGCTGGGCAGCCGTTTGGGCGGGCTTTACCCCAATACGGCTTCCGCCCCACCTTTGTCGCCCGCCCTCCCGCGGCGGGATAGCTGCGGGGAAAATCTGCGGCCGAGGCGAAGTCGGATCACGCAAAGGACATCGTCGACCACGTCCGGTAGTCATGTTGCTCCGTGGGCTGCGGTATTTGCAGCGCACAAGCTTCACGCCCGGCCGCGGGACCGTCATGGCACGCCGAGCGATGACCTGCCAGCAAACCTGCAGCAACCAGCCAGCCGAGTAACAGCCGATTGTGAACCTGGTTGCCTGGCGAGGTGCGTAACCTTCCTCCAACGCAAGGAGAACGCCCCATGACGAGCAGCCGTCAGTTCGGTGAAGTCGATGCTTACCCGGTCGTCTGGAGCCCCGGCTCCGGCTGATCCGGTACGGCGCCGGTAACTGCCTGCGCCACGGGAGTGGACATCGTTCCCCCTGGCCGTTGGCGACGTTCGCACCCACGTGTTCAGCAATCAAACTGCTCGCCATCACGCATCAAATCCGGGAGGCCATGCGGCAGCCTTATCCGTTGGTAGCGTCGCACCGTCGGTCATTACGGTGGGTAGCGTGAAATTACTATATGAATTCATATTAGTGAAACTGTAATGTTGGTCTTAGTGGGACATTTCCGCTCGTTCGAGAATGGCGCCGCGTGATTTCGCCTGCAAAATGCAAATATGGACTTGTGCGTCAATAATCGCCCATCGATCGTGTTTGTCCTCTGCGTTGATGGTGAACGCGGCTCCGCCTGGGCGGTGGTTTGCCTTGAGTTGGGATATAACAGTGTCTAAGTGCATAGATAGTGGCGGCTGTGCATCGCTGAGCAGAAGCTTCACACGCGCCGCTGGGGCGGTGAGATCGATTTTTAACATCGAGATCACGCGGCGGGAACGCGGTGCAAATATGCCTCATCCAAGATCAACGTCATATGCGGCCATGGGGGCACGAATAGTGGCTAGACAAAGGACGATTTGGGATTTTTTTTCGCGGGGATATGAGATAGTTTTTGTTGTGGCTCGGTGGATCAATCATTGGAGAGTTCAGGGGGTGGTTAATGAGTTCGATAAGAGCCGAGGCCAGCATCGTGCGGGACTACAGCTTCGTGATTACCCTGGCGTTCAGCTAAGAACCGGAGGTAGCAGATGATTGACTTTGGGGCGCTTCCGCCGGAGATCAACTCGGGGCGGATGTATGTGGGGCCAGGCGCGGCGCCGCTGATAGCTGCGGCCGCGGCGTGGGACGAGCTGGCCGCCGAGCTGCAATCCATGGCAGCTTCGTATGGCTCAACGGTCCAAGGCTTGACCGTGGCACCGTGGACCGGTGCGTCGTCGATCACGATGGCGGCAGCGGCCGCACCCTACGTGACCTGGATCAATACCACGGGCGTTCAAGCCGAGCAGGCCGCCACCCAGGCGAAGCTGGCCGCCGGCGCGTATGAGACGGCATTTGCGGCCACGGTGCCACCGCCGGTGATCGCGGCCAATCGCGCGTTACTGATGGCGCTGATCGCGACCAACATCTTCGGACAAAACACTCCCGCTATCGCGGCCGCCGAAGCCCAATACCTGGAGATGTGGGCCCAAGACGCGGCGGCAATGTACGCCTATGCCGGCACTGCGGCCGCGGCCTCGGCGCTGACGCCATTTACCGAGCCGCCGCAAACCACGAATCCGGTGGCGGGGGCCGCTCAATCCGCCGCCGTGGCCCAGGCCAGCAGCACCGCCGCCAGCTCAGACGTAGTGTCCCAGCTGGCCGGACTGATCACCTCGGTACCGAATGCGCTGCAAACCCTCGCGACAACGAGCGCCGCACCGACCGCGGCGTCCATCCTGCCCGAGGTGTCCCTGCCTCCATGGCTCGCCACCAACCTGGCGAACTGGAATACCATCATGGCAACCCTGACCGGGCCATTCTCACTGCAGGGGATCAGTTCGATACCGGGTGGCCCGTTCCTGTCTTTCGGGCAGGTCTACGCCTACGTGCAAAACGCTCAGGGGCTCAACGCCTTCTACAGTCCGAAAGCGATCACCGGGACGCTGGCGCCGCTGGTTCCGGAGATCAGTCCCGGCGGCGTCGGATTGACTTCGGCGTCGGTATCGAACTCGGTATCGGGGACGATGGGGCGCGCCGCCCTGGTGGGCAGCATGTCGGTGCCGCAAGGCTGGACTCAGGCCGCACCCGCGATGCGACTGGTCTCATCAGTGCTATCCACCAACCTGGCGGCCGCGCCGACCGCTGGGCTACCGGGCGAGGCGGGGGTCTTCGGCCAGATGGCGTTGTCCAGCCTCGCCGGACGCGCCATGGGGGCCAGCACGTTTGGTTCGTCCAGTGGGGGTGCCGTGGCGAACTCGCTCGGCGGGGTTGTTGCCGAGGCCGACCCAGCCGCCGCCACCATCATCGTGATCCCGGCGCTCGACGAATAGGACGCCGACTGCCATGAATCACGAGAACTCCTACAGCAGCCCGGCCCGGGCGATCCAGGCACAGAAGTCCAGGTAAGGGGTACCGCATGTTCTATGCAGCGTTTCCGCCGGAGATCAACTCGGGCCGGATGTACACCGGTCCTGGATCGGGGCCGTTGCTGGCCGCCGCGGCAGCCTGGGACGCGGTTGCCGCGGAATTGCAGTCCACGGCCGCCGCGTTTTCCTCGGTGATCGCAAGCCTGACCAGCGGGCCATGGATAGGTCCGTCCTCGCTGGCGATGGCGGCCGCGGTTGCACCCTACGTGACGTGGATGGGCGCCACCGCCGCACAAGCCGCGCAGGCGGCGACACAGGCCACCGCCGCGGCGACCGCCTACGAGACCGCGTTTGCCGCACACGTGCCGCCGGTCGAGATCGCGGCCAATCGCGCGCAATTGGCAATGCTGGTGGCCACCAACCTGTTCGGCCAGAACACGGCGGCCATCGCCGCGGCCGAGTCGCAATACGCTGAAATGTGGGCACAAGACGCCACCGCGATGGACGGCTACGCCAGCTCGTCGGCGGCCGCCAGCGAAGTCACGCCATTTGCCGAACCACCGCAAGTCGTCAATGCTGCCGGGTTGGCCAGTCAAGCCGCAGTGGTGGGCCAAGCTGCTGCTGCCTCCCCGGCCGCCACCGTGCAGGACCTGCTGGCAACTGGCCCCATCTCCTGGTTACTGCAGTTGGGTGCCGACCTCAGCACCGGCTATACCGCAGCGGTCACCGCGCTGCTGAACGGCCTTTTCGGGCCATCCGGCGCGACGACCTATTTAACGCTGTACAACGCCATCAAGACTCCGCTGAACTTCACCACCGGGTTTAACGACATCGGCCTGCTGATCAACTTCCCCGCCTCGCAGTTCCTCAAGTTCGCCCCGCACCCCGGGCTCGGCCCGCTTCCCAAGGACGCGTTGGGAGGCGGCCTCGGGCTGGCTCCGCACTGGAACCAGGGCACGCTGTTCAGCGCGATACAGCCGGAGGCGATGACGCCGCACTGGGGGCGCGGCACCCTGGTCGGAAAATTGACGGTTCCACCGAGCTGGGCCGCGGCCACGCCGACCATCAGGACCGTGGCCGCCGCGCTGTCGGCCGCCGGACCCGAGGCCGTCCCGGCAGCGGCACTCGGCGAGGGAGGGCTGCTCAGCTCCATGGCAGTGGCGGGCATGCTCGGAAGTGCCTTTGGTGCCGGGGCCCCGGACGCGTACAAACGCGCCGGCGTCCGCAGTCGCCTCACTCCGCTCAAAGACCTCAAAGACGCCACTTCACCGGAAAAGTTGAAACGTCTGGTCGCGCAAATATCGGAGAAGCCCGAAAGTGTCCAGCACCATACTGTCGATCAGGAAGGTCTTGACAGCCTCTTGGAGCAGCTGGCGAAGAAACCCGGTATCCATGCTGTGCACCTGTCCAAAGGCGACAAAGCGAAAGTCGTTCCCACCGATGCGCAGCCAGGCTAGAGGGGAAGTGCAGTTCAATGTTGGAGCTACCCGATGATGGGCCCCGATGCCGGGATCTCGAAGCGTCTTACCCGCGCTGCGCTGCCACAATCGCGTCACTAGAGCGCCAAATAACCTGCGCGCCAAGAAGATTGGAACAGCATTCGGGGAATTTCGACTCGCAACGGTGGGCATCATCGATGTCAGTGCCGCATTCCGCTGCGGCAGTGGCTAGACCACACACATTTAACAGCTATGCCCCAGCTCGAGCTGGAATAATTGGCAATAGGCAACTGCTGTGGGATCGGAGAATGGCTAACAATGAAAGCGCTATTTGCTCTCCTCGGGCTGTCTGCCATGATTTGGCTGGCCGCGCCCGCGCACGCACACCCTGACGAAGGCGGGGGGGACGATGTCGGCTTTCTTGCCGCACTGCAAAATGCCGGTATCACTTATTCCAACCCGGACCAAGCCATCGGATCGGCCAAGGCGGTGTGCTGGTGTCTGGACGGCGGCGAGTCCGGCCTGGAACTGGTTCATGATGTGAAGACCCACAATCCCGGATTCAATATGGAGGCGGCATCGCAGTTCGCTGTGCTGGCGGCGACCTACTACTGTCCGCATCACCTCAGCCACGCCTGATCTAGCAGGCCGCGGCTTTCGGCTCAACCATGCGGCCGAAACGACATTGCCCAAATCGCACCGAATGGATCGCCCCTGAGCCGCCGGTAGGCCGTCGCTGAGTACCACCACGATGCGGCCGGTTCGCCTTGACTCCACCTGTCGTTAACCCAGGCGTGCTTAGCTGCCGTCGCCATCGTGCCGGTCAGGAAGGGAGTGCGACGCCAGTGCAGAACCTGAGCGTTGCTGAGTTCACACTTCGACTGGCGGTCGGACTCGGCTGTGGCGCCCTCATCGGCATCGAGCGGCAATGGCGCGCGCGCATGGCCGGGTTGCGCACCAATGCCCTGGTGGCAACCGGAGCCACGCTATTCGTCTTGTACGCGGTCGCGACCGAGGACAGCAGCCCCACCAGGGTCGCGTCCTACGTCGTGTCCGGTATCGGGTTTCTCGGCGGTGGAGTAATCCTGCGGGAGGGATTCAACGTCCGCGGCCTCAACACCGCCGCCACCCTGTGGTGCTCGGCAGCGGTGGGCGTGCTGGCGGCCTCCGGACACTTGATCTTTGCGCTGATCGCTACCGGCACCATCGTCAGCGTTCACTTGCTCGGACGCCCACTGGGCCGACTGATCGACCACGACAACGGGGTCGAGGAGGATGAAGGCCTGCAGCCCTATCGCCTACAGGTTCTCTGCCGCCCCAAGACGGCGAAGTACGCGCGCGCCCAGATCGTCCAACACATCGCCAGAAACGACATCATTCTGCGTGGCATTCACACTGGCCAGGCCAACGACGACAACATCGCGTTGACCGCCCACATCCTGTTGGACGGTCACACGCCCGCCAAGCTAGAGCGGCTGGTGGCCGAGCTGTCCCTGCAGCCAGGCATCTACGCAGTGCATTGGTACGCAGGTGAGCAGTCCAATCCCGTGCTGCCCGGCACCGAGCCGGACTGACCTACGGCCGGTCCTGCAGGTCCGGAGCGGCGGCTGCCAACAGATCCGCGCGATCTCGGGTCAGCGGCGGGTAGATCCGCTCAGTGTTGATGTTCTGCTTGGTGGCCTTGGCCTTCGCGCCACGCGACACCACCATCCGGTCCCACCCCTCGGTGTAGACCGCGCCGGCCGGTCCCAGATCGAGAACCGTTACGTACCAAGGAATCCGCAGGGCCAGCAGCGGCTCGCCGAACAGGTCGCTGATCACGTTGTAGCCCGCATACCGTCCCATCGGCCGCCCGTGCTGACACGACATCACCGACACGTGGTCGTCGTCTATCTGGGCGGCGGCCACATCGCCCGCAGCGAATATCTCGGGAACCCCAACCACCCGCAGGTAGTCGTCCACCTCGACACGCCCCAGCCGATCACGGTGTACCGGCAATTGTTCGGCCAGCGAATTTGCGCGCATGCCGGCGCACCACACCACGGTGGCCGCCTCGAGCAGCTCACCCGATGACAGCGCCACGCCAGCCTCGGTGACCGCGGTAACACCGACCGCGGTCCTGGTCTCAACACCGACCTCGGACAACGCTTCCTCGATCACCGGCCGTGCTGAGGCACCCATATCCGAGCCGACCACGGGGTTGTGGTCCACCAGTACCACTCGGGGGACGACGGCACTGTGGGCGAACAGCTTTGCGAGCCGAGCGGGCAGCTCGCAAGCGGTTTCGATGCCGGTCAACCCGGCTCCCACCACCACGACCGTGGCCGCGGCGGCCGCTGGCGGCCCATCGGCAACTTGTTGCAGGTGACATTGCAGCCGGACGGCACCCTCGTAGGTGTCGACATCGAATCCGAACTCCTGCAGGCCAGGAAGGTCGGGCTTGGCCACCTGACTGCCCGAGGCGAGCACCAAGCGGTCGTATTCGTACGTCTGGCCGTCGGCGGTGCGCACTCGGCGTGCCGCGGCGTCGATCCCGACCACCACCGCGGGAATATGTGAGACCCCGGCTGGATCGAGGAGGTCGGCGAGCGGGATCCGGCAGGTACTCAGATCGGTTTCGTAGTTGCGAACCCGGATATCGTGAAACGGTTTGGTACTCAACACCGTAATGTCGACGGACCCGGGCGGTACGGCGAGCTCCTCGACTCGCCGCGCGGCGCCCAGGGCCGCCCACAGTCCCGCGAAACCAGAACCAATCACCAGTACCCGGCTCAACCGCTCAGCCCCTCGCTCATCCGGGCTAGCGCCGCGGCCGCATCGCGGCCCGGCATCAGCAGCCACACGTGTAAACCTCTGTCGCGTTCATACCATCCGATGCCGAGCCCTTCGTCAGCGGCGCGCTCCCGCAACGCGCGCGCATCGGGATTGAGCACGTCATGAGTCCCAGTGAATATCGTCAGCCGGGGCGACGCTCGGGCTCAGCAGGGGAGCGCCCAGCGGATCTCCGCCCGCGTACCGCAGTCCCGCGTCGCGCAGCGCGAACGCGATCCCGCCCCCGGCCGAATCACCTCTGAACGCAACATAATTCGGGTTGCGGGTCTGCAAAATCCGGCGATAGAGCCGCAAGAGGAACGGGAACACCTCGCGGTAGGTGTGTTCGGGGGCGATGGGGTAGATCGGCACCGTCATGGTGCGGCGCAGGGGGTTGGCGAGTCTTGCAATCGCGGGCCAGTGGAAATGCGGCAACAGATCCGGCACGTACCCGCCGCCGTGCAGACATAGCAGGTGAGGTTCAATCCCGTGTCCCCGGACAGTCGCGGGCTGACCTCATAGACCGTGGGTGGGCGGCCCAGCGGTCCAGCTTGGCAACGGGAAACAGTCGGTAGCGCCGACCGGAGGCGCGTAACAGCCGGTAGGGCATGCTGGGCTTGCGCGGCGGGCGGTCCATGGCGCTACCTCCACGATTGCCGGGCCTTTTGGCCCTGGGACGGCAAACCGGATATCAGTAGTCTGTCTAACGTGAGTGCTCTACCAGGCTTCCTCGCCGTCTTGCCCGGCGAAATGCGCGATCCGGTGTTGTTCGCCATCCCATTTTTTCTGTTCCTGTTGACGGTCGAATGGGCGGCCGCTCGCAAGCTGGAAAAACTCGAGGCAGGCGCCACCGAAACACCGCGGCCGGTATCGGGCTCCTACCACACCCGCGATTCCGTCGCGAGCATCTCGATGGGCCTGGTATCACTGGTCACCATCGCTTTCTGGAAGACGCTGGCCTTGCTGGGTTACGCGGCCATCTACACCTATGTCGCCCCGTGGCATCTTTCGCCGGGGCGCTGGTACACCTGGGTCATTGCGATCGTGGGCGTCGACCTGCTGTATTACACCTATCACCGCATCGCTCACCGAGTCCGGTTGATCTGGGCCACTCACCAGGCACATCACTCCAGCGAATATTTCAACTTTGCCACCGCGTTGCGGCAGAAATGGAACAACAGCGGCGAGGTGCTCATGTGGGTTCCGTTGCCGCTGTTGGGGTTACCGCCCTGGATGGTGTTCTTCGGGTTTTCGGTGAGCTTGATCTACCAGTTCTGGGTGCACACCGAGCGAATCAACAAGCTGCCACGCTGGTTCGAGTTCATTTTCAACACTCCGTCGCATCACCGGGTGCACCATGGGATGGACCAGATGTACCTGGACAAGAACTACGGGGGCATCCTGATCATCTGGGACCGGCTGTTCCGCAGCTTCCAGGCGGAGACCGCTCGGCCGCACTACGGACTGACCAAACCGGTCGACACGTTCAACATCTGGAAGCTGCAGACGCGTGAGTATGTGGCGATTGCTCGCGATTGGCGATCGGCGACAAGGCTGCGTGACCGGCTAGGCTACGCGTTTGGGCCGCCGGGGTGGCAACCGTCGACGACGGCAACACCTCGGGCCGAGGATGCAGCCGCCGTGACCACGTCTGGCTAGCGTCCGACTTAGCCGATGTAACGGCCGGGGGGCCGTTGACGAAAAGTTATTCGTCAAGTCGAGATACGCCGTAACGTCTAACTGTGGTCGGCATTGCGCCGGCCCCGAAGGGTAGATTCCATGGTTCGCCGCCTGGCATTGCGTGCTTTCGCCGTATCAGCCACGACCGCGGCCCTCGCGTTCGCGTGGGCGCCGGCCGCACGTGCCGAACCGCCGCTGGTGTTCCCCGGCATGGAGATCCACCAGGACAACCACGTCTGCACCCTGGCCTGGGTCGATCCCGCGATGCACATGGCCTTTACCGCGGGGCACTGCCGAGGCGACGGACCGGTCACCGACCGGGGCAACGCCATCATCGGGCAGCTGCGGGCCTTCCGCGACAACACACCCAGCGGTACCACGGTGGCCACCGATCAGACGATCGAAGACTACGAAGCGATCATGCTGGTTGATGGGGTGCGGATCAGCAACATCATGCCGGGGGGACGCCCCTTGACCTCAAACCCGGGTCTCGCGCTGCAGCCTGGCCAAGCGGTCTGCCATTTCGGCATCACCACCGGGGAAACGTGCGGGACCGTCGAGAGCGTCAACAATGGGTGGTTCACCATGACCGGTGGCGTCGAAAGTCAGCGGGGTGACTCCGGCGGACCCGTCTACCTTGCCGGCGCAGGGCCAGGGCAGCTGGTGGGGATCTTCAACAGCATCTGGGGCGATTTTCCCGCCGCGGTCTCCTGGCAGCGCACCTCTGACGAGATGCGCCAGGATCTCGGAGTGCCGTTTGCCGGCTAAAACGCCCGCGGTCGCGATTCGGCCGGAATCCCAGAGTCGCTGACACCGCTGCGTCCGACCGACCACCTACCCGCGCCGCTCGCCGAATTAGAACGTGTTCACCTGGGCCCGGCGTTACCGCCACTAGTGACGATGGCAAAGTTCCTCTGCGCTCTTTCTGGGCTCAGCGGGCTGAGCTATCCTGCGAGACGATGAACCTTTCTGTCCGGTCGCCGACACAGATTGCGTGGGTCACCCCGGATCTGGATGCTACAGAAGCAGCGCTCACAGGCTTATTGGGCGCTCGCAAGTGGGTGCGGATACCCGATGTGCACTTTGCTCCGGACAGCTGCAGCTATCGAGGCAAGCCCGCCGACTTTGTCGCGAGTATCTCCCTGAGCTATCTCGGCGACATGCAGCTGGAGCTGATCTCTCCGGTCTGCGGAGAGAATATCTATAGTGACTTTCTGCGCGATTGCGGGCCGGGCCTGCATCACATCTGTCTGGAGGTCGAGGGCCCCGAGCAGCTTGAGATCGCACTGGCCGAGGCCGCTGACCACGGCGCCAGCGTGGTCCAGCGCGGCTCGATGCCGGGGGGAATTCAGTTCGCCTACGTCGCGGCACCACAGGCGGGGGTGCCGTTTGTGGAAATTGCGTACTTCTCGCCGGAAATCAAGGCGTTTTATGACTACATCAAACGGGAGCAGCGTTGAACACCGAGATACCAGCGACGGTTAGCTCAGACACGGTGACCTCATGGACGGATGACGTCGATGTGGTGGTAATCGGCTTCGGTATCGCCGGGGGATGCGCAGCAGTCGCGGCGGCCGCCGCCGGCGCCCGGGTGCTGGTGCTCGAACGTGCAGCCGCGGCGGGCGGAACCACATCGCTGGCCGGAGGGCATTTCTATCTGGGCGGCGGAACGGCGGTCCAGCAGGCGACCGGTCACTCGGACACACCCGATGAGATGTACAAGTACTTGGCTGCGGTGTCGCGCCAGCCCGATCACGCCAAGATTCGCGCTTACTGCGACGGTAGCGTCGAGCACTTCAACTGGCTCGAAGACCTCGGCTTTCAGTTCGAGCGTAGTTACTTTCCCGGGAAGGCGGTGATCCAGCCCAACACCGAGGGATTGATGTTCACCGGCAATGAGAAGGTTTGGCCCTTCTTCGAAAAGGCGGTGCCGGCGCCACGCGGCCACAAGGTGCCGGTTCCGGGTGACACCGGCGGCGCGTCGATGGTGATCGACCTGCTGCTCAAACGAGCCGCGAGCCTGGGGGTGCAGATCCGCTACGAGACGGGCGCCACCGAACTCATCGTGGACGGCTCGGGAACGGCGGCCCGGGTAGCCGGAGTGATGTGGAAGCGGTTCACCGAAACCGGCGCGATCAAGGCGAAGTCGGTGATTATTGCTGCCGGGGGATTTGTGATGAACCCCGAGATGGTCGCCAAGTACACCCCGAAACTGGCCGAGAAGCCGTTCGTGCTCGGCAACACCTACGACGACGGGCTGGGCATTCGGATGGGAGTGTCGGCCGGCGGCGCCACCGAACACATGGATCAGATCTTCGTTACCGCTCCGCCGTACCCGCCATCGATCCTGCTGACCGGCGTCATCGTCAACAAGCTCGGACGGCGTTTCGTCGCCGAGGACTCATATCATTCCCGCACGGCGGGGTTCATCATGGATCAACCCGACAGCGCGGCCTATCTGATCGTCGACGAGGCACACCTGCAGCATCCCAAGATGCCGCTGGTTCCGTTGATCGACGGGTGGGAGAGCGTCGCCGAAATGGAAGCCGCACTTGGCATTCCGGACGGCAATTTGGTTGCGACGCTGGATCGCTACAACACCTGTGCCGCGCGCGGCGAGGATCCCGACTTTCACAAACAGCCGGAATTCCTTGCCCCCCAGGACAAGGGGCCATGGGGAGCATTCGACATGTCGCTGGGCAAGGCGATGTATGCCGGCTTCACCCTCGGTGGACTGGCCACATCGGTCGACGGCGAGGTGCTGCGAAGCGACGGGTCGGTGGTGGCGGGTCTATATGCGGCCGGCGCGTGCGCCTCCAACATCGCCCAGGATGGCAAGGGCTACGCGAGCGGTACGCAGCTGGGGGAGGGATCATTCTTCGGGCGCCGTGCCGGAGCCCATGCCGCGGCGCACGCGGGCGCCCGCGTGGCCCCCTGAGTTATCACGGCACGTCGTGTCGATCGCCGCGGCCGTCCGGCACCGCTAGCTAGCCGCCGCCGGGAAATCCCCGCCGAGCAACACGATGTGCGTCATCGGAGGGGCGGCTTCGCCGTTGATGCCGTCTTCGCCGAGCAGCAATCCACGGCTGCCCGCGTCACCGCCGATACCCGCGAGCACTCCGGAAGCGCCGTTGCCGCCGTTGCCGCCGGTGCCGATCAACACGGCGTCGCCGCCCTGGCCGCCGTCTCCGCCGCTGCCGCCGGCCGCAAGAAGGTCGCCCTGCCCGCCGGCGCCGCCCGCGCCGCCATCACCGACTATTTGTCCGCCGGAGCCACCGGTTCCGCCGGCGCCACCATCGCCGTTGGAACCGCCGCCGGCGCCACCGGACCCGCCCGACCCGAGCCACCCGGCATTCCCACCGGTGCCGCCGGTTCCGCCGCCGGTGCCGCCGAAGCCGCCGAACCCGCCGACCCCGGCGTCGGAGAACAGCAAACCGGCATTGCCGCCGCGTCCGCCGGCACCACCAATACCCGTGCTGGTGCCGACTCCGCCCACCCCGCCGAACCCGCCGGTCCCGCCGCTGCCGAACAAGAACCCGCCGTTGCCGCCGGCACCGCCCGCGCCTCCGTCGGCGTTGAGTCCCAGTTTCGCAATCCCGTCGCCGCCGCTGCCGCCCGATCCGCCCGGGCCGCCCAGCAGGCCGGCATTCCCGCCCGCCCCGCCGACTCCGCCGGCACCATCAATGCCGCCGGTGAATCCACCGGCCCCGCCGTCACCGCCGCCGGCGCCGAAAATCCCGCCGAACAGACCACCAGCGCCGCCGGCACCCCCAGCGCCTCCGGTGCCGCCGTCAACCAATGAGGGGGCGACTCCGCCGCCTCCGCCGGTCCCACCGGCGCCCAACAGTCCGCCGGCACCACCAGCCCCGCCCACACCGCCGCCGGCGCCGGCCCCGGCCCCACCGGCTCCACCAGCGCCGCCGTCGCCAAGCAGGAATCCACCAGCCCCGCCGGCACCCCCGGCCCCGCCGAATCCGGGGTTGCTGATCCCCGTATTCGCGCCGGCACCGCCCGCACCGCCGGCACCCACCAGCCCGGCCGCACCGCCGGCACCGCCGGCGGCTCCCGGGGTCGCAGCGGCAGACCCCCCAGCTCCGCCGTCGCCGAGCAGCCAACCGCCCGGCGCGCCAGCCTCCCCGCTACCCGCGGAACCGGGCAGGCCGTTGCCGATCAGCGGGCGCCCGGTCAGCTCCTGGACGGGTGCGTTGATTGCAGCCAGCGCCTGCTGTTGCAGGGCGTGCACGGGGGAACTACTCGCCGGGGCGTTGAATCCGTCTGCGCCCAGCAGTAGCCCGCTGATTCCGCCGCCGCCATCACCACCCGGCGTTTCTCCTACTCCGCCGACTCCGCCGTTGCCGCCATTGCCGATCAGGACGCCATTGCCCCCGAGGCCACCGGCGCCACCATCATTGCCGCCCTGCCCGCCGGCACCGCCTGCTCCGCCGTTACCCAATAGCTGTCCACCGACGCCGCCCCGGCCGCCGGCGCCTCCATCGCTGATCGTGCCGAAGCCACCGGCGCCGCCGGCCCCGCCGCCGCCCAGCCAGCCCGCGTCCCCGCCGGCGCCGCCCGCTCCGCCGTCGATCGAGCCGGCACCACCGACCCCGCCGGACCCGCCGCTGGAGAACATCAGCCCCGCGTTGCCCCCGGCCCCTCCGGCGCCCCCGTCACCGTCAAAGGCGTGACCGCCTGCCCCACCGGCGCCCCCGGTGCCGAAAAGCAGGCCCGCGTCACCGCCGGCGCCGCCGTCACCACCCGAGTGACCGCCGGTTGCGCCCATGCCGCCGGCACCACCCGCGCCGCCAAACAGGCCGGCCCTTCCGCCGTTGCCACCATCTCCGCCGGCCGCGCCGAGCCCGCCGCTGCCACCATCACCACCGCCGGCACCGACCAGACCCGCCAACAGCCCACCGGCCCCGCCGGCCCCACCGTTGCCGCCGACGTTGCCGGACCCGCCGACCCCGCCGAGTCCGCCGGCCCCGAATAGGCCGCCGGCCCCACCGTCACCACCGGTTCCACCGGTCAGGAAGCTCGCCCCACCGGCTCCGCCCACCCCGCCGGGGCCGAACAACAGCCCACCGGCCCCGCCGGTGCCGCCGTTCCCGCCGTTTGCGGTATTGCCTAACGGCGAGTTTCCGCCGGCTCCGCCAGCGCCCCCAGCGCCAATCAGCCCGGCCGCCCCGCCGTCGCCGCCGGCCTGGCCGGCCGCACCCGAGCCGCCCGCACCACCGTTGCCGAGTAACCAGCCGCCGGCCGCCCCGTTTGCGCCGGTCCCGGGCACACCGTTGGCGCCGTTGCCAACCAACGGCCGCCCGGTCAAGTCCTGCACTGGTGTGTTGATGGCGTTGAGCGCAGTTTGCAGCGGGTCTTGCAGGAACGATGCGTTGGCCGCTTCGGCGCCGGAATAGGCTTGCGCACCGGCGGCCAAGACCCGCTCGAACTGGGCGTGAAACTCCGCGACTCGAGCGCTGATCTGTTGATACGCCTGACCGTGGCCGGAAAACAACGCCGCGATCGCCGCCGAAACCTCATCCTCAGCGGCAGCCACGATCCCCGTCGTCGACCCGGCCGCGGCCGTATTCGCGGCATCGATCACCGACCCGACACCAGCCAGATCGGCCGCAGCCTCCGCCACCATGTCCGGCACCGCCAGCACAAACGCCATCACGTTCTCCTCCCAGAACCAAATACCAACGAATCTCGCTGGATCGGCCAGAAAAACCTGCCGCTAACGAGGTTGGGTCGGGACATTACGCGACGGCATGCCAAAAATGTCCTAATTGGAAACCATTTTAATTCCGGGTTCGATGAATTGTTGAGACACGAATGACTTTCAGCGAGATAGCGCAATAGGCGGATCGATCGAAGCAAGTTGATGCCCGAATATTCATCACACTCGGAATATCGCCCGGGTCAGTGTCGGTGCGCCATGTGCCCGGCCGCGGGTGGTCCAGTCAGACTGCGGGAGAGTGGGTTCCAGTAGTATCGCGGCGGCCTGCCATGGTGGGCGATGACGAGAAGATAAACAATTCCTGACCGGTTGAATTAGCATCCCGAAGATGTCGATTAATTCACCGGATGGTGAGCCGTAGATTTATTGCTGGCTGGTATCCGCAATTGACGCCGAGGTGGGTGGCGGGCCATGAATTCGCCATGCAATAGCTCTGATGAACGGGACCGCTCGTCGGCTCTGGCGAAAAGGCTGCCGCTTCCGCCGGGAGCGGGGTGTCGTTAGGCCGGTGCCGGCTCCTGGTTCACCGGACCCAGCCGCCAAGGGCCGCCGCCGAGCAATTCGAGCTGCTGGTTATGCAGTCGCTCCAGGGCGGGTCGATGGCTGACGCTGACCACAATGCAGTCCGGTAGCTCGTTGCGCAGTAACTCGTAGAGCGCGAACTCGAGACCGGTGTCCAGCGCCGACGTGCTTTCGTCAAGGAAGACGGCTTTGGGTTTGGTCAGCAGAATCCGGGCAAACGCCACCCGCTGTTGCTCACCGGGAGAGAGGACTTTCGCCCAGTCGCGTTCTTCGTCGAGGCGGTCGCACAGCGGAGCCAGGGCGACCTTGGTCAGCGTGTCGCGCACCGCCTCGTCCGGGATGTCGTAAGGGGAATTCGGGTAGCACACCACGACTCGCAGCGAGCCCAACGGCACATAGGGCAGCTGCGACAAGAACATCGTGTCGTTGGCACCGTCTGGGCGGCTCAGAGTTCCCGAGGCGAACGGCCACAGCTCGGCCAGGCTGCGCAGCAACGTCGTTTTGCCAGAGCCCGACCGGCCGGTGATCACCAGTGAGTCGCCGCGGTCGAGCCGGACATCCAACGGGTCGATCAATCGATCTCCAGCGGGGGTGCGAACCTCAACATCGGTGAGTTCGACGGACTCGTCGCTGCTTGGCTTGGTCAATACCGCAGGCAGTGCGCGCCCCTTCTCGTTGGCATCGACCAAGCCGTGCAGACGGATGATCGCCGCCCGGAAAGAGGCAAATGCGTCATAGTTGTTACGGAAGAACGACAGCGAGTCGTGAATGTTGCCGAAGGCCGTGGCCGTCTGGCCGACGTCGCCGAAGTCGATCTGCCCGGCAAACAATCGCGGCGCCTGGATCACCCAGGGCAACGGCACGATGGTCTGGCTCACGGACAAGTTCCAGCCGTTGAACGCGATGCTGCGGCGGACATATCGGCGATAGTTGCGGATGACCGGTAGAAAGCGGCGCTCCAACTGTGCGCCTTCCACCCGCTCGCCGCGGTAGAAGCCCACGGCCTCGGCCGCATCCCGCAATCGCACCAGCGCGTAACGGAAAGCGGCATTGAGCTTTTCGTTACGGAAGCTGAGCCAGATCAGCGGCCGCCCGATGACGAACGAGATGATCGTTGCCACCAAGACGTAAATCAGCACGGTCCAGAACATCGCCCGCGGGAATGACAAGCCGAAGATATTCAGCGTGCCGGACAGGTTCCACAGAATCGCGGTAAAGGAAATCACCGAGATGATCGACTGCACGGCCCCGAACAGCAGCGTGCTGGCGGTCCCATTGGACGGCTGATTAGGTGTTCCCCCGGCGCCCGCGGTGAAGACGTCAATGTCTTGCTGAATACGCTGGTCGGGGTTGTCGATCGTTTCGTCGATGAACAGATCCCGGTAGTAAGCCCGACCTTTGAGCCAGTCCTTGGTGAGATGGTCGGTGAGCCACACCCGCCACGCGATGATGAAGCGCTGGGTCAGGTATATGTCGGCCATGACGCGGGCCACGTGTATTACTGCCATGACGCTGAAGACCCCGATGGACATCCAGAATCCTCGTACGCCTGAGCGTTTCACCGCTTCGTCACTGGCGGCGGTGCCCTGGAAGGCCTTCTGCAATGCGGTGTACATGTCATTGCCCTGGTAGCTGAACAGCACATTCAGTCGCACCGCCAGCACTACCGAAAACAACAGCACACCGAGCATCAACCACACGCGAATGCTTTTGGGGCCGATGAAGTACTCGGAGGTGATTCGCCAGAACTGCCGGCCCCACGGCGTGAAGAACTTGAAGAGGGCCAACGCGGCGATCACGCAGACGGCGCTGATCGCCCACGCTTTAGCCACCCAAAACACCGAATCTACGAATGCGCTGGACCAGTCGATGGAGGGCGTAAACGGCTTCGGGCCCAAGATCGGTACTCCTCACGGTCGAGGTGTTGAGGTGATTGCTCAATACAAATCCTTCGGCGAAGGTACCCGAAGGAGGTGGCTAGGCTTCCCAAATATGACGGACATGAGCACCGACGCCGCCCCAGTCCAAACCGTTCATGCCGGCCGGCTTGTCGCCCGCAGGCTGCGCGCCAGCGGTGTCGACACCGTGTTCACCCTATCGGGCGGCCATCTGTTTTCGCTCTATGACGGCTGCCGCGACGAGGGCGTCCGGTTGGTCGATACCCGCCACGAACAGACCGCGGCGTTCGCCGCCGAAGGCTGGTCGAAGGTCACCAGGGTGCCGGGCGTGGCGGCGCTGACGGCCGGCCCCGGGGTCACCAATGGCATGAGCGCAATGGCCGCCGCCCAACAGAACCAGTCGCCACTGGTGGTCCTGGGGGGCCGGGCACCGGCAGGGCGATGGGGGATGGGCTCGCTGCAGGAAATCGACCACGTGCCGTTTGTGGCGCCGTTGACCCGCTTTGCCGCCACCGCCCAGTCCGCCGAGGATGCCGGTCTCCTGGTCGACCAAGCGCTGCGGGCCGCGGTGGGCTCCCACTCCGGGGTCGCCTTCGTCGATTTCCCGATGGACCACGTGTTTTCCATGGCAGAAGATGACGGTCGGCCGGGCGTTCTGACCGAGCAACCGGCAGCCGCACAACACCCGGCCCCGAACGGCCGGGAAATCGATCGGGCCGCCGAGTTGCTCTCGCGGGCCCAGCGCCCGGTCATCATGGCCGGAACGAATGTCTGGTGGGGCCACGGGGAGCGCGCGCTGCTGCGCCTTGCCGAAGAACGGCAGATTCCGGTGCTGATGAACGGGATGGCGCGTGGCGTCGTGCCCGCCGACCATCCACTTGCCTTTTCGCGGGCCCGATCAAAAGCGCTGGGCGAGGCCGACGTCGCGCTGATTGTCGGCGTGCCGATGGACTTTCGTCTGGGCTTCGGCGGAGTCTTCGGGCCGCAGACCCAGCTCATCGTGGTGGACCGCGCCGAGCCCGAACGCCAGCATCCACGACCCATTGCCGCCGGCCTCTACGGGGACTTGAGTCAGATCCTGGCGGCGCTGACCGGACCTGATGCTGGCGACCATCAGAGCTGGATCCGCGAACTGCGCGACACCGAGACCGAGGCACGCGAACGGGAGAAGACCGAACTCGCTGAAGCTCGGATCCCGCTGCACCCCATGCGGGTGTACGCGGAATTGGCGCCGCTGCTGGATCGCGATGCGATCGTGGTCATCGACGCGGGCGATTTCGGGTCCTATGCCGGGCGTGTCATCGACAGCTACCAGCCGGGCTGCTGGCTCGACAGCGGCCCGTTCGGCTGCCTGGGATCGGGGCCCGGCTACGCCCTGGCCGCCAAGCTGGCCCGGCCGGAGCGTCAGGTGGTGCTGCTGCAAGGCGATGGCGCATTCGGGTTCAGCGGAATGGAATGGGACACGTTGGTCCGCCACAACGTGCCGGTCGTGTCGGTGGTCGGCAACAACGGCATCTGGGGTCTGGAGAAGCACCCGATGGAAGCGCTCTATGGCTATTCGGTGGTGGCCGAGCTGCGCCCGGGAACCCGCTACGACGAAGTGGTACGCGCCCTAGGCGGCCACGGAGAGCTGGTGGCCGCGCCCGCTGAACTTCGTCCCGCGCTGGAACGCGCCTTCGCCAGCGGGCTTCCGGCCGTCGTCAACGTTCTCACCGACCCGAGCGTCGCCTACCCGCGCCGATCAAACCTGGCCTAGGCGGCTCGCCGCGCGTCGCGGGCAGCGAGCGTGCGCAGTTGTACAGCGGCGCCCGGCGTGTCGCGCACAAACACGCACGCTCGCCGCGGTTTGGGCGTCGCGTACCGTTGGGCTGTGTCCAAGACCACGCGCGCCCAGTCGGGCCGCCTGAGCAGCCGATTCTGGCGGTTGCTCGGCGCCACAACGGAAAAGAATCAAAACCGGTCGCTCGCCCAGGTGACCGCTTCAGCTGACTTCGACAAAGAAGCCGCCGACCTCAACGACGAAAAGCTGCGCAAGGCGGCCGGGCTGCTCAATCTGGAAGACCTCGCCGACTCCGCCGACATTCCCCAGTTCCTCGCGATCGCGCGGGAAGCGGGCGAGCGGGCGACCGGGCTGCGACCGTTCGACGTGCAGTTGCTTGGCGCCCTGCGCATGCTCGCCGGCGACGTGATCGAGATGGCTACCGGTGAGGGCAAGACTTTGGCCGGCGCGATCGCGGCCGCTGGCTACGCGTTGGGCGGTCGCCATGTCCACGTCGTGACCATCAACGACTACCTGGCCCGCCGCGACGCGGAGTGGATGGCGCCACTGCTGGAAGCGATGGACCTGACGGTCGGCTGGATCACCGCCGAATCAACCGGAGCAGACCGCAGAGCCGCATACGAATGCGACGTGACATATGCCTCGGTCAACGAGATCGGCTTCGATGTGTTGCGCGACCAGTTGGTCACCGATGTCGCCGACCTGGTCTCACCCAATCCGGATGTTGCGCTCATTGACGAGGCCGACTCGGTGCTGGTCGACGAGGCACTGGTCCCGCTGGTGCTGGCCGGGACGACTCACCGCGAGACACCGCGGCTGGAGATCATCAAGCTGGTGGGCCAACTCGTCAAAGACAAGGACGCCGACGAGTACTTCGCCACCGACGCCGACAGCCGCAACGTCCACCTGACCGAGGCCGGAGCGCGCAAGGTCGAAAAGGCGCTGGGCGGCATCGATCTGTACTCCGAAGAGCATGTCGGGACCACGCTGACCGAAGTCAATGTGGCCCTGCACGCCCATGTGCTGCTGCAGCGCGACGTGCACTACATCGTGCGAGACGACGCGGTTCACCTGATCAACGCGTCGCGCGGTCGCATCGCACAACTGCAGCGCTGGCCCGACGGGCTGCAGGCGGCGGTGGAGGCGAAGGAAGGTATCGAAACCACCGAGACCGGAGAGGTGCTCGACACCATCACGGTGCAGGCACTGATCAATCGGTACGTGACCGTGTGCGGCATGACCGGAACCGCGTTGGCGGCCGGTGAGCAGCTGCGCCAGTTCTACAAGTTGGGCGTGTCGCCGATACCGCCGAACACCCCCAACATTCGTGAGGACGAATCCGACCGGGTGTACATCACCGCGGCGGCCAAGAACGACGCGATCGTTGAACACATCGCCGAGGTACATGACACGGGACAGCCGGTCCTGGTCGGCACCCGCGACGTTGCCGAGTCCGAAGATCTGCACGAGCGGCTGTTGCGCCGCGACATTCCCGCGGTGGTGCTCAACGCCAAAAACGATGCCGAAGAGGCTGCGGTCATCGCCGAGGCCGGCACCCTGAGCAGGGTCACCGTCTCGACCCAGATGGCCGGGCGTGGCACCGATATCCGGTTGGGCGGATCCGATGAAGCCGACCACGACCAGGTCGCCGAACTGGGCGGGCTGCACGTGGTGGGCACCGGCCGCCACCACACCCAACGGCTGGACAACCAGCTGCGCGGCCGCGCCGGGCGCCAGGGCGATCCCGGATCATCGGTGTTCTTCTCGAGCTGGGAAGACGACGTTGTCGCGGCCAACCTGGACGGCAACAAGCTTCCGATGGAAACCGACGAAGACGGCCAGATCGTCAGCGCCAAAGCGGCCGGGCTGCTCGACCACGCCCAGCGAGTTGCCGAGGGCCGCATGCTCGACGTGCACGCAAACACCTGGCGCTACAACCAACTGATCGCCCAGCAGCGCGCCATCATCGTCGACCGGCGCAACACGTTGCTGCGCACCGCAACCGCACGCGAGGAACTCGCGGACTTGGCGCCCAAGCGGTACCAGGAGCTATCCGAGACAGTGTCCGAGGACCGCCTCGAGAAGATCTGTCGGATGATCATGCTCTATCACCTCGACCGGGGCTGGGCAGATCACCTGGCATACCTGGCCGACATCCGGGAAAGCATTCACCTGCGGGCGCTCGGTCGGCAGAATCCGCTTGACGAGTTTCACCGGATGGCGGTGGACGCGTTTGCCTCGCTGGCCGCGGACGCGATCGAGGCGGCACAGCAGACCTTCGAAACCGCCAACGTTCTCGAAGACGAGCCCGGGCTGGATCTGTCCAAATTGGCCAGGCCCACGTCGACATGGACCTACATGGTCAACGACAACCCACTGTCCGACGACACTCTCTCTACGCTGAGCCTGCCCGGCGTCTTCCGGTGAGCCGGGGCCGCAACCGTGCAGCCGGATTCATGTTCGTGCCCTACCGTGGGGCCAGGTTCCCGTTCGGGCGTTCGGCGCCCGTGATGCGGGCTCCCTCGTCACCCAGCTAAGGTCACCGCTCATGAAGCCAGTGCTCGCACAGAATCGGGTGCTGACGGTACCGAACTTGCTGAGCGCCATCCGCCTGGCCCTGATCCCAGTGTTCGTCTACGTAATGCTGATCGCGCCCGCCCATGGCTGGGCGGTGGCGATTCTGATGTTCAGCGGGGCCTCGGATTGGGCCGACGGCAAGATCGCCCGGCTCCTCAACCAGTCGTCCCGGCTGGGCGTGCTGCTGGACCCCGCCGTTGATCGGCTCTACATGATCACGGTGCCCATCGTGCTGGGGCTGAGCGGGATCGTGCCGTGGTGGTTCATCGCGGCACTGCTGGCCCGCGACGCGGCGCTGGCCCTGACTCTGCCGGCGCTGTGGAGCCGGGGGGTGTCGGCGCTGCCGGTCACCTACGTCGGCAAGGCCGCCACGTTTGCTTTGATGGCCGGGTTTCCGGTGCTGTTGCTGGGCCAGTGGGATGCGTTGTGGAGCCGAGCGCTCAAGGCATGCGGCTGGGCGTTTCTGATCTGGGGTCTGTATGCATACCTCTGGGCATTTGTGCTCTACATCGTGCAGATGACGATGGTGGTGCGCCGGATTCCCAAGATCAAGCACCGGACTTTCCAGCCGGTCGGCCGAAATGCGGGCGGGAATGGCTGAGGCGGGCCGGCTGCTCGGTGGCTATGACCCCAACGCCGGCTACAGTGCCCACGCCGCGCGGCCTAAACGGAACCCGGTGCCGTCGCTGCTTCGTGCCCTGCTGTCCGACCACCTCGATCCCGGTTACGCCGCGGCAGCCGCCAAACGCGAGAGTTCCGGCGCCCAGCGAACTGTTCGAGCCCGCGCTTTCGGCTGGCTGTGGCAGGCCCTGGCGGCCACGTTGGTCGCCGCGGTTTTCGCTGCCGCGGTCGCGCAAGCGCGCCTGGTTGCCCCCGGCGTGCACGCGGCACAGCAGCTGCTGGTGACCAGTGTGCGTTCCACTCAGGCCGCTGCCGCCGAACTGGCCCAGCGGCGCAGCGCACTCTCGGCGAAGGTCGACGACGTGCAGCGGCTGGCGTTGGCCGACGACGTCGAAGGACAACGGCTGCTGACCCAGCTCGACGCCCTCAATCTGGCGGCTGCCAGCACACCGGTCATCGGCCCTGGCTTGACGGTGACGGTGACCGACCCCGGTGTCGGGCCCAATCTTTCCGACGCATCCAAGCAGCGCGTCAGCGGCAGCCAGCAAATCATCTTGGACCGCGATCTGCAGCTCGTGCTCAACTCGCTGTGGGCAAGTGGGGCCGAGGCTGTCTCGGTCGACGGTGTCCGGATCGGACCGAATGTCACCATCCGCCAGGCCGGTGGAGCGATTCTGGTCGACAACAATCCCACCAGTAGCCCGTACACCATCCTCGCTGTCGGACCGCCTCACGCGATGCGAGACGCCTTCGACCGAAGTCCCGGCATGCGCCGTCTTAAGCTGCTGGAGATCTCCTACGGTGTCGGCGTTAGCGTCAACGTCGGCGACGGTCTGGCACTGCCCGCCGGATCCATTCGAGATGTCAAGTTCGCCAAGCAGATTGGGCCCTAGTGAGAGAAGCTCTGGTATTAGTGGTTTGCGGGGGAGAGAAGCCGACGGGAAATCAGCCAGCATGATCGGAATTGCGGCACTTGCCGTGGGCATCGTGCTGGGCCTGGTTTTCCACCCCAGCGTGCCCGAGGCCATCCAGCCGTATCTGCCGATCGCGGTGGTGGCCGCGCTCGACGCGGTGTTCGGCGGACTTCGCGCCTATCTCGAGCGAATCTTCGACCCAAAGGTCTTCGTGGTGTCGTTCGTGTTCAACGTCTTGGTAGCCGCCCTGATCGTCTATGTGGGCGATCAATTGGGCGTTGGGACGCAGTTGTCCACCGCGATCATCGTCGTGCTGGGAATTCGCATCTTCGGCAACGCGGCGGCGCTGCGGCGCCGGCTGTTCGGAGCATGACGGAGATACGGAGATGAGGTCACTGTGAGTCAGGATCGTTGCGCCGCCGGCGGCGACGAAAGCCGTGACGAAAACCGTGGCACGGCAACCCAACACGGTCACTCCAAGACGACCCCGAAAAGTCACGCAACCGCCAAGCACGGTCGTCACGAGATGCCTGCCGACCGTTCCCGGCCCGACCGTGGACCGCGCGAGACTCAAGATTCCACCGGCGCGCGCCGCGGCCGTTCCCGGTTGTTGTTTGGGGCGCTGGCGATCCTGTTGTGCCTGGTTTTGGGGGTGGCCATCGTGACCCAGGTGCGCCAGACCGAGTCCGGCGACTCGCTGGAAACGGCCCGGCCCGCGGACCTATTGGTGTTGCTGGACTCGCTGCGGCAACGCGAGGGAACGCTCAATGCCGAAGTGACCGACCTGCAGAACACTCTCAACGCGCTGGAGGCTTCCGGTAACAACGACCAGACCGCGATCGAGAGCGCTCAGGCCAGGCTGGCCGCGTTGTCCATCCTGGTCGGTGCGGTGGGCGCCACCGGGCCCGGGGTCACGGTGCGAATCGACGATCCGGGGCCGGGGGTGGCGCCGGAAGCGATGCTCGATGTGATCAACGAATTGCGTGCCGCCGGAGCCGAGGCGATCCAAGTCAGTGACGCTCAGCAGTCGGTTCGGGTCGGTGTGGATACCTGGGTCGTTGGTGCTCCCGGTGCGTTGACAATCGACAACAAGAACCTCTCACCGCCGTATTCGATTCTGGCGATTGGTGATCCACCTACACTGGCCGCGGCGATGAACATTCCGGGTGGCGCAGAGGACAGCATCAAACGTGTCGGCGGGCGGATGTCGGTACAGCAGTCCGACCGCGTAGACGTGACCGCCTTGCGGCAACCAAAACCTCACCAATACGCTCAGCCCGTCAAATGAACTAACACCGAAAACCGACCAGAACAGGATTACCGTGAGCGATATCCCCGCCGACCTGCACTACACCGCCGAGCACGAGTGGATTCGCCGGACCGCGGAGGACACCGTGCGGGTCGGGATCACCGACTTCGCGCAGTCTGCGCTCGGTGATGTGGTCTTCGTGCAGCTGCCCGACGTGGGTGCCGAAGTGACCGCCGGGGAGACCTTCGGCGAGGTCGAATCGACCAAGTCGGTGTCTGATCTGTTTGCCCCGATCTCGGGCAAGGTGGCCGCGGTGAACGCTGATCTGGAAGCGACGCCACAGCTGGTGAACACCGATCCGTATGGCACCGGCTGGTTGCTGGACGTGCAGGTCGAGGGTTCCGACGTCGCCGCGCTGGAATCGGCGTTGGCGGCTTTGCTTGACGCCCAGACCTACCGCGACACGGTGACCGAATGATCGGTTGCTAAGGTCCCTGCCAGCGTTGGGGGTGCGTTGGACCCGTGACTGACCTATGAGGAACCAGCCTTTCGGGCATACGATCCGCAGTGGCGGGCACGTCGCCGCCGCGGGGCGGACCCTCGCGCGGTACGGTCGATAGATCAGCGTTGGAAGCGTTTGAAGGCAGTAAAAGGTAGTTCAAGCGGTATATCCGAGGGAGAAGCCGGTGGACCGGCTCGGCGGTCAAGGCGATAGCGGCCAGTGAGGAGCAGCGGGTGACGGACATGGACGCAGCAAGAGATAGGGACCAGACTTCTGACGAAGTTACCGTGGAGACGACATCGGTCTTCCGCGCTGACTTCCTCAACGAACTGGACGCCCCCACCCAGTCGGGCACCGAAAGCTCAGTTTCAGGGGTAGAGGGACTGCCGGCCGGCTCGGCGTTGCTGGTCGTGAAGCGGGGGCCCAACGCCGGGTCGCGCTTCCTGCTCGATCAACCCATCACCTCGGCTGGTCGGCATCCCGACAGCGACATCTTCCTCGATGACGTAACGGTGAGCCGTCGTCACGCCGAATTCCGCTTGGAAGGCAACGAGTTCAGCGTCGTGGACGTCGGGAGCCTCAACGGCACCTACGTCAACCGGGAGCCGGTTGATTCGGCCGTGTTGGCAAACGGCGACGAGGTTCAAATCGGCAAGTTCCGCCTGGTCTTCCTGACCGGCCCCAAGCAAGGTGACGACGACGGGGGCACCGGAGGCCAGTGAGCGCGCCCGATAGCCCCGCGCTCGCCGGGATGTCCATCGGGGCGGTGTTGGAACTGCTCCGACCGGACTTCCCAGATGTCACCATCTCCAAGATCCGTTTCCTGGAGGCCGAAGGGCTGGTGACGCCGCAGCGCGCGGCATCGGGGTATCGGAGGTTCACCGCGTACGACTGTGCGCGGCTGCGCTTCATACTCACCGCTCAGCGTGATCATTACCTACCGCTCAAAGTAATCAGGTCGGAGCTGGACGCCCAGCCCGACGGCCAGTTGCCGGCGATTGGATCCCCTTACGGGGTACCGAAATTGGTGTCGGTGGCGGGTAACAGTGCCGGCACCGCCGGACCTGACGGGGGATCTGACACCGGGGCGGTCGCGCCGGCGCGAGTTCGGCTCAGTCGCGAAGACCTGATCGAGCGCTCGGGCGTCGACGACGAACTGCTCAGTGCGGTGTTGAAGGCTGGCGTGATCACAACCGGGCCGGGTGGGTTTTTCGACGAACACGCCGTGGTAATCCTGCAGTGCGCCCGTGCGCTGTCGGAATACGGCGTGGAGCCACGGCACCTGCGCGCTTTCCGCTCGGCGGCCGACCGGCAGTCGGACCTGATCGCACAGATCGCCGGGCCGTTGGTCAAGGCCGACAAGGCCGGCGCGCGCGACCGTGCCGACGACTTGGCGCGTGAGGTGGCCGCACTGGCGATCACCTTGCACACCTCGTTAATCAAATCCGCTGTACGCGACGTTCTGCACCGCTGAGGATTAGACTTTCCTCGACAGCTCGGTGTTCGGCGACAAAGGCCCGACAATGGCAGACAGTGGCAATGGGATGGGTGTTCACCGCGTCGTCACGCTGAGCAATGGTCGGTCACGGCGGGATGTGTGGAGGGCAGACACAGATGGGTGAAGTTCGTGTTGTCGGCATTCGCGTCGAGCAACCGCAGAACCAGCCGGTGCTGTTGCTGCGCGAAGCCGACGGTGACCGGTACCTACCGATTTGGATCGGCCAGTCCGAGGCCGCTGCCATCGCGCTTGAGCAACAAGGCGTGGAGCCGCCCCGGCCGTTGACGCACGACTTGATCAGGGATCTCATTGCCGCGCTCGGGCATTCCCTCAAGGAAGTGCGCATCGTCGATCTGCAAGAGGGCACGTTCTATGCGGATTTGATCTTCGACCGCAACATCACGGTCTCGGCTCGCCCCTCCGACTCGGTGGCGATTGCGCTGCGCGTCGGTGTTCCGATTTATGTCGAGGAGGCGGTGCTGGCCCAGGCCGGCCTGTTGATACCCGACGAGGGTGACGAGGAGGCCGGAAGCGCCGTTCGAGAGGACGAGGTCGAGAAATTCAAAGAGTTTCTCGACAGCGTTTCGCCCGACGACTTCAAGGCCACCTGACCCAACAAAGGTGCAGGAAAAAAGCAATCGTGAGGGAGGATCAACAACGTCACGGATCCGTCTCATCTCGCAACATGCCATCTCGACACGCCTAGGGGATGGCGCTCACGGGCCCGCGCAGCGTCCATACTTTGAAGGCGACTTGATGATCAACCCGCGGACCGCAACGGTCCAACAGCGTATGCTCTTCAGCACTCGGCCCTGAGCAAACGTGGTTGCCGAGGCAGCCAGTGACGCAGCTAGTGACACAACAGCGCGATCGGCGAGAGGAAACACCGTGAGCGACCAGCCACGTCAAGAACAGCTGGATCTTGCAGCCAACCCAACCGCTGGGACCAACGGTTCTTACGATGGCTCTGCAGCAGGCGAACCCGTGCAGCAGGGACTGTTCCCCGACGATTCGGTACCCGACGAGCTGGTCGGCTACCGCGGTCCAAGCGCTTGTCAGATTGCGGGTATCACCTACCGCCAACTCGACTACTGGGCACGCACCTCGTTGGTTGTGCCCTCGATCCGCGGCGCGGCAGGATCGGGCAGTCAGCGCCTGTACTCCTTCAAAGACATTCTGGTGCTCAAGATCGTAAAGCGATTGCTCGACACCGGCATCTCGCTGCACAACATCCGGGTTGCGGTCGATCACCTGCGTCAGCGCGGGGTCCAGGATCTGGCCAACATCACCCTGTTCTCCGACGGGACAACCGTCTATGAGTGCACGTCGGCCGAGGAGGTCGTAGACCTGCTGCAAGGCGGCCAGGGTGTGTTCGGCATCGCGGTTTCGGGCGCGATGCGGGAGCTGACCGGAGTCATCGCCGACTTCCACGGCGAGCGGGCCGACGGCGGAGAATCCATTGCCGCCCCTGAAGACGAGTTGGCGTCCCGCCGCAAGCATCGAGACCGCAAGATCGGCTGACCGCCTTCGGCACCACGCATCGGCGTGCAGCGCGCCGTCGCTGCGGCTGGCCGAGTAAACTGGGCGACGCATCGTTCTCGTGCGGGAGAGTTCTGTGGCCGCCAGCTACGGACGCCGAAGGAGCAACACCTCTCCGTCAATCTCTCAGGCCCCCGGACCGCGCTGGATGACGATGCCTCTGGAAAGCGGTGGTGACCCGTAGCGGTCCTCGCCCGCCGATGGGGAAAGGCGCCCGCTTGGGCTGGGCGCTGAATCTCTCAGGCGCCTGGTGCACGGGTGAAGACAGAGGGAGAGGGCCCGCTAGTCCTCTGCCCGCACGTGGCCTTGGGTAAGGCCCGTCCGCTGCCCAGTCAGGAGTCACCGTGTCCGACCACTCCATGTTCGAGTCGACCTTCGCAGACCGCCACATCGGGCTGGACAACCAGGCCATCGCGACCATGCTTGCGGTGATCGGCGTCGACTCGCTCGACGACTTGGCCGCCAAGGCGGTGCCGACGCGGATTTTCGATACGCCCACCGACAGCGGCCGCGCGCCGGGCCTAGATCAGCTGCCGCCGGCCGCCAGCGAGGCCGAGGCCCTGGCCGAGCTACGTGCGCTGGCTGACACCAACACCACGGCCGTGTCGATGATCGGACAGGGCTACTACGACACATTCACGCCGCAGGTTCTGTTACGCAACATCATGGAGAACCCGGCCTGGTACACCGCCTACACGCCGTACCAGCCCGAGATCAGCCAGGGGCGGCTCGAGGCGTTGCTCAACTTTCAGACGATGGTCACCGATCTCACCGGCCTCGAGATCGCGAATGCTTCGATGCTCGACGAGGGCACCGCGGCGGCGGAAGCCATGACGCTCATGCACCGTGCAACGCGCAGTTCCACCAAGCGTCTCGCGGTGGACGCCGACCTGTTTACCCAAACCGCCGCAGTGCTGGCCACGCGCGCCAAGCCGTTGGGTATCGAGATCGTCACCACCGACCTGCGCGACGGGTTGCCCGACGGCGAATTCTTCGGGGTGATCGCCCAGCTGCCCGGGGCGAGTGGGCGCATCACCGACTGGACCGCCCTGATCCAGCAGGCCCATGACCGCGGCGCGCTGGTGTCCATCGGCGCCGATCTGTTGGCGCTGACACTTCTCACGCCGCCCGGCGAGATCGGTGCTGACATCGCGTTCGGCACCACCCAACGTTTCGGGGTTCCAATGGGATTCGGCGGCCCGCACGCCGGATATCTGTCGGTGCACGCCAAGCACGCCCGGCAGTTGCCCGGCCGGTTGGTCGGCGTATCGGTCGACAGTGACGGCAACCCGGCCTATCGTCTCGCGCTGCAGACCCGCGAGCAGCACATTCGCCGCGACAAGGCGACCAGCAATATCTGTACCGCTCAGGTGCTGCTGGCGGTGATGGCCGCAATGTATGCGAGCTATCACGGCGCCGATGGGCTGACCGGCATCGCCCGGCGGGTGCACGGGCATGCCGAGACCATCGCCGGTGCGCTGGGCGACGCGCTGGTGCACGACACGTTCTTCGACACCGTGCTGGCGCGGGTACCCGACCGTGCCGATGAGGTGGTGGCCGCGGCCAAGGCGAGCGGAGTCAACCTATGGCGCGTCGACGCTGACCACGTGTCGGTGGCCTGCGACGAGGTAACCACCGCCGCGCACGTGACCGCGGTCCTGGACGCGTTCGGGGTGTCGGCCGCCAAGGCAGCACGCGCCGAGATCGCGACGCGCACCTCAGAGTTCTTGACCCATCCCGCATTCACCAATTACCGCACCGAGACTTCGATGATGCGCTACCTGCGCGAACTCGCGGACAAAGATATTGCGCTGGACCGCAGCATGATTCCGCTCGGCTCATGCACGATGAAGCTCAATGCCGCAACCGAGATGGAGTCGATTACCTGGCCTGAGCTCGGACGTCAGCATCCGTTTGCCCCGGCCTCGGATACCCCGGGCCTGCGTCGGCTCATCACTGAGCTGCAGGGCTGGTTGGCGGCCATCACCGGCTACGACGAGGTCTCCTTGCAGCCCAACGCGGGCTCACAGGGGGAGTACTCCGGCCTATTGGCCATCCACGAATACCACGCCAGCCGGGGGGAGCCGCACCGCGATATCTGCCTGATCCCGTCCAGCGCACACGGCACCAATGCGGCTTCGGCCGCCCTGGCCGGGATGCGGGTTGTCGTGGTGGGTTGCCACGACAACGGCGATGTCGACCTCGACGATCTGCGTGCCAAGGTCGGCGACCACGCCGACCGGTTGGCGGCGCTGATGATCACCTACCCCTCCACGCACGGCGTTTACGAGCACGACATTGCCGACATCTGTGCGGCGGTGCACGACGCCGGCGGCCAGGTGTACGTCGACGGCGCCAACCTCAACGCGCTGGTGGGCCTGGCCCGACCGGGCAAATTCGGCGGCGATGTCAGCCACCTGAACCTGCACAAGACCTTCTGCATCCCGCACGGGGGCGGTGGTCCGGGAGTGGGTCCGGTGGCGGTGCGGTCGCATCTGGCTCCGTTTCTGCCGGGCCATCCGTTCGCGCCGGAACTACCCCAAGGGGATCCGGTGTCGGCGGCGCCCTACGGGTCTGCCTCGATCCTGCCCATCACCTGGGCCTACATCCGCATGATGGGCGCCGACGGTCTGCGCGCGGCGTCGCTGACCGCGATCGCCTCGGCCAACTACATCGCGCGGCGTCTGGACGAGTATTTCCCGGTGCTCTACACCGGCGAGAACGGCATGGTCGCCCACGAGTGCATCCTGGACCTGCGCGGCATCACCAAGGCAACCGGAGTGACTGTCGACGATGTCGCAAAGCGGTTGGCAGACTATGGATTTCACGCACCTACCATGAGCTTCCCGGTGGCCGGCACGCTGATGGTGGAGCCGACCGAAAGCGAGAGCCTGGCCGAGGTCGACGCGTTCTGCGACGCGATGATCAGCATCCGCGCCGAGATCGACCGGGTCGGGTCCGGACAGTGGCCCGTTGACGACAATCCGCTACGGGGCGCGCCACACACGGCGCAGTGTTTGCTGGTGGGCGAGTGGGACCACCCGTACACCCGCGAGGAAGCGGCCTACCCGCTCGGCACCGCGTTTCGGCCGAAAGTCTGGCCGGCGGCGCGCCGTATCGACGGCGCCTATGGCGACCGCAACCTGGTCTGCTCCTGCCCGCCGGTGGAGGCTTTCGCCTAGGGCCGACCCGGTCGGCCGCGGGTTTCCGGCTAGGGCCCGTCGGTCCCGTTTGCCCCGGCCACCGTCCCGCCGGTGCCGCCGGTGCCCCCGGTTCCATTGACACCGCCGCGCCCGCCGTTGCCGCCGTTGCCGATCAACTGTGCATCGCCGCCGTTGCCGCCGTCCCCGAAGTTGCGACTGCTCCCGGACGTGCCCGCGTCACCACCAGCACCACCGTTGCCGATGAGCGCGGCCTCGCCGCCGTTTCCACCGTTGCCGCCGTTGCCGAGTCCGCCCCCGGCCGCTCCGCCGGCCCCGCCGGCACCGCCGTTGCCCAGCAGCTTGGCGCCATGGCCGCCATCCCCGCCAGTCCCACCGGTGCCGCCAGCCAGGGCGGCCCCACCGATGCCACCGGCCCCGCCGCTGCCGATCAGGCCGACCGCATCACCGCCGTCCCCGGCGTCTGACATCGTCGCGCCGCCGCCCGCACCGCCGTTACCGATCAGCGTCCCGCCGGTGCCCCCGTCGCCGCCGTGGGCGAGACCGAGAGCGGTGCCGCCGTCGCCACCGTTGCCGACCATTCCGGCATTGCCCCCGGCACCGCCGGCCCCGCCGCCGTGCTGACCGAACGCACCGAGCCCGCCGGCCCCGCCGTCGCCCCACAGTTGTCCGCCATTGCCGCCGGCACCACCGGCCCCGCCCAACCCGCCCAGGGCCGCCGTGGGCACCACAGGGCCGCCGGCGCCGCCCGCCCCGCCATCGCCGAACCACCCGACAGCGGATCCACCGGCGCCGCCGGCGCCGCCCGCCGCGCTCGGGTCGGCGGCGCCCATCCCGCCGATCCCGCCGGCCCCGCCGTCGCCGCATAGTTTTCCACCGATGCCGCCCACGCCGCCGGCGCCGCCGTTGAGTCCTTCGGCGCCCCCGCCGGCCCCGCCGATGCCCCCGTTTCCGAACAGCCCGACGGCCGCCCCGCCGGCACCCCCGGACCCGCCGTTACCGACGGCCGCCGAGCCGATCCCACCGACGCCGCCATTGCCGCCGTTGCCGATCAGCCACCCACCGGCGCCGCCGCTGCCGCCGGCCAATCCGTTCGACCCCGAACCGCCGGCGCCGCCATTGCCGCCGTTGCCGATCAGGCCGGCGGCCCCACCGACCCCACCCGCCTGGCCGGCCAGCCCGCTGCCGCCGTTGCCGCCGTTGCCGAACAACAAGCCACCGTCCGCACCGGCCTGGCCCGGTGCCCCGTCGGCTCCATTGCCGATCAGCGGGCGCCCCAACATCGCCATCGTCTCCCCGTTGGCCGCGTCAAGCAGCGATTGCAGCGGCGAGACGTTGGCGGCTTCGGCGCCCGAGTAGGCCCCCGCGGCCGAGGTCATCGCCGCAACGAACTGGTCATGAAATTGGGCCGCCTGAGCGCTCAAGATTTGGTAGGCCTGGCCGTGCGCGGCGAACAAGGCGGCGATGACCGCGGACACCTCATCCGCACCGGCCGCTAACACCGCAGTGGTGGGCGCGGTTGCCGCCACATTCGCCATGTTGATCGTCGAGCCGATGCTTGCTATATCTGACGCCGCCGCTTGCACCATTTCGGGAGCGGCCACCACAAACGACATTATGCTTTCCTCTCAAACATCGATTCGACGGAACAATGTCGCATTTCAGTAGGACAAACACCCTGTTCAGGGCGCGCAATTCACCGTAACTGATTCGACTTATCGCAACATTAGCAATTCGCGCTGTGATGAATTGACGATATTAGAGAACATTTACACTTGGCGCATTTAATTCACCACAATAGCCATAAAATTGCAGGTGGAATTCATCATGTCCGGAACAATTGGAGGCACGCCTCGGGGCAGCCCCGGCGCACCGCCGGGGTTTAGGCCCACAGGTCAGCCGAACCGCGCGATGATTGCCGCGGCGATCTCGTCGGGGGCATCCTCCTGGATGAAATGCTTGGCCTCGGGCAGTTCGACCAGGACATGATCGGCGAACACCGCGCGCATCCGCGCAAGCATCGGCTCGGGCCGGAATGCGAAGTCCTTCATACCCCATACCAGCAGGGCGGGTTTGGTACCCAGCTGTGCCGGCACCTCGCTGGCAAGCCTGGCCAGCAATGGACGCGCGGCCAGGATCTGCTTGGGCATCTCCGCGACACCCACACGTGCTGACGCGGTTGGTTGCACGCCACGGTAGTGCTCCATGACCGCGCTACTCGGGCGATGGGTCGTTCCGGCCGGAATCAGCCGTTCCACGAAGAAATTGTGGTGCAAGATCGCGTACTGCATGGGAAGGCTGGACATCACTGTGCTGAACGCCTTCATCGTCAGCGTGTCGGCCGGCCAGAACCAGGTATTGCCCAACACGATTCCGCGCACCCGTTCGGCGCGCTCGACCGCGACCGCCATGCTGATCGGTCCGCCCCAGTCCTGGCCCATGGTCAAGTAGTTGTCCAGACCCAGGTGGTCGACGAACTCGCCAACCACCTGCGCATGCTCGTCGACCTTGTACCCGAACGTGCCGGGATGCTCGGACAGGCCGAAACCGAGGTAGTCCGGAGCGATACAGCGGAAGTGATCCCGCAGCGCCACGATGATGTGGCGGTACAGGAAACTCCAGGTCGGGTTGCCGTGACATAGCAGGATTGGCGGGCCGTCGCCCTCGTCGATGTAATGCAGGCGCCCCCGGGAGCTGTCGAACCAGCGCGATGCGAATGGGTACAACTTCGGATCCGGAGTGAAATCCGGAGTGAATTGCCGGCCCATTACCCTCGTTACCCTCCTGTCGTGGTGCTCACGATGGTATGCCCGAAGGGTGACATCACCGAGTGTTAGCGACTGGCGTGCGGGTGGCGGCTGGATAAACACGGCTGCGGGGAAGGTGTTCGTGCGATCTGGTGAGGGCATTGCGCCCACGGTCCTGCTCCTGCACGGATTCCCATCCAGTTCGTTCGACTTCCGGTCGGTGATTCCGTACCTGGCGGGTCAGGCCTGGCTGACCATGGACTTTCTTGGTTTCGGTCTGTCGGACAAGCCCCGTCCGCACCGCTACAGCCTGCTGGAACAGGCCGATTTGGTGCAAAACGTAGTAGCCCAGAACGTCACCGGACCGGTGGTGGTGCTGGCTCATGACATGGGTACCTCGGTGACGACCGAGTTGCTTGCCCGCGACCTCGAGGGCCGGCTCCCATTCGAGCTGCAACGCGTGGTCCTCAGCAACGGCAGCGTGATCCTCGAACGCGCCAGCCTACGTCCCATTCAGAAGGTGTTGCGTGGTCCGCTGGGGCCGATCGCGGCTCGTTTGGTCAACCGGGGCGGGTTCACGCGGGGTTTCGGCAAACTGTTTTCGGCGCAGCACCCGTTGTCTGCCCAAGAAGCTGAGGCGCAGTGGGAACTGTTGACGCACAACAACGGTCATCGCATCGCGCATCTTCTGATCAGCTACCTCGAAGAGCGGGAGCGGTACGCGCAGCGCTGGCACAACGCGGTACGGGACTGGCCCAAACCGCTGGGGTTCGTCTGGGGCCTCGATGACCCGGTGGCCACAACGAACGTGCTCAATGGGTTGCGTGAACTGCGCCCGAACGCCGGGGTCATCGAATTACCCGGTCTGGGCCACTACCCGCAGGTGGAGGATCCCAAAGCGTATACGCAAGCCGCACTCGATCTGCTGGTCGGCTAGGCCCGTATCGATCCGCGCGGGTAGCCGGGTCAGCTCAAGAAGGTGTCGACCGCGGCGGCCAGGTTCGGGCCCGTCGAGGTCGCCAGGTTCTGGTAGCTACCACCGCTGAGCTGAGCAACGGCTTCCCACGTCTTGCGGTCCGGATCGGCACCAAAGTCGATGACGTTGACCGCGATTGGCTTGGCCGGGTCCGCGCTGGTCCGGATGAAATTCTCCAGGCCAGGGCCATCGAGGCTTTGGTCGGTGTGGGGTCCCCCGGTGATCACCAAGATCGAGTTGGCCTGGTCGGCACGGAAATGCGCCTGCACGTCCTCATAGATCATCCGCAGCGTGGTGAACGACACCGCGCCACCGTTTGACGAATATTGCTTGTCCAGCGCGGCGTTGAGCGCCGCCGAGCGGGGCTGCCCGTTTACCGGGTCGGCGAGTGGCCCGGTGGGCACCTCGGTTCGGCCCTCGCGCCCGTCAAACGTCCACAACCCAACAGCCGAGGTGGGCGGCAGCGTCTTGATTCGGTTCTGCAGCGCCGCAACGATATTGGCTAGGCGAGTCTTGCCGCCGTCGTCGGTGGACAACGACTGGTCAAGCATGATGGTCGCGGCAACTCCCATCGACGGTGCGGCCACGGCATCGGCCAGTGTGGCGCGAATTCCCTCGTCACCAACGGAAAGGGGAGCGGGCAAGGCCGGAAAACTCGTGACGGGGCTGCTGGGCGGCTTGACATCGTCGACCCGAAATCCCGCTTTCGCCAACTTCGCGAGTTGTTCCGGCTTGTGCACGTACCGGGCAAAGGCGCTGGCCG
Source organism: Mycobacterium marinum (assembly GCF_003391395.1). Taxonomy (NCBI): domain Bacteria; kingdom Bacillati; phylum Actinomycetota; class Actinomycetes; order Mycobacteriales; family Mycobacteriaceae; genus Mycobacterium; species Mycobacterium marinum. Next base: position 3,139,571 of record NZ_CP024190.1, read on the forward strand.
CCGTGGTCTGCTCCTGCGACAACCACGACCCATTGAGCAGGACCGCCGGGTAGTCGGCGACCGCGACCGGGCCGGGCGGCAACCATGAACTCAACTTCTTCTTCGCGTCGGACAACGATTGTGCGCGCAAGAACAGCTGTTGCTCGGTGGTGATCACCGCGTGCACCGGCGCCGCGGCCACGTCGTCGGCCTTGAGCAGGGCGTCCATCGCTTCGCTGAGCGACCCGTCCGCCAACTTGGGCTGGGTGGCCATCAGCGTGCGCACCGCACCGATGCCGGCGGTCGGCGGCGCATCAGCGGGGGCCGCCGCCGCCGCCACGGCTTCACCGGCCAGGAAGGTGGCGTCCCCGTTACCCCCGACCGGCAGCGCCAGGCGCAGCGAACCCCAAGACGGCAATTTCAGGCCGGCCATCGAATTGGGATCCGACTGCAGACCGGGCAACGCGGCCCAGTTCTGGTTGCCAAGCGCCTGCTGCAGCTCGGGCCGGATCGCCAACAACACCGGCGAGGTCACCAACGATCGACTGTCGCTGATGGCTTCCTTACCCGCGGCTTGGACCAGCCGCGCCGCCGAGACGGAGCTGCCGGGAATCCACAATCCGGGCTGAGCACCCAGCTCGGATGGCCACTTCCCAATGAAGCCGGTGATGACGGCGTCGGCGTCGGCGGCCTTGACAGCCACCGACACGCACCGGTCACCAATGGGTCCCGACGATGCGTTGTAGCTGTCGGCGAAATCGTTGACCTGATCGGCGATCGACGGGTCGGCGATGACGGCGACGGTGTCGTTTCCACCCACACAACGAGCCGCGGCGGTCTGCGAGCGGTTGGACAACACGTCACCGAAGAAGCGCCACCCGATCACTCCGACGACCACCACCACGACGGCCACCAAGGCCACGATCACGCCGACGCTGACTCCGCGCCGCCCGTCGGCGCTGCGGTGGCCGCCCTGCCAGCCGCGCAATCCACGATGGCCGGCAACACGAAATAGCGGCGGCGGGGGAGTTGCCGCCGGTTTGGGGTCACTGGGCTCGGGGCCATCCGGGTGCGTCCCGAAGTCCGGGTATTCCTCGGCCCCCAGCTCCAGATGCCGATCGTCGGCGCCGTAGGGGTCCTGTTCGAGGTACTGGCTCTCGTCGAAGACCTGTTCGTCGGCCCAGTAGCCGTCCTCGTCTGCGGAGTCTTCGTCAGCCCCCTGATCACCGAAATGCCCAGCGGTGTCACCCGACTGCTCCCACCCGGGGTAGGGGTAGCCGCCGGCCGAATCGGCAGCCTGGGGATGCGCGAAGGCACCCGGATCAGCGGCCGCCGAGCCCGCACCCCCACCAGGCTGGCCGGTTAGCTCATCGTCCCAATCCTGATTCTCCGCATCGTGATCATCGGACGGTTCGTCGGCGGAGTCCTCGGGGTCGGGCAAACTGTGCCTACCCATACCGGTATCAGCGTCCTCTCCGTCGAAGATTGACCGATGGCCAGCGAGAATCAGGCACCAGCGCGTGCCTTCAATTCACGACGACGACGGTGCAGGATCGGCTCCGTGTATCCGTTGGGCTGCTGTGCCCCCGACAAGATCAGATCCTGGGCCGCCAGGAATGCGATGCTGTCGTCGAAATTGGGTGCCATCGCGTGGTATTCGGGATCTCCGGCGTTCTGCTTGTCCACCAGCGGTGCCATGCGCTCGAGGCTAGCCCGCACATCCTCGCTGGTGATCACGCCATGCCGTAGCCAGTTGGCCAGCAACTGGCTGGAAATCCGCAGGGTGGCGCGGTCCTCCATGAGGGCCACGTTGTGGATGTCGGGAACCTTCGAACAGCCGACGCCCTGGTCGATCCAGCGCACCACGTAACCGAGGATGGACTGGCAGTTGTTGTCGACCTCTTCGCGGATCTCCTCGGGCGCCCAGGCCAGTTCCTTGGCCAGCGGAATGGTCAGCAATTCGTCAACGCTGGTGCGGGTCTTGCCCTGCAGCTCCTTCTGCACCGCAAACACATCCACCTTGTGATAGTGCATCGCGTGCAGGGTGGCCGCGGTGGGTGATGGCACCCACGCGGTGGTCGCGCCGGCCTTCGGCTGGGCGATCTTCTGCTCCACCATGTCGGCCATCAGTTCGGTCATCGCCCACATGCCCTTGCCGATCTGCGCCTTACCGGAGAAGCCGGCGGCGAGCCCGGTGTCGACGTTGGCGTCCTCGTAGGCCTTGATCCACGCCGTGTTCTTCATCGCGCCCTTGCGGATCATCGGGCCGGCTTCCATCGAGGTGTGGATCTCATCACCGGTGCGGTCCAGGAAGCCGGTGTTGATAAACACCACCCGGTCGGCGGCCGCCTTGATGCATGCCTTCAAGTTGAGCGTGGTACGTCGCTCTTCGTCCATGATGCCGACCTTCATGGTCCCCTGCGGCAACCCCAGCACGTCCTCGACGCGGCTGAACAATTCACAGGTGAACGCCACCTCGGCGGGACCGTGCATCTTGGGCTTGACGATGTAGATGGAGCCCGTGCGGCTGTTGGTCAGCAGCCCGTTGGCATCGGTGCTTCGCAGACCGTGGATGGCGATCAGGCCGGTGAACAGCGCATCCATGATGCCCTCGAACACCGGGGCGCCCTCGGCGCCTTCAGCGTCCGAAACGATGGCGTCGTTGGTCATCAGATGGCCCACGTTGCGAACGAACAACAGGCTGCGGCCGGGCAAGGTCAGCTCACCACCGTGCGGGGCGGTGTAGGTGCGGTCGGTGTTGAGCACGCGGGTGAAGGTCTTGTCGTCCTTGGTGACGTCCTCGGACAGATCGCCCCGGTTCAGTCCGAGCCAGTTCCGATAGCCCAGCACCTTGTCGTCAGCGTCGACCGCGGCCACCGAGTCCTCGAAGTCCATGATGGTGGTGATCGCGGACTCCAGGATCACGTCCTTGACGCCGGCGCCGTCGGTGGCACCGATCTGCGACTCGGGGTCGATCAGGATCTCGATGTGCAGCCCGTGATTGGCCAGCAGGATCGACTTTGGGTTCTCGGCGGCGCCGGTGTAGCCGGCGAACTGGCCGGGATCGGCCAGCGCTGCGGACGTGTCCGCCAGCGACACCACCAGCTGTCCGTCTTCCACCTTGAAGCCGGTGGCATCGGTGTAGGACGCCCCCGCCAGCGGCACGCTGTCGTCGAGGAACTGGCGCGCGTAGGCGATTACCTTGTCACCACGGACCTTGTTGTAGCCCCGGCCCTTTTCGGCGCCGTCGCTTTCGGAGATGACGTCGGTGCCGTACAAGGCGTCGTAGAGCGAGCCCCAGCGGGCGTTGGCAGCGTTGAGGGCGAACCGCGCGTTGAGGATCGGCACCACCAGCTGCGGGCCGGCGGTCGTGGTGATCTCGTCGTCAACCCCGGAGGTGGTGATGGTGAAGTCCTCGGGTGCCGGCAGCAGGTACCCGATCTCGGTGAGGAACTCGCGGTAGGCCTGCGGGTCCAACGGCTCGATCACCCGGTGGCGATGCCACTTGTCGATCTGGGCCTGCAGATCATCGCGAGTTTTCAGCAAATCCTGGTTCTGCGGGGTGAGGTCGGTGACCACCTTGTCCACGCCCGCCCAGAAGCTGTCCTGGTCGATGTCGGTGCCGGGCAGGGCCTCGTTGTTTACGAAGTCGTAGAGCACCCGAGCGACGCGCAAATTCCCCGCCGACACGCGATCCGTCATTGCTTCCTCCCTTACTGGCAATTAGGTCAGACTACCGGCCGACAGCGCGACTGCCGCATCCGGCGGCGCGCAGCACCAGGTCACAATGGCCTAGCCAAGTTGCCCACCGCGGCGCATGGCGCTGCACGATCGCGCTCTGGCAACTCGTTGAGCTCAATTGGCGATCCTTGTGTGTTGCCGTAGCCGCTGAGATCATACGGGCCGGGCCGCGCTTCCGACTAAGCCCCGTTGGATCCGTCCTGCCCGAATAGCGACCCACTCATACCGCCGGCGCCGCCCGGGGCGCCGCGCCCGCCGTCGCCGCCGTCGCCGATCAACCTGGCGTCACCGCCGTTTCCACCTGGTCCCGCCATACCGGCAAAGCTGACGCCGGCGTCCCCGCCGTCACCGCCGTTGCCGATCAGAGCGGCCGTGCCGCCGTTGCCGCCGGCGCCGCTGGCAGCGGTGTCGCTGGATCCACCCGAACCGCCCGCCCCACCATCACCGAACAGCGAGGCGGCGTTGCCGCCGCTCCCGCCGCTGCCCCCGGCATTGGCATTGCGGCCCACCCCGCCGACGCCGCCGGCGCCACCGTTGCCGATCAGCCCGACGGCGCTGCCGCCGCGACCGCCACTGCCGATGCCGCCGTTGCTCTCGGCGCAGCCGCCACCGTCGCCGCCGTCGCCGAACAGCTTCCCGCCTGCGCCGCCGGCGCCGCCGACGCCCTGGTACCCGTTGAAGCCGCCGTTGCCGCCGCTGCCGAACAGTCCGGCATCACCACCGGCCCCGGCGATACTGCCGGCGCCGCCGAATGCGACGGCGCCGCCGTGTCCGCCGTTGCCGAACAGCAGCCCACCATTGCCGCCGGCGCCGCCGTTGCCGTCAATGTGTTCCAGGCCGCCGTGACCGCCGTTGCCAATCAGCCCGGCGTTGCCTCCGGCCCCGGCAGCGCTTCCGGCGCCGCCACCGTCAGCGGCACCGTTGCCGCCATTGCCCAGCAACCACCCGCCATTGCCGCCATCGCCGCCGGTAGTTCCGGGGCCACCGGCTTCCACGCCGCCGTCCCCGCCGTTGCCGATCAGCCGAGCGTTGCCCCCGTCTCCGCCGAAAGCACCGCCCTGGATGTCGTAGCCGCCGTTTCCGCCGTTGCCGATCAGCAGCCCACCGGTGCCGCCGGCGCCGCCAGGCCCGCCGGTCCCGGAATTGCCGAACCCACCTGCCCCACCGGTGCCACCGCTGCCGAACAGCCCGGCGGCGCCGCCCTGACCGCCGGAGCCACCCGCGCCGCCGACGCCAGTCCCAGCCCCGCCGATGCCGCCGTTGCCACCGTCACCCAACAGCCATCCGCCGGCCCCACCGGCGCCACCGGGCAGACCGGTGGAATCGGGCCCGCCGATGCCGCCGCTACCGCCGTTACCGATCAAACCCGCGTCCCCGCCGGCCCCGCCGGCCTGGCCGATCCCACCGTTGCCGCCGCTACCACCGTTGCCGTAGAGCAATCCGCCGGCGCCGCCGGGCTGCCCCGGGGCTCCGTCGGCACCGTCGCCGATCAGGGGGCGTCCCAATAGCGCCTGGGCGGGCGCATTCACCGCGTCGAGCGCGGCCTGTAGCGGCGAAGCATTCGCGGCCTCCGCGGTGGCGTAGGACGCCGCACTCGCAGCCATGGCCCGCACAAACCGCTCATGAAATTCCGCCGCCTGCGCACCGAGCAGCTGATAGGCCTGGGCGTGTCCGTCGAACAATGCCGCAACCGCCGCCGACACCTCATCAGCGGCCGCGGCCAGCGCCCCCGTCGTGGGCGTCGCGGCCGCCGCGTTGATCACGTTGATCGCCGAGCCGATGCTGGCCAAGTCCTGCACCGCCACGGTCACCGCGTCCGGGGCCGCCACCACAAACGACATCACGTGCTCCTCACACCACCGCTAACGACCCACTTCTCCCGCACGACCCGATGTGCGCGCCACACCATCGCGAAAAGCGACAATGTCCTCGCAGCCACAACGTATCGTCATCCGACTGCGGCTTGCGCCGTTTGGCCAACTGGTTCAGAAATGGTGATCAGGGGCGGCCGCAGCCATAGGGCGTCCCGCCCGTCAGTTCCGGTGTTTCGCATCGCTGAGGGTGCCGACCAGGTCTTCCACCAGGTCCTCTAGCGCGACCATGCCGGCCACAGCGCCGTCGTCGGAGGTGACCAGTGCCAGATGGCTGTTGCTGCGACGCATCCGGGATAGCGCATCGGGTAGCGGCAGTGACTTCGCCAGCTGGGGCAGCGGGCGGACCAAGGCCAGGTCGATAACCGTTGCTGGGTCGTCACCAAGTGCCAACACGTCCTTGATGTGCAGGTACCCGATGAAATGGTGGTCGAGACCGAGCACCGGGAAGCGCGAATACCCGGTCTCGGCCAAGGCTTGCTCCACCGCACCGATCGTGGGTCCGGACCCCGCGGCAGCAACGGGCACCGCTCGAATATTGGGCAAGGGGACCGCGACATCGTCCACCACCCGGGTACGAATCCGTAGTGCCCGCGTCAATCGGGTGTGTTCCTCAGGATCGAGCAGACCCTCCGATACCGATTCGGCGATCATCTCGGAGAGCTCCACCGTGGAGACGGTGATGTCGAGTTCGTCTTTGGGCTGCACCCCAAAGATGCGCAGGATCGCGTTGGCGCACTTGTTGTACAAGAAGATGATTGGGCGGGCGGCGCGCACATACGGCAGGTATGCCGGGACCAGCAGCATCGCGGTGCGTTCCGGACCAGCAAGTGCGATGTTCTTCGGCACCATCTCGCCGAGCAGCACGTGCAGCGTCACCACGATGGCCAGCGCGACCACGAACGACAAGGTGTGCAGCAACCTCGGATCCAAACCGGCCAAGCCGAACCATCTCTGCAGGGTCTGGGCCGCTGCCGGCTCCGCGATCCGTCCGAGAAGGATCGAAGACACCGTGACCCCAAACTGCGCCCCCGCCAACATCGACGGAAGTTGCTCGGCCGCCCGGATCACGGTGACCGCACTGGTCCTGCCCTGTTCGGCCAGCGCTTCGAGGCGATCGCGCCGGGCCGAGATCAGGGCGAACTCCGCGCCGACGAAGAACGCGTTGGCGGCAATCAGCAACACCGCAAGGGCCACAGCCAGCACCGGGTTCATCGGCCGCCCCGCTCCGGGTCGGAATCATCCTGACCGTCCTCGGCAGCGGCCAGCTCGGTGAGCTCCAGCAGGTCGATCCGGCGACCATCCATCTGTACGACGGTGGCGCGCCAGCGTACCGATTGATCGGGCACCCGGTCTTCGTCCAGCGCCGGAAGTTCGACCGTTTCGCCGGCCACCGGAATATGTCCGAGCTGGCGCAGCACCAGGCCGCCGATCGTTTCGTAGGGTCCCTCCGGGGCCTGATAGCCGATGGCGATGGCCACCTCGTCGATGCGAAGCAGCCCCGATACCCGCCATCCGTTGCCGGCCGCCACCACGTCCGGCGTCGCGTCATCGTGTTCATCTCGGACATCGCCCACGATCTCTTCGACCAGGTCCTCGACGGTGACCATGCCCGCGGTGCCACCGTATTCATCCACCACCATGGCGGTCTGCAGCGAATTGGCCCTGATCTGGGCCATCAGCGCATCGCCGTCCAACGTCGAGGGCACCACCGGAACCGGCTTGGCGATGCTGCTCAGCAACGTGTGCGCGCGGTTGGCGGCCGGAACCTGGAACACCTGTTTGACGTGGACGATGCCGAAGGTCTCGTCCAGATCTCCCTGGACAACCGGGAATCGCGAGTATCCCGACGCAGCCACCGCGGCGACCAGGTCGGCGATGGTGTCATCGGTCTGCAACGCCACGACTTTTGAGCGCGGCGTCATCAGCTCCTCGGCGGTCAGGGTCCCGAACTGCAGCGACCTGCGCATCAGCGACGCGGTGACATCATCGAGTGAGCCGCTTCGGGCGGAGCTGCGCACCAACGACACCAGCTCCTGCGGGGTACGGGCGGAGCGCAGCTCCTCGGCCGGCTCGATGCCGAGCTGGCGCACGATCCAGTTCGCGGCGCCGTTGGTCAGTCGGATCGCCGGGGTGAGGAGCACCGAAAACAGCCACTGGGGAAGGACCACCGCTCGAGCGGTCGGCAGGGGACGGGCCACCGCAAGATATTTGGGGACCAGCTCGCCAAACACCATCGATACCGACGTCACGACCACCAGCGCCAAGAACACCGTGATGGCGTCCGACATTTGGTCGGATATTCCGATTGCGGTCAGCGCCGGATGCGGCAACGCGTCGACCAGGGGTTCGGTCAGATAGCCAGTGGCCAGGGTGGTGATGGAGATGCCCAGTTGCGCACCCGAGAGGTGGAACGACAGCCGGTGCTGGGCGCGCCGGATGAAGCGGTCACGGCTGTCTCCGCCGCGGGCGTTGGCTTCGACGGTGCTGCGGTCCAGCGCGGTCAGCGAGAATTCGGCGCCGACGAAAACCGCGGTACCTAGGGTGAGCACCAGGATGGCCACGATGCTCACGGTGGTGGCGGTGAACATCATGTGCGGCTCAGTGGCGCGGCCGCAGCGCCCGGCGCGGATGCGGGGGACCGCCCGCCCTGGAAGCCAGCGGCCTCGGCGGGTGCCTGCGGCACGTCATCCCTTTCGCTAGATCCCGCGGTAGGGCATCGCAGGATTGAAGTCCATATGGTAACGAAACCATCCCGCACAGATCAGCCCTCGCCGTGTGGCGCTGCTCACCAGCCGGCGGGTAGGGGATGCCCCTCGGCAAAGCCGGCCGCTGACTGCACGCCGATGACCACCTGTTCATGAAGTTCGGCCAGATTCGACGCGCCGACGTAGGTGCAAGTGCTGCGCACGCCGGATGTGATGTGGTCGATCAAGTCCTCCACTCCGCCGCGATCGGGGTCGAGCCCCATCCGCGACGTCGAAATGCCTTCCTCGAACAGCGACTTTCGGGCCCGATCGAACGCGCTGTCGGTGGTGGTCCGAGCGACTACCGCACGCTTGGAAGCCATGCCGTAGCTCTCCTTGTAGGGCTGGTCTTCGCGGTCGCGCATCAGGTCGCCGGGGGACTCATAGGTGCCCGCGAACCAGGATCCGATCATCACGTTGGACGCGCCTGCTGCCAGCGCCAGTGCGACATCGCGAGGATGACGGATCCCGCCGTCGGCCCATACGTGCCCGCCAAGCTCCCTTGCCGCAGCGGAGCATTCGAGCACGGCGGAAAACTGCGGCCGCCCGACACCGGTCATCATCCGGGTCGTGCACATGGCGCCGGGACCAACGCCCACCTTGACGATGTCGGCACCGGCGCCCAGAAGGTCCCGCGTGCCCTCGGCCGACACCACGTTGCCCGCCGCCAACGGAAGGCCCAGATCCAGCGATGCGACCGCACTGATCGCGTCCAGTGTCTTGACCTGGTGCCCGTGGGCGGTGTCGATGACCAGCAGGTCCACCCCTGACTCGGCCAGGGCGCCCGCTTTGGCGGCCACGTCGCCATTGATACCGACGGCCGCCGCGATGCGCAGCCGGCCGGCCGCGTCGGTGGCCGGCGTGTAGATCCCGGCGCGGATCGCCCCGGTCCGGCTCAGCACGCCGGCTAGCGTGCCATCGGGCCGGGTCAGCACCGCGACCTCGATGGGCGAGTGCTCTAGCAGGTCGAAGACCTTTCGCGGCTCGGTGCCCACCGGAGCGCTGACAAAGTCCAGGGCCGCGATATCGCGCACCCTGGAGAAGCGGTCCACGCCCACGCAGGACGCTTCGGTCACCAAGCCGATTGGGCGGCCCTCGGAGACCACAACGGCGACCCCATGGGCACGTTTGTGGATCAACGCGATCGCATCGGATACCGAATCCTCGGGCGCCAGCGTCACCGGTGTGTCTAGCACCAGGTCGCGGCTCTTGATGAACTCCACGGTTTGGTGCACCGCCGGGATGGGCAGATCCTGCGGCAGAACCACGATCCCACCGCGGCGGGCCACGGTCTCGGCCATCCGCCGCCCGGCCACCGCGGTCATGTTGGCCACCACCACGGGAATGGTGGTACCCGAACCGTCGGCGGTCGACAGATCCACGTCGAACCGGGACGCCACCAGGGAGCGATTCGGCATGATGAATACGTCGTTGTACGTCAGGTCGTACCCGGGCCGATGCCCGTCCAAGAACCTCATGGTTGCCCTTCGCTGAGCCGTTCTCGCCGGGCTAGGCCGGCACCTCGCTGCGATCTGCGCTCCACAGCGTGTGAAACTTGCCCGCCGCGTCGATCCGGCCGTAGGTGTGCGCGCCGAAGAAGTCGCGCTGGGCCTGGGTGAGTGCGGCGGGTAACCGTTCGGTGCGCAGCGCGTCATAGTAGGCGAGGGCCGACGAGAACCCGGGGGTCGGTATACCCAATTGAGCCGCCGTGGACACCACGCGGCGCCAGCTGTCGACGGCCGATTCGATGGCGCTGCGGAAATAGGGCGCGACCAGCAAGCTGGCTAGGGCCGGCTCCGCGTCGAACGCCTCTTTGATCCGGTTGAGGAACTTGGCCCGAATGATGCAGCCGCCACGCCAAATGGTGGCCAAGTCGCCCGGAGTGATGTCCCAGCCAAATTCGGCACTGCCGGCCTGGATCTGGTTGAACCCCTGCGCGTAGGCCACGATCTTCGAGGCATACAGGGCCCGCCGGACGTTCTCGGTGAAGGTGTCCGGATCGGCGGGCTTGTCGCCCAGCCGCCCCGAAGGCAGCCCAACCGCGGCCGCGCGCTGCTGCACCGACCCCGACAGCGCTCGCGCGAAGACGGCTTCGGCGATGCCGGTCACCGGCACCCCGAGGTCGAGGGCGGATTTCACGGTCCAGCGACCGGTGCCCTTCTGCTCGGCCTGGTCCAGAATGACGTCGACGAGGGGTTTTCCGGTCTTCGCATCCGTTTGGCGCAGCACCTCGGCAGTGATTTCCACCAGATAGCTGTCCAGATCGCCCTTGTTCCACTCGCTGAACACGTCGGCGATCTGCGGGGCGCTCATCCCCAGCCCGTCACGGAGCAGCTGGTAAGCCTCGCCGATGAGCTGCATGTCGGAGTACTCGATGCCGTTGTGCACCATCTTCACGAAATGCCCCGACCCGTCCGGCCCGATGTGAGTGCAGCACGGAACGCCGTCGACGTGTGCCGAGATCTCCTCCAGCAGCGGGCCCAGCGAGGTGTACGACTCGGCGGGGCCGCCGGGCATGATCGATGGCCCGTTGAGCGCGCCCTCCTCGCCGCCGGAGATCCCCGCGCCGACGAAATGCAGTCCGCGCTCACGCACCGCCTTCTCACGGCGAATGGTGTCGGTGTAGAGCGCATTGCCGCCATCGATGATGATGTCGCCGGGCTCCATGGCATCTGCGAGTTCGTTGATCACGGCATCGGTGGGCTCGCCCGCCTTGACCATGATCAGCACCCGGCGCGGCGTCTCGAGCGCGGCGAGGAACTCGCTGATCGTCTCGCTGCGGACGAACTTGCCTTCAGCTCCATGCTCTTTGAGCAACGCGTCGGTCTTGGCGATCGAGCGGTTGTGCAAGGCCACCGTGTAGCCATGTCGGGCAAAGTTGCGGGCGATGTTCGAACCCATCACGGCCAGGCCGGTAACACCGATCTGGGCGGTAGCGGTGCTCGATTCCGACGAACTCATATCTTGCCTTTCGGTGAGGCCACTCAGATTAGAGAACTCATGCCAAAGCTTTTCCGAACGCTAGTCCGACCCACTGTGGCATAGAAACTCCGAGGCGTGTCGCGGCGCGTCAGAGGTCGAACAACCGCTGCAATTCCGTGAGCCACGGTACGGCCAGCGCCACGGTGGGGACCACCAGCACCACCGCAGCGGCCGCGTAGGCGGCCGCGGCCAGCGCCAGGCTGTTGCCTCGCCCCGACAACCGCTGCACCCGCACCAGCGTGCTGGGACCGCCCGCGGCTAGGGCGCCCAACGGTGCCCGCCCGGACGCGCAGGCGACCAGGGCCCGAGCCAGTGGGGTTCGTCCCGCGGCGCGCACTGCCGCGTCGTCGGCCAACAGTTCAACCAGTAGCTGCGCCGCGCGCAATGCGTTGGCGCTGCGAACCAGCCGCGGAAAGGCCTCGTGGAAGGCGGTGAACGCCTCCAGAACAAGGTCATGGCGGGCCCGTAGATGAGCCCGTTCGTGGGTAAGTATTGCCGCGACTTCTTTGTCGCTGAGCGTGGTGAGCGCCCCCTCGCTGACCACCACCCGGCTACGTACCCCGGGCAGGCAGTAGGCGAGTGGTTGCGCGACGTGTAAGACGCGCAGATCGCGAGTCCGCGCGCAAGGCTGGGCCAAGGTCGCTTCGTGCCCCACTCCGACCAGGTCGACGACCATGCGGTGACGGGCCCGCCGTCGCCGGGTGGCGATGGCAACACGCACCACCGCGACCACCAGCCGTACCCCCACGAGGACGGTGAGCGCGAAGACGGAAACGTAGGCCGCCCACAGCGGCCAACCGAGCCGGCCTTCGGCGTCGATGATGCCGGCCGTGGGCCGCCCGTCGGGACCGGGCATGAGCAATCGGGTCGCAATCGCGATTCCGGCGCTGAAGGCGGAAAGTACGGCGGCCAGGGAGATCGCTTGCCAGAGCACCATTGCGGCGCGAGGTGCGCGCAACGGCCACGTGGCGCGTGCCAGCAAGGCCGGTGTCGGGCCGGCCAGCAGCACCGCGAGGATGGTGAAGGCCAGCGCGGACACGCTGCTAGTCTCCCTCAGCTGTCCACCGGAGCGCCAGCAGATGGCGGAATGCGATGACTTGCTTCCAATTCGGCGAGCGCTCGGCGAAGCGCGTCCGCCTCGTCGGCTCCGACACGCTCGACGAAGTGCACCAGCGCGGCCTGCCGGCCACCCGAGTCCTCGGCTTGGGCCAGCGCATCCACCATCAGCCCGGCGACCAGCTCGTCACGCCCGTGCACCGGTGCATACCGATGCGCCCGGTCGTCGCGGATCTGAGAAACCAGGTTCTTTTTGGCCAACCGCTGCAGCACCGTCATCACGGTTGTGTAGGCGAGGTCTCGCCGCGCCGAGAGCGCTTGGTGGACCTGTCGAACTGTCTGGGGTTCGGGGGTGGACCACAGGTGATCCATGACCGCGCGTTCCAGATCCCCCAGGCGCGTCAGCTTGGCCATAGTTCGTTTAGCTCCATCGGCTCCATCAGCTTTGAATCCAGAGTACTCCGGCTTACTACCGGCTGTCGTAACCAACGGCGATTAGTTCCGGGCAAATCCGGAGACATCCGCGGTCCGAGCAATCGGGAGACAGCCGACCCAGGACAGGTACCCGGGATGCGTAGGGACGACACGTCGACAATGTTACGCAGTCGATGCTTGCAAAATTAGGGCAGCCTTGCCTATTGTAGTTCTGGTCGAGCAACAATGACCGTGCCGGAGTCCTGAGGGCTGCAGTGACCCCCGGTCTACTCGATCGGCGAGCCCCGTGCCTAGTGCACGGGGCTCGCCCGTTTTGCGGCCGGAATAGCCGCGCCCGGAGCGGTCCGCAGGCGTCTGGCTGATCCGCAACGCTGGTCAGACGCCGATGGTGTAGACACAAGAACGTGCCATCGTCGCCGGAGGCGGACCCCGCCGTAGCCATCCCGCCCACAGTTTCTGCACCTTTCGATGTTGAACTGGGCCTGGAGTTCACCGAACTCACCGCCGATGGCGCTCGTGCGCAGCTCGAGGTCAAGCCCAAGCACCTGCAGCCAATGGGCCTAGTCCACGGGGGTGTCTACTGCTCGATGGTCGAAAGCATGGCCAGCATGGCCGCGTTCACCTGGCTGAGCACCCGCGGCGGCGGCGGTGTGGTGGGCGTCAACAACAACACCGACTTTTTGCGTGCGATCAGCTCGGGAACCGTCTACGGCACCGCCGAGCCACTACACCGCGGCCGACGCCAGCAGCTGTGGCTGGTCGTGATCACCGACGACGCCGATCATGTGATCGCTCGCGGGCAAGTGCGGCTGCAGAATCTCGAGGCGCCGCCCATCGACGGGTGACCTCGGTCACTCTCGCCTCGAAAGGCCAGAACCGTCACGGCGTGGCAGGATCCCAAAGCATGCGCTTGACGCCGCACGAACAGGAGCGATTGCTGCTGTCTTACGCCGCCGAGGTGGCCCGCCGCCGACAGGCTCGCGGCTTGCGTCTCAATCACCCCGAGGCCGTAGCGCTCATCACCGACCACGTCCTTGAAGGTGCACGCGACGGCCGCACGGTGGCCGAGCTGATGGCCAGCGGTTGTGAGGTCCTGGGTCGAGACGATGTGATGGAAGGAGTGCCCGAGATGATCGCGGACGTACAGGTTGAGGCGACCTTCCCGGACGGCACCAAATTGGTCACCGTCCATCATCCGATCCGATGATCCCCGGTGAAATCCACTACGGCAGAGGCGATATCGAAATTAACACGGCCGCTCAGCGCATCGAGATGCATGTCGTCAACACCGGCGACCGCCCGGTACAGGTCGGAAGTCACGTCCATTTTCCGCAGGCCAATGCGGCGCTGTCGTTCGACCGCGCTGCCGCCCACGGCTACCGTCTCGACATTCCGGCCGCCACCGCGGTCCGCTTCGAGCCGGGCGTTGCCCACACCGTCAGCCTGGTGCCGCTGGAGGGCAGACGCGCGGTGTACGGGCTGACGCTGAATCCACCTGGAAGGTTGGACGACTGATGGCGCGGCTGTCCAGGGAGCGCTACGCACAGCTGTACGGTCCGACCACTGGCGATAGGATCCGGCTCGCAGATACCGATCTGCTGGTCGAAATCACCGAAGACCGTTGCGGGGGGCCCGGACTGGCGGGGGACGAGGCGGTGTTCGGCGGCGGCAAGGTGCTGCGCGAGTCCATGGGCCAGGGGCGGGTCACGCGGGCCGAGGGCGCGCCCGACACCGTGATCACCGGCGCGGTAATCATTGACTACTGGGGAATCATCAAGGCGGATATCGGCATTCGTGACGGGCGCATCGTCGCAATCGGCAAGGCCGGCAACCCCAACATCATGTCGGGTATTCATCCCGACTTAGTGGTCGGACCGTCCACCGAGATCATTGGCGGAAACGGGCGCATCGTCACCGCGGGTGCGATCGACTGCCATGTGCACTTGATCTGTCCTCAGGTCATCGCCGAGGCCCTCGGTTCGGGTATCACCACCATCATCGGCGGCGGCACCGGCCCAGCGGAAGGCAGCAAGTCCACCACCGTCACGCCCGGGGCATGGCATCTGGCCAGGATGCTGGAAGCCCTCGATTCCTGGCCGGTCAACATCGCGTTGCTGGGCAAGGGCAACACCGTCAATCCCGACGCGTTGTGGGAGCAATTGCGTGGTGGGGCATCAGGTTTCAAGCTTCACGAAGACTGGGGTTCGTCACCGGCGGCGATCGATGCGTGCCTGACCGTCGCCGATGCCGCCGGTGTTCAAGTCGCGTTACACTCCGACACTCTCAACGAGATGGGCTTCGTCGAGGACACGCTGGCCGCGATCGCCGGGCGATCCATTCACACCTACCACACCGAGGGAGCCGGAGGCGGGCACGCCCCCGACATCATCACCGTTGCGGCACATCCCAACGTGCTGCCCAGCTCCACCAATCCGACTCGCCCGCACACCGTCAACACCCTCGACGAGCACCTCGACATGTTGATGGTGTGCCATCACCTCAACCCACGGATTCCTGAAGATCTGGCATTTGCGGAGAGTCGGATTCGGCCATCCACCATCGCCGCCGAAGACCTGCTGCACGACATCGGAGCGATCTCGATGATCGGCAGTGACTCCCAGGCGATGGGCCGGGTCGGCGAGGTGGTGATGCGGACCTGGCAGACCGCGCATGTCATGAAGCAGCGCCGCGGCGCCTTGGAGGGCGACCCGTCGGGCCGCTATTCGGCCGATAACAATCGAGCACGGCGCTATGTCGCCAAATACACCATCTGCCCGGCCGTCGCGCACGGTCTCGACCACGAGGTCGGCTCGGTGGAGGTGGGAAAGCTCGCCGATCTGGTGTTGTGGGAGCCAGCCTTTTTCGGGGTACGCCCGCACGCGGTGGTCAAGGGTGGCGCCATCGCCTGGGCCGCGATGGGCGATGCGAACGCCTCGATACCCACGCCTCAGCCGGTGCTTCCGCGCCCGATGTTCGGCGCGTCGCCGGCCGTGGCAGCGGCGACCTCCGTGCATTTCGTCGCAGCACAGTCCATCGAGGCCGGTCTGGCAGATCAGATCGCCGTCGACCGCCGACTAGTTCCGGTGGCCGATGTCCGGGCCGTCGGTAAGGCCGACATGCCACTCAACGACGCACAGCCGCGCATCGAGGTCGACCCCGATACGTTCACCGTGCGTATCGATGGCGAGGTATGGGAGCAGCAGCCGGCCACCGAACTCCCCATGGCGCAACGGTATTTCTTGTTCTAGTGACCACGCTCGCGATGCTCCTCACCCTGGCCGATTCTCGGCTACCCACCGGTGCCCACGTGCACTCCGGCGGCGTCGAGGAGGCCATCACCGCCGGCTTGGTGACCAACCTGTCAAGCCTGGAGGCGTTTCTCAAGCGACGCATCCGCAGCCACGGCCTGGTCACCGCGTCCATCGCTGCCGCTGTGCAGCGAGGCGATCTGGCCCCCGATGGCGCAGATCGGGAAACCGACGCCCGCACACCTTCGCCCGCGGCGCGGGATGCCTCACGTAGCCAGGGACGAGGGCTGGTGCGTCTGGCTCGGGCGATCTGGCCGGAAGCGGACTGGGACGCCCTCGGCGCAAAACCCCATCTGGCGGTGGCTGCAGGCCGAGTGGGAGCGCTGGCGGGGCTAACCCCCGAACACCTTGCCCTGCAACTTGTCTACACCACGATGACCGGCTCGGCTACCGCCGCCCAGCGGCTGCTCGCGCTGGATCCCACCGACGTGGCCGTGCTCACGTTCCAGCTCTCTGAGCTGTGCACGACTACCGCCGCTGAAGCGGTAATCGGACTGGCCGATTTGTCCGACCCACTGCTCGATACGCTGGCGCAACATCACGCCGAACGCGAGCGGCCCTTGTTCGCCTCATGAAAGGTATTGCATGGCCAAGCATTCCCATGATCACACCCACGACCATCACGACCGGCCACGGCGGGTTCGAAAGCCGGGGGAGCCGTTGCGGATCGGGGTCGGGGGCCCAGTTGGATCCGGCAAGACCGCACTGGTGGCGGCGATATGTCGGCAGTTGCGAGACGAGCTGTCCCTCGCGGTGCTGACCAATGACATCTACACCACCGAGGACGCCGACTTTCTGCGCAAGCATGCGGTATTGGCGGACAGCCGGATAACCGCGGTGCAAACCGGTGGCTGTCCGCACACCGCGATCCGCGACGACATCACCGCCAACCTGGATGCGATCGACGACTTGATCGCCGCACACGACGCGCTGGACTTGATCTTGGTCGAATCCGGTGGTGACAACCTCACCGCCACCTTCTCGTCGGGCCTGGTGGATGTGCAGATCTTCGTCATCGATGTAGCCGGCGGCGACAAGGTTCCCCGCAAGGGCGGGCCCGGTGTGACCTTTTCAGACTTGTTGGTGGTCAACAAGACCGATCTGGCCCCGTTGGTGGGCGCCGATCTGAAGGTGATGGCTCGCGACGCCGAAGCGGTACGCGACGGACGTCCGACCGTGTTGCAGTCGTTGACCGAGGACCCCGCCGCGACGAAGGTACTGGACTGGGTGCGTAGTCAGTTGGCCGCCGCAGGCTGATGCACTCCGAGGTTCTGCTGGTTGCATCGCGAAACCGGCTGCCGCGCATCCGATGCCGGGGCGGCATTGCGGCCCGTTGCACCGCGGCCGACACGGTGTTTCTGGTGTCGGCTGCGGCAACGCCGCTAGGGGGCGACAGCTTCGACCTCCAGATCATCGTTGAGGAGGGGGCGTCGCTGCGATTGCGAAGTGCGGCCGCGGCCGTGGTGTTGCCCGGCGCACAGACCATGACTTCCCGAGCCCGCTGGAAAATCGAGGTCGCCGGGGAGCTGGATGTGGACCTCGAGCCGACAATCGTCGCCGCTGCCGCCCGGCATCTGTCGTCTGTCACGGTGCAGTTGGATGGCGCTAGCCGGGTCCGTCTGCGCGAACGCATCCAGATCGGCAGATGCGGTGAGCGGGAAGGATTCTGGTCGGGATCGCTGCATGCGGACCTGGACGGTCGTCCGATGCTGCGACACCGGATGGAACTGGGCGCTGGATCACTGGCCGATGACGTGATTTGCGCTCCCCGTGCGACGGTCAGCGAATTACGCTACCCCACAGGGGAGTTCACTGATGCAATCGAGGCCGGTTCGACAGTGCTGCAGCTCGCCGAGGGCGGAACTCTTAGTACGTGGCAAGCGGAACGGTTGATCGGCTAGCGGTCATTGCGGTCATTGCGGTCATTGCGGTCACCGGGCGCCGCGGAGTCGGATAGTCACGCTGCGAGTCGGCCGCGACCATACCGGCCTAGCTGGCTTGTCGCGCCTCGGTGCTCTGCGCCTCGGAAGCCAACTCGGCCAGCTGCTCCAGCCGCGTCCGGGCGAAAGCCTGCTGTTCGGTGATGGTCAGTTGACCACGCCGGGTGCTCAGGAAGGTCACCGTCCACGACAACAGCGTGCTGACCTTGGTCTTGAACCCGACCAGGTACACCAGGTGCAGGACCAGCCAGGCCAGCCAAGCGATGAAGCCGCTGATCTCCACTGGACCGATCTTGGCCACCGCGGAAAAACGCGACACCGTGGCCATGGAGCCCTTGTCGAAGTACTGGAACGGCTCGCGTTCCGCAGCGTTGGCACCGGCCAGCTCGGACTTGATCGTGGTGGCGACGTACTTCGCGCCCTGGATGGCGCCCTGGGCTACCCCGGGCACGCCCTCGACCGCAGCCATGTCGCCGATGACGAACACGTTGGGGTGTCCCGGGACCGACAAGTCGGGCAGCACCTGGACCCGGCCGGCTCGATCGAGCTCAACCTCGGACTGCTCGGCAAGGTCCCGGCCCAACCGGCTGGCCTGGACACCGGCGGACCACACTTTGCACGCGGATTCGATGCGCCGGATGGTGCCGTCGGAATCCTTCACGGTAATGCCGTTGCGGTCGACGTCGGTGACCATCGCGCCGAGCTGGATTTCCACCCCCAGCTTCTGCAGCCGTGCCGCCGCCCGCTCACCCAACTTGTCGCCAAACGGCGGCAGCACCGCCGGAGCGGCATCGAGCAGAATCACCCGCGCCCGGGTGGAGTCGATGTGGCGGAACGCGCCCTTCAACGTGTGCTCGGCCAATTCGGCTATCTGCCCGGCCATTTCGACACCGGTGGGTCCGGCCCCGACGACTGTGAACGTCAGCAGTTTGGCCCGTCGTTCCGCATCACGCGACCGTTCGGCCTGTTCGAAGGCGCTCAGGATCCGTCCGCGTAGTTCCAGCGCGTCATCGATCGACTTCATGCCAGGTGCGAACTCGGCGAAGTGGTCGTTGCCGAAGTAGGACTGGCCCGCGCCCGCGGCGACGATCAGGGTGTCGTATGGGGTTTCGTAGGTGTGACCGAGCAAGTCCGACACGACGGATTGCTTGGCCAGGTCGATGTGGGTCACGTTGCCCAGCAGCACCTGCGCGTTGCGTTGCCGGCGCAGGACCACGCGTGTCGGCGGCGCGATGTCACCTTCGGAGATGATTCCGGTAGCCACTTGGTAGAGCAGCGGCTGGAACAGGTGGTGGGTGGTGCGAGCAATCAGCTTGATATCGACGTCGGCACGCTTGAGCTTCTTTGCCGCGTTGAGTCCGCCGAAGCCAGATCCGATGATGACAACACGATGGCGCGGACGTGCTTGTGCTGTGGTTTCTGGCTGGGGGCTCATGTGACGCTGCTCCTGACGGATCTCCTGACGGGCGCACTGCAGTTAGCTACACGCTAGTCAAACCAGGCCCGCAAGCCCAACTCGTGAGCATGTGTAATTAGCCACACCGGCGCAACCGGATCCGCCCTCCCACCGGCGGCTCATCGCACAAACCCTGAGCGGCCTACCCGGTCAATAGCGGGCGCAGTGCCTCGGCAACGGTGGTGATCAGGCCGGGGGAGTGGCCGTGCGCGGAGAGGTTCATGATCACGCCGTCAATGCCGGTGTCGAGCACTTTGGTTTGCACCTGATCGGCGATCTGTGCCGGGCTGCCGGTCACCATGCGCCTGCTCGTCTCCGCGGGAGGGCGCTCCACCTTGGCCTTCTCGTCGACCACCACCGTGAGCATCACACTGGTTTCCAGTGTTGATGGATCCCGCCCCGCTTCCTCGCATCGGGCGGCGACGGCATCCATCTTGCGAGGCAATTCATCCAGCGCCGCGACGATGTTGAGATGATCGGCCCAGTGGGCGGCGATGCGGAAGGTCTTCTTCTCACCCCCGCCGCCGATCAAGATCGGGATGCGGTCACGGTAACGGGGTTCGGCCATCGCCGATTCGGCTTGGTACCAACTCCCGGAGAAGGTCGGACGCTCACCCTTGATCATCGGATCAAGAATCTGCAACGCCTCCTCGAGCCGATTGAATCGGTCGGTGAAGGTGCCGAACTCGTAGCCGAGCTGGCGGTGTTCGAGTTCAAACCATCCAGCGCCGATGCCGAGGACCGCACGTCCGGCACTGACCACATCCAGCGTCGTGATGATCTTTGCCAACAACGCGGGGTTACGGTACGTATTGCCGGTCACCAGGGTGCCCAGTTGCAGCCGCTCGGTAGCGGTGGCCAGCGCGCCCAGGGCGGTGTAGGCCTCCAGCATGGGCTGGTCCGGTGTCCCCAACATCGGCAGTTGATAGAAATGGTCCATCAAGAAAAGCGAGTCGAAGCCGGCCGCCTCGGCCTCGCGCGCCTGCGCGATGACTGACGGAAAGAGCTTGTCGACGCCGGTACCGTAGGAGAAACTCGGGATCTGGAAACCAAGCCGGATAGCCACGGGCTCTACCGTAGCGACCGGCTCCGAAAAGCCAAGAGAACCGAATTGCCTCAGGCGAAGTGAGCGAGCGCGCCGTGGCTCACATGAAGCGTCTGGCCGGTGATGTGCCGAGCCGCCGGGGTGGTGAGAAACAGCGCCAGCCGGGCGATCTCCGCGGCCACCGGAGCCGGCGTGCGCGACAACCCTTCATAACCCGCCTGCACACTGCGTCCGCAAGCCACGGCGTTGACCGTGATGCCGCGGGTGCCGTAGATCTCGGCTTGCCCGGCGACCCAATTCGACAGGGCACCCTTGATCGCCGCGTCGACGCTGCCCGCTGGTGGGTTCTCCGCCACCACGCTGATGATCGAACCGCCAGATCGCAGATGGTCGCCGACACACTGCACGGTCAACACCGCCGAGAGCACGGTGGTGTCCAGTGCATTGCGCCACGCCGTGGCGGTGTCCGCCAGCGAGTAGGTGCGCGGATCGCCGGCATCCCAGGTCGGCGCCGGCACGTTGACGATGGTGTCCAGATGGTGGGGGAACAACCCGCGCACCTCTGCCAGGCTGGCCGGATTGGTGATGTCGCAGGCGATCGCATCTGCGTCGAGTTCCTTGGCGACCACCTCGAGATCGTCGCGCCGGGCGCCGACAAGAGTCACTTTGTGACCGTCGTCGCGAAAGCCCTCGGCTACTGTGCGTCCCAGATCGGTGTCGCCGCCGGTGACCAGCACCTCCACTGCCATGACCTCCTCGTGTTCACCGTTGAACCCAGACCCTGGCACTTCACCAGCGTTTATGTTTCCACTCGGCGCGTTGAAAACATCGTCCCGATGGTCACACACCACAGGATTGTTGCCTGGGATCTCAGCATGTTATGGCATCAATCCGCACCCATGTTACTGGACAGTAGCAATTTGACGAAACTCCGCGCGGTCGCGCCGAGCAGATGATTTGGGTAACGATTCGTCAGCAACGGACCCGCCCGTTCTCGCTGGCAGAAACCTCCGAGGTCGCTGCTAGGTTTGACCGGTGACTCGGGTCGGGATGCTGGCCGGCATGGTGTCGGCGCTGCTGGTCTGGGTGGTGGGCTGCGGTTCGCCGTCACGGCCGGCCGAAGGTGCTCGCTCAATCACGATTTTTGCCGCGGCATCGCTGAAGACCGCCTTCACCCAGATAGGTGAACGGTTCAAGACCGCCAACCCGGGCGTCGGTGTCGAGCTCGATTTCGCCGGTTCCTCCGAGTTGGCCACCCAACTCACCCAGGGCGCCACCGCGGACGTCTTCGCCTCAGCGGACACCGCTCAGATGGACACGGTCGCCAAAGCCGGTCTGCTCGCCGCGGATCCGACGAACTTCGCCTCCAACACACTGGTCATCGTCACCGCGCCGGGCAATCCGAAGCACGTCGGATCGTTCGCCGACCTCTCTCGATCGGATCTAACCGTTGTGGTCTGCCAGCAGCAGGTGCCCTGTGGCGCGGCCACGCAGCGCATCGAAGACGGCACCGGGGTCCACCTCAACCCGGTTAGTGAAGAACTCAGCGTTACCGATGTCCTCAACAAGGTCACGACCGGACAGTCCGACGCCGCGCTGGTCTACCTCACCGATGCGATGAGCGCGGGAAGCACGGTGAGCACTATCAAGTTTCCCCAGGCCGCACCCGCGGTGAACGTCTATCCCATCGCGGTGCTCAGCAACGCCCCCCAACCGGGGCTGGCACGTAAATTCGTCGACATGGTCACGGCCGAGACAGGACGCCGCATCCTGGATCGGTCTGGTTTCGCCAAGCCCTGACGAGCCGACATGCACGGACCAACGGAGCTGCCCCGCTGGGTTTACCTGCCCGCTACCGCGGGGATGGGTTTGGTGATTCTGCCGCTGGTCGCGATGGCGGCCAAGGTCGATTGGCCGAATTTCTGGTCCCTGATCACCAGCACGTCGTCTCGGACGGCACTCGTGCTGAGCTTGAAGACCGCCTCGGCGAGCACCGCGCTATGCGTACTCCTGGGCGTGCCGATGGCGCTGGTCCTGGCCCGTAGCCGGGCGCGGCTCATGCGGCTGATGCGGCCGCTGATCCTGCTGCCGCTGGTGCTGCCACCGGTAGTGGGGGGTATCGCGCTGCTCTACGCATTCGGCCGACTTGGCCTGATCGGGCGTTACCTAGAGGCGGGCGGTATCACGATCGCGTTCAGCACGACGGCCGTGGTGCTGGCGCAGACGTTCGTCTCGCTGCCATTCCTGGTGGTATCGCTCGAGGGAGCGGCGCGCACCGCGGGCGCGGACTATGAAGTTGTCGCGGCGACGCTGGGAGCGCGGCCCAGCGCGGTCTGGTGGAAGGTCACGCTGCCGCTACTGATGCCGGGTCTGGTGTCCGGTGCTGTGCTCGCCTTCGCCCGGTCGCTGGGGGAGTTCGGCGCAACCTTGACTTTCGCCGGATCCCGCCAAGGTGTCACCCGCACGCTGCCGCTCGAGATCTACCTGCAGCGGGTGAATGATCCCGACGCGGCGATCGCATTGTCACTGCTGCTGGTCGCGGTGGCCGCGCTGGTGGTTCTGAGCCTGGGGGCGCGCCGATTGACCGGCGGCCAGGCGGGGTAGCTTCGGGGTGGGTCAGCCGAACTCGAGCAGGACGTAGGCGCCGCGGAATGGCTTGATCGGCGGGAAACGCCACAGGGCGGGGTAGAGGGTCTTGAAGAACAGCCCGCGGCCTTCGGGCATCGGCACATCGTGCACCGCGCGGATTCCGGGCACGGTGTCGACCAGCCTCGCGAGCTGGTTCACCGACAGGCTGAATGGCATCGGCGGAACGCGGTAGCGCCTGGAGGCGCGCATACCCTTGGGGGCAACCCGCTTGACGATGGTGGGTGGCAGGTCGAAGAACATCTGTCCACCGGCAAAGCGCTTGGCGCACTGACTGATCAGCTCCATTGCCTGATTGGGCTGCAGGTACATCAGTAGACCTTCGGCGGTGATGAAGACGCCGGCGCGCGAGTCGACCTTGTCCATCCACGTGTAGTCCAAGGCGGACTGTGCGAGGTTGGTGACGCGCGCAGAATCCGGCAGCAGGCGCCGCCGCAGTTCCATTACGGGCTCCAGATCCAGCGATACCCAACGAAATTGCGTATCTGGTAGCGCATTGCTCACCCGCCAGAACCCGGTCTGAAAGCCCTCCGCGAGCGCCACCACGGTAGCCCCCGGATGCTTGGTGAGGTATGCGATCTCACACCGATCAACGGCCAGCGATCGCAACGCCATCTCTTGGCCGCGGCGTCCAAACTTCTCGAAGTCGAAATCGATGGATTCAACAAGTTTAATCGCCATCGGGTCATCGATGATCGGGTTCGGCTTGGCGGCTTGGTGAGCCCTGCCGTTGAGGGTCAGCAATGCGGTTTCAGAGACACCGCCCAGCATTCCGGCGTTCACGTTGTTATCTGAGTGACCCACCTACACAACTTATCCAAGCCGCGCCGGAGGACTCCATGCCGCGCGCGCAATGCGGGTGGCCCCAGATTGCGTCGGTGGCCGCACTGGACATCCGATCGTCGATGCCACTTAACAAAATACCCTAGGGGGTATAGAATGATGATCGGCTAGCTACCTCAGCTGTAGTTGAGTTCGATCAAGGAGCGACCAATGGCACGAGTCGTTATCCTCGGCGCCGGCATCGCGGGCCATACCGCCGCGTTGCACCTGCGCCGATGGCTTCCCCGCGCACACGAGATCGTCGTTATCTCTCCGAACGCCGACTGGAACTGGATTCCATCCAATATCTGGGTCGGCGTGGGGCGGATGGAACCGGCGAAGGTGTTGATTCCCCTCAAACCGATCTACCGGCGCAAAGGCATCGTCTTTCACCAGGCGCTGGCAACCGCTATCCGGCCCGAGGGCACCGGTGAACAGCAGACACCGTCGGTGGACTTCACGTACACCGAGGAAGGGCGACGCGGCGAGACTGGCAGCCTTAGCTACGACTATTTGATCAATGCGACGGGCCCTCAGCTGAATTTCGCGGCGACGCCGGGCCTCGGTCCCGAGGGGCACTCGTATTCGGTGTGTACTGCCGACCACGCCACCGAGGCCGCCAAGGCGCTCGACGGGGTCATCGCCAAGTTGCGGGCCGGCCAGCGGCAGCGCCTCGTTATCGGTGTCGGGCATGGCACCTGCACCTGCGAAGGGGCAGCGTTCGAGTACACCTTCAACGTCGAACATCGACTGCGCGCCGCCGGTGTGCGCGACTTGGCCGAGGTCATCTATCTGACCAATGAGTACGAGCTGGGTGATTTCGGGGTCGACGGCATGAGATTCGTCGACAAGGGATTCATGCAGTCCAGCCGGCTGTGGACCGAATCGCTATTCCGCGAACGTGGCGTCAAGGCGATCACGCAGGCCCACGTGCACGAGGTGATGGACGGCAAGCTGCGCTACGAACAGCTCGACGGCAAAGAACACGATCTGGACTTTGACTTTGCGATGCTGCTGCCACCATTTAGGGGCGCCAGCCTGGCCGCCTACGACCGGGACGGCAACGACATCACGTCCACGTTGTTCGCGCCATCGGGCTTCCTCAAGGTCGACGCCGACTATTCGGGCAAGCCCTACGACGAGTGGACCGCCGAGGACTGGCCACACACCTACGAATCCGTGGCCTATCCGAACATCTTCGCGCCCGGCATCGCGTTCGCGCCGCCGCACCCAATCTCCAAACCGCGCAAGAGCGTTACCGGGACGGTGATCACCCCCAGCCCACCCCGAACCGGCATGCCGTCGGGCATCATGGCCAAGACCGTGGCCGAGACCATTCGCGATCGCATCACCAACAACGCCGCGAGTCCGGCCCACCAAGCCTCGATGGCGACCATGGGCGCCGCATGCATCGCCTCGGCCGGAACCGGACTGCGTGAGGGTTCGGCGGCCGCGATGACCATGTTTCCGGTCGTGCCCGACCCGGTGCGCTACCCGCAGACCGGCCGCGACATCAGCGGCACATCCGGTGAGCTTGGCCTGGCGGGGCACTGGATCAAGGTGCTGCTGCACTACCTGTTCATCTACAAGGCCAAGGCCAGGCCGTTCTGGTGGCTGATCCCTGAATGAAAGGCGCTTCCATGGACCTTACGGACGCGGACAAAAGCGGCTCAGACGTGGATGTCCGGACCGCCGAACGCATTGCCGACGCCCCACTACCCACCGGAGCCAAACTGCGCATGCGGCAGAATCTTCCGGTCCAGATGTGGCGATTCGTCCGCATCAATCTGAAGATGATGCGAATCATCTTCAGCGGACACCACTAGCCGCTCGCGGCGACCGGCCATCGGTCATGCTCGCCGTCACTTAGGGTGTGAGCATGCGTCGTAGTGGTGGGCAAATCGGGTGCCCAGTGCCGACGGTATGGCGCGGATTTCGCGGGTCGTGACGTCAGGCGCAATTCGCAGAATTCAGGCGTGCACGGTGCCGCCGACGCGGGACGGCGCGGTGTGAGCGCGCTAGAGCTTCGCGCGGTCGTTGCGGACCGTCGTCTAGACGTCGAGTTCTCGGTGGCGGCGGGCGAGGTGCTGGCGATCCTG
The DNA here is from genome assembly GCF_003391395.1 of Mycobacterium marinum. Lineage (NCBI taxonomy): Bacteria > Bacillati > Actinomycetota > Actinomycetes > Mycobacteriales > Mycobacteriaceae > Mycobacterium > Mycobacterium marinum. The sequence goes on from NZ_CP024190.1 coordinate 3,165,698, forward strand.
GGGCCCAACGGCGCCGGAAAGTCTTCCGTCTTACACGTCATCGCCGGGCTGGTTCGCCCTGACAACGGAGTGGTTCGTCTAGGCGAGCGGGTGCTGACCGATACCGCCGCGGGCATCGACGTGGCAACCCACGACCGCAAAGTCGGTTTGCTGCTGCAGGACCCGCTGCTGTTCCCGCACATGAGCGTGGGCGCCAACGTGGCGTTCGGTCCACATCACCGTCGCGGCACGTTGCGCTCCGGTCGCCGCCAACAACGCGAACCGGCACTGCGGTGGCTAGCCAAGGTGGGCGCCGAGCAGTTGGTAGATCGCCGGCCGCGACAGCTGTCCGGCGGCCAAGTCCAGCGCGTCGCCATCGCCCGGGCGCTGGCGGCCGAACCAGATGTGCTGCTGCTCGATGAGCCGCTGACCGGACTCGATGTCGCCGCGGCCGCGGCCATCCGGGCGGTGCTGCGCGCCGTGGTGGTCGACAGCGGATGCGCCGTAATTCTGATATCTCATGACCTGCTCGATGTATGCACACTGGCCGATCGGGTGCTGATTCTCGAGGCCGGCCGGATCTCCGAAATCGGCGCGGCCGCCGACGTACTGGCCGCGCCGCGCAGCAATTTCGGAGCTCGCATCGCGGGGGTCAACCTAGTCAGCGGCACCATCGGCCGTGACGGGTCCCTGCACACCCGCTTCGGTAGCCAATGGAGGGGAACACCGGCCCGAGACCTCAATGAAGCGCTCGACTTTGGGCAAGACGCCATCGCCGTGTTCCCGCCGACCGCGGTGGCAGTGCACCTCGAACCGCCGCACGGCAGCCCACGCAATACAGCCGAGGTGACCGTGGCAGACCTACAGACTCGTGGGCCGGCCGTGTTGGTGCGCAGTGAGGACCAGCCCGACGGCTTGCCCGGCCTGGCCGCGAGCATCACCGTCGACGCTGCCGCCGAGTTGAAGCTGACGCCCGGGGCGCGAGTGTGGTTCAGCGTCAAGGCTCATGAGGTGGCGTTACATCAAGCATTGCGCCGCCAGGTAGCCCGCTAGGCGATTGCCACCGGGTCCGCCACGATCAGCGAAGACATGGGCAGGCCATCCTTGCTTCGCGGCCACAACACGGTAGGTTCGTCGCCATGCATGAGGTGGACCCCAACAAGCGACGTCGCCACGGACTCTGGACAACGCTAGCGCTCGCAGCGGTGAGCAGTGCCAGCGTTGTCTCCATTGCCCTTCCGGCGACCGCCAGCGCCGACCCGGCGCCTGCGCCGGCACCGTCGACCACCGCGGCGCCACCGGCGGATCCCAATGCCGCACCGCCACCAGCGGACCCCAACGCTCCGCCGCCTCCACCGGCAGACCCCAACGCGCCACCCCCACCACCGGCAGACCCCAACGCGCCACCCCCACCACCGGCAGACCCCAACGCGCCACCCCCACCACCAGCTGACCCCAACGCCCCACCGCCACCGGTGGTTGACCCGAATGCACCGGAGCCCGGGCGGGTCAACAATGCGGTCGGTGGTTTCAGCTTCGTCGTTCCGGCGGGCTGGGTCGAGTCCGACGCTTCGCACCTGGACTACGGGTCGGCGCTGCTGAGCAAGATGACGGGCGAGCCACCCATGCCAGGACAGGCTCCGCCGATTGCCAACGACACGCGAGTCGTGTTGGGGCGGTTGGACCAGAAGCTCTACGCCAGCGCTGAGGCCACCAATCCCAAGGCCGCCGTCCGGCTGGGATCGGATATGGGTGAGTTCTTCATGCCTTATCCCGGCACCCGGATCAATCAGGAAACCATTCCGCTCAACGCCAACGGGATAACCGGAAGCGCGTCGTACTACGAAGTGAAGTTCAGCGATGAGTCCAAGCCCAACGGACAGATCTGGACGGGCGTAGTCGGCACTCCCGCGGGCAGCACGCCCAACGAAGGACCGCCGCAGCGCTGGTTTGTGGTCTGGCTGGGAACCTCGAATGACCCCGTCGACAAGGGTGCGGCGAAGGTACTGGCGGAGTCGATCCGGCCGTGGATGCCACCACCGGCACCGGCACCTGCGCCGGGTGAGCCCGCGCCCCAACCGGGCGCGCCGGAACCCGTCCCCGCACCGGCTCCCGCGCCGGCCGCTGGGGTGGCTCCGACCGTCGCCCCAGCACCGCGAACACAACCGACCTGAGGCCGTACTGCCCCTGACAAGAAAGTCCCCGCCAACTAGGCGGGGATATTCTTGGCTTCGCAGAATCGCATCCCCATCGTTACCCGAACGGGGTATACCGAGGTCACGGTCCGACACCGCAGTTGGACATTGCCAGTGATTGCAAGGAGATCCCGATGGACGTTATGGCAGCTACCGAATTCCTGGCTCGCTCCACCACCTTGACCAGTGTCGGCTGGCTCGGCTACATCATCATCGGAGCGCTCGCCGGTTGGATTGCCGGCAAGATCGTCAAAGGCGGCGGATCCGGCATTGTGATGAATATCGTGATCGGCGTCGTCGGCGCGCTGATCGGTGGCTTCTTGCTGAGCTTCTTTGTCGACACCGCCGCCGGCGGCTGGTGGTTCACCTTGTTCACCGCGATCCTGGGCTCGGTGATCCTGCTCTGGATCGTGGGCAAGGCCCGCCACTAGCGCGTTGGATCCCTGGTGACGGTGGCGGGTCGAGCCTTCCCTGGCGGCAGCGTCATCATGGACTGATGGCCGCACCCGCGAGTACCCCGACGATGAGTGCATGGCAGGTGCGCCGGCCCGGTCCCATCGACACCGGCCCGCTGGAGCGGGTGAACGTCGAAGTACCAAGACCGGCGGCCTCCGAACTGCTCGTGGCGGTGCGAGCATGCGGCGTGTGCCGCACCGACCTCCACGTCACCGAGGGCGATCTGGCGGTGCACCGGGAGCGGGTGACGCCGGGACATGAGGTGGTCGGAGAGGTCGTAGAAGTAGGGGCCGAGGCCGGCGACGAGTTCGCCGTCGGCGACCGGGTGGGCATCGCCTGGCTGCGCCACACCTGCGGGGTGTGCAAGTACTGCCGCCGTGGCGATGAGAACCTGTGCCCGAAGTCCCTCTACACCGGATGGGACGCTGACGGGGGATACGCAGAATTCACCACCGTTCCCGCGGCGTTTGCCCACCATCTGCCCAGCGGCTACAGCGATAGCGAGCTGGCCCCACTGCTGTGCGCCGGCATCATCGGTTACCGCTCCCTGCTGCGGGCCGAACTACCACCCGGCGGCAGGTTGGGCCTGTATGGGTTCGGCGGCAGCGCGCACATCACCGCACAGGTCGCGCTGGCCCAGGGAGCCGAGGTGCATGTGATGACCCGTGGAGCTGAGGCGCGTGAGTTGGCACTCGAGCTTGGCGCCGCATCGGCTCAGGGGGCCGCCGACCCACCACCGGTACCGTTGGATGCCGCGATCCTGTTCGCCCCGGTAGGGGAGCTGGTGTTGCCGGCTCTGGCGGGCCTCGACCGTGGTGGCACCCTGGCGGTCGCCGGGATTCATCTCAGCGACATCCCGCCGCTGAACTATCAGCGTCACTTGTTCCAGGAACGTCAGATCAGGTCGGTGACGTCCAACACCCGCGGTGATGCCCGGGCTTTCCTCAACTTTGCGGGCCAGCATCATATCGAGGTCACCACGCCCGAATACCCGCTCGGGCAGGCTGACCGCGCGCTCAGCGACCTCAGCGCGGGCCGCATCGCCGGCGCCGCGGTGTTGATCGTGTAACGAGGTTCAGCTCGACAGGTGCCAGACCACAGCGGCCGCCAGGGCACCCACGCCGTTCAGCGACCAATGCAGGGCGATCGGCGCGATCAAGCTTCCGCTGCGGCGGCGCAACCAGCTGAAGACGAAGCCGGCGGCCCCGGTGGCCAGGACCGCCAAGACGACGCCGGCGACCATCCCGACTATCCCGCCACCGAACAACCGGGTGAAACCGACGTTGCTACTGGTCAGTCCCAGCGACGTCGCGACGTGCCAAAGTCCGAACAACAATGATCCCGCCAGCGCCACCCCGCGAAATCCCCAAGCCCGATTCAGCGCCCCATGCAGCACCCCGCGGAAGGCGAGCTCCTCGGGGATGACCGTTTGCAGCGGGATGATGACCATAGAGGCAATCACGGCGCCAGAAACCGTCGCGTAGTGGTTGTTCATGAACATCGGCCGAGTCATCGGCAACAGCACACCTACCGAGATCACCAGGACCACCAGGCCAACCGCGGCCAGCGCGTAGAACATCCCAGATCTCCAGTGCTCCCGCCCCAACCCCAACTCGGCCCAGCCCAGACCTCTGCTACGCACCAGGATGACCAGCCCGACCGCGGCCGCCGGGACGGTCGCGATGCTCGCCCACGGCGTGGTGAAGTGCGCAATAAGATTTGTCAGCACCAACACCACCACAACAACCGCGACATCAAGGTGGATACGCAACCTGTGCAGCGCGGAAAGCTGCGTCATTAGCGCATCCGGGTGAGGGGCCGTCGTCGCATGGTCACGCATGCCGACCGATTCTACCTGCGGGGCGGTCGTCCACCTCCGTTTTTCGTCGGTGCCAGCGGTACCGGCCAACTGCAGGCAAGGGCAACCGGGGCGGCCGCGAGATGCGGCCGCCCGCTCGTCTCCTCGGCCCACATCACCGAAAGGGCAGACAACCCTTACAAACTCGGCGGGGCCAACAGCAGCTCGAAAGGATCGGGCCGCCCCGTGGCGCCGTGCTCACCGGTGATTCCTTGCTGTCGTATGCGCACCGACGCACGTCGAGTGTCTACTTGCTCACAGTCGCCGAGGCCGACGCGCTCAGCCAGTGTTGGATGCCAGCCGACGGCGCACATCCGCCTTGATTTCGGCCGGCAGCGCATCTGCCGCCAGCAGCTTGGGAAGCAGGTCGGGTTCAGCCATCCGAGCACGAAATACCAGCCCAATGGTCACGTCGTGATCAGGCCGGTGGTCGACGGTGATCGTGTCGCCGGCGCGCACCGTTCCGGGCGAGATCACCCGTAGGTAGGCGCCGGGCTTGCCGGCCTGGGTGAAGGTCTTGATCCATTGCTTCAGATTCAAGAACGCCGCGAACGTGCGGCACGGGACCCGCGGCGCGGAGACTTCCAGCACCAAGCCGTCGGCGCCGATACGCCAGTGTTCCCCGATCCGCGCGCCAGTGACGTCGAGACCCGAGGTCGTCAGATTTTCGCCGAAGATTCCGTTGGTGAGGGTGCGCTGCAGTTGCGCCTCCCACGCGTCAAGGTCTTCTCGCGAGTAGGCGTACACCGCCTGATCGTCACCCCCATGGAAGTTGTGATTGCCGATGGTGTCCCCGACCAGACCGCTCCCCAGGCCCCCCTGCATGGGCCCGGGGGCACGGACCATTACCGCCTCATCCGCCGCCACTTTGTCGATACCCGTCATTTCCGACGTCGAACGCACGTCGGGATTCGCCCGGGTACGAGCCAAGTTGACTGTCAACACATGCGCCACCCACACAGGCTAGCGCCGAAGCATGGGTCGCCTCGCTCCCATCACTCGCCAAGCTCATTCTGCTCGCTCGGCTCCCAGGCCCAACAGGTCGCCTCGCTCCCATCACTCGCCAAGCGCATTCTGCTCGCTCGGCTCCCAGGCCCAACAGGTCGCCTCGCTCCCATCACTCGCCAAGCTCATTCTGCTCGCTCGGCTCCCAGGCCCAATCCGCAATTCGCGGGTCGTCCTCACCATGCTCACGCGTGTACTGGCGCGCTGCCAGGCGCGCATCGGCCATCCGCTGCCGCAGCACCGCAGCCCGGCTGGACAGGCCCTCCACCCGGTCGATGACGTCGATCACCAGGTGGAAGCGATCCAGGTCATTGAGCATCACCATGTCGAACGGCGTAGTCGTGGTGCCTCGCTCCTTGAACCCGCGCACATGGATGCGGGCATGGTTGGCACGACGGTAAGCAAGGCGGTGGATCAGCCATGGATAGCCGTGGTAGGCGAAAATGACCGCCTTGTCGCGGGTGAACAGCGCATCGAACTCGCGGTCCGGCAAGCCGTGGGGGTGCTCGGACTCCGGCTGCAAACGCATGATGTCGACGACGTTGACCACCCGGACACCCAGGTCGGGCAGTTCGCGACGCAGGATATCGGCGGCCGCCAGTGTCTCTAACGTCGGAATGTCTCCCGCGCAGGCCAGCACCACGTCGGGCTCGCCGCTGGCCGTACTCGCCCACTGCCAGATGCCCAGTCCCCGGGTGCAGTGCGCGATGGCCTCGTCCATATCCAGATAAGCCAGCGCGGGCTGCTTGCCGGCGACGATGACGTTGACGTAGTTGCGGCTACGCAGGCAGTGGTCGGCAACCGAAAGCAAGGTGTTCCCGTCCGGCGGCAAGTAGACCCGGACCACCTCCGGACGCTTGTTGGCGACCAGGTCGATGAACCCGGGATCCTGATGGGAAGCGCCGTTGTGGTCCTGCCGCCACACGTGGGAACTCAGCAGGTAGTTCAGCGATGCGATCGGCCGCCGCCACGGCAGCTCCCGGCTGGTGGAAAGCCATTTCGTGTGCTGATTGAACATCGAGTCGACGATATGCACGAAGGCCTCGTAGCAATCGAACATGCCGTGGCGGCCGGTCAGTAGATAACCTTCCAGCCAGCCCTGGCACAGATGTTCTGACAGCACCTCCATCACGCGGCCTTCGGCCGAGAGGTGGTCGTCATCGGCCGTGGTCTCCGACAGCCAGGTTCGGCCGGTTGCCTCGAATACGGCGCTGAGGCGATTCGACGCCGTCTCATCCGGACCCATCAGACGGAATCGATCCGGATTTCGCCTGATCACATCGCGCAGAAATGTCCCGAGTACCCGAGTGGCTTCGTGGATTTCGGTGCCCGGGCTATTGACCTGCACCGCGTAGTCGCGGAAGTCGGGCAGATCGAGGTCACGCAACAAGAGCCCGCCGTTGGCGTGCGGGTTGGCGCTCATCCGTCGATTGCCGCTGGGAGCCATCGCCCGCAGCTGCGCTCGCAACTTGCCGTGATCGTCGAACAGCTCGTGGGGCCGGTAACTGCGCAGCCATTCTTCAAGTTGGTCACGGTGCTGCGCGTTGTCGTGGGTGTCAGCTAGCGGAACCTGATGGGATCGCCAGGTGCCCTCGACCTTCTTGCCGTCGACGACTTTTGGCCCCGTCCAGCCCTTGGGGGTGCGTAGCACGATCATTGGCCATACCGGGCGCTTGATATCGCCGCCGGTGCGGGCGGCGAGCTGAATCGCGGCGATCTCGTCGAACGCCTCGTCGAGCGCGCCGGCCAGCTGCTGGTGCACGCGGGGCGGATCATCGCCGGCCACCGTGATGGGCCGGTAGCCGTAGCCGCGCAACAGCGATTCGAGCTCGTCATGCGGAATGCGGGCCAGCACGGTCGGATTGGCTATCTTGTAGCCGTTGAGATGCAAGATCGGCAGCACCGCCCCGTCGATGGCGGGGTTGAGGAACTTGTTCGAATGCCAGCTTGTCGCCAGTGGACCGGTCTCGGCTTCACCGTCACCGACCACGCAGGCGACCACCAGGTCGGGGTTGTCGAAGGCCGCGCCGTAGGCATGCACCAGCGCGTAGCCGAGCTCGCCGCCCTCATGAATGGACCCGGGCGTCTGCGCCGCGACATGGCTGGGAATCCCGCCCGGAAAGGAAAACTGGCGAAACAGCCGCCGCATTCCGTCGGTGTTCTCCGCGATGGCGCTGTACACCTCGCTGTAGGTGCCTTCCAAGTACGCATTGGCCACCAGTCCGGGCCCCCCGTGGCCGGGCCCGGTGACGTAGATGACGTTGGCGTCGCGCTCGCGAATTATCCGGTTCAGGTGCGCGTAAATCAGATTGAGGCCGGGGGTGGTGCCCCAGTGACCCAGCAGCCGGGGTTTGACGTGCGCGGGCACCAGCGGTTCGGCCAACAGTGGATTGTCCAGCAGATAGATCTGGCCGACCGACAGGTAGTTGGCGGCGCGCCAATAGGCGTCAATGAGGGCCAGGTCGTCGTCGGACAGGGGAGCGGGTTCGCTGGTGGCACGATTTTCTGGGCTCATCTCATCGATTGTGCGTGCCGTCGATGAACAACCCGTTGACGGCGCTCAGCTTTCTCCGGTTTCGCCGCGGGCCCGGGCCTCGTAGGCCTCGCGCTTGGCGGCGTCGACGTCGTCGGTGAAGACATGCTCACCCCCGAGGAGTCGGTTGAGGCCTTCGGACAGCCAGCGGGGAAGGTACTTCTGCGAGGCGATCATGGCGCCGGCCGCTTTGGTGACCCGCACGCGAGGCTTGGGATTGGCCACCAGCGCGACGATTGCGTCGGCGATGTCAGAGGGCTCAGCGTTTTTGAACCCTTTCATCCCCGGCGTCCCCGACGCGAGTTCGGTGTTGACGAAGGTCGGCAACACCATGGAGAACTTCACCCCGGTGGTGCGGTATTCGATCCTGGCGGCATCGGTGAATGCGATCACCGCGTGCTTGCTTGCGCAATAGGTGGCCAGGCCCACCACGTAGATCTCGCCGGCCAGCGATGCGACGTTGATGACGTGGCCCCGCCCGCGGGGAACCATTCGCTGAGCCGCAAGCTTGCTGCCCACCATGACGCCGTAGACATTGATGTCCAGAATGCGCCGGGTCACCGAATCCGGCTCGTCGACAATCCGCCCGACCGGCATGATGCCGGCATTGTTCACCAGCACGTCGAGTGGGCCGAGTTGGCGCTCGACTTGATCGAGGAAGTCCGAGAAGGAATTTGGGTCGGTGACATCGAGTTTGCCGTACACCTCGAGGCCGAGGTCGGCGCCGGCCTCCTTCACAGCGGGTTCGTCAACGTCGCCGATCGCGACTTTGGCACCCAGCTTGTGCAGCGCGGTCGCGGTTGCCAGCCCGATTCCCCGTGCACCGCCGGTGATCACGATGACTTTGTCCCGGACCCTGACGCCGATGGTTGTCGAATCTGCCATTTCGCCCTCCCCGACTTTGACGGGTGTCAACTAGTCGACCCGCCAAGCACAGCACTGACGGCTCCGCTGCGCAAATGGCCCTGGTGATGGGCGCGCACGCCGATTGAATGGCCATTGCGGCAGACAGTCTCGATACTGCAACCATGATCGAGGTCCGCGCAGCCACCCCGGAGGATGCCTATGACGTGGCCCGGGTGCATGTGCGTTCGTGGCAGTGGGCATTCCGGGGACTGATTTCCCAGGATTACCTCGACAATCTCAGCCCGCAAGACTGGGTCGACCGCTACACCGTTGGCCGGATGGGGTTGCGGCTACCCTCCACCCAGGTGGCGGTCGACGGTTCGGCGATCCGCGGCCTGGCCACCACCGGTCTATCCCGCGACACGGAGCTGTCGAACTTCGGTGAGCTCCGGGCGATCTATGTCGATCCCGAGCATGTCTGCACCGGCGTCGGACGGTTGCTCATGACTGCCGCCCGAGAACGGCTGCGGCGGGTTGGCGTCACCGCAGCCGTGTTATGGGTCCTGGATGGCAATGCCCGCGCTCGGCGCTTCTATGAACGCGATGGATGGAATTTCGACGGCACGCGTCGCACCGAGATCATCGGCGACACCCCGGTCGATCAAATGCGCTACCGCTGCTCACTGACCTAGCCGCCCGGCGCGGCATCATCGACTGGCCGAGGCCGCACCGATGCGCTTGGCCGGTCGGCGGTCCGTTTGGTGCGGAGCCCGCTGCCACCGGGCGGCTACGGTATGCAAATGGCCGACCAGCTGCTCGCCGCGGTGCGCGTCCTGGACTTGTCCGGCGGTACCGCCGACACGGTCACGCGCCTGCTCGCCGACCTCGGCGCCGACGTCCTCAAGGTGGAGCCGCCCGGCGGGAGCCCCGGACGTAACCAGGCGCCCACGCTGGCGGGCGCCAGCATTCCGTTCGCCGTGCACAACGCCAACAAGCGCAGCGTGGTGCTGGACCCCAACGACGCAGCCGACCGGGCACGGCTGCTCGAGCTGGCCGCCGGCGCCGACATCCTCGTCGACAGCGGTCTGCCGGGGCAGGCCAGCAGCTACGGCACATCGTGTGTGGAGCTAGCCGATCGCTGCCCCCATCTGGTGGCGCTGTCGTTCACCGACTTCGGTGCATCGGGTCCGCGATCGTCGTGGCGGGCAACCGACGCGGTGCTCTACGCGATGTCGGGATCGCTATCACGGTCAGGGCCCACCACCGGCACCCCGGTATTGCCGCCAGATGGCATCGCTTCGGCGACAGCCGCGGTCCAGGCGACCTGGTCGGTGCTCGCCGCCTACTACAACAAATTGCGTTGCGGTACCGGCGATTACATCGACTTCTCGCGCTTCGATGCGGTGGTGATGGCTCTTGACCCGGCATTCGGGGCACACGGGCAGGTCGCGGCCGGCATCCGAAGCAGTGCGCGGTGGCGGGGACGCCCGAAAAACCAGGACGCCTACCCGATCTACCCGTGCCAGGACGGGTACGTGCGATTGTGCGTGATGGCGCCGCGCCAGTGGCGCGGCCTACGCCGCTGGCTGGGGGAACCACCAGAGTTTCAGGATCCCAAGTACGACGTGATCGGTGCTCGTTTCGCGGCCTGGCCGCAGATCAGTGAGTTGGTTGCGGCGCTGTTTGCCCCCCAGACGATGAAGGAGCTGGTGGCTGCCGGCCAAGCCCACGGGGTCCCGATTGCGGCCGTCCTCACACCGTCGCGGATTCTGGCCTCCGAACACTTCCAGGCGGTGGGAGCCATCACCGAGGCCGAACTGGTCCCCGGGGTGCATACCAAGGTCCCCACCGGATACTTCGTGGTCAACGAGCAGCGGGCGGGGTTTCACACTCCCGCACCCGCCGTGGGCCAAGACCAGCCGCGCTGGCTGGCCGACCCGGCTCCTGAGCTTGCGAGCACGGCCAGCGTGGGGGGCTACCCGCTCGAAGGGCTGCGGATTCTCGATCTGGGCATCATCGTCGCGGGGGGCGAGCTGAGCCGGCTGTTCGGAGACCTGGGCGCCGAGGTCATCAAGGTCGAAAGCGCCGACTACCCCGACGGGCTACGACAGGCCCGTGCCGGTGACGCGATGAGTGAGTCGTTTGCCTGGACGCACCGTAATCATCGTGCGCTCGGCCTCGACCTGCGCAGCCCCGAGGGCAAGCAAATTTTCGGTCGCCTGGTCGCCGCGGCCGACGCCGTGTTCGCCAACTTCAAGCCGGGCACCCTGACCTCGCTGGGCTTCAATTACGCCAACCTCCATGCCCTCAACCCGCACATCGTGCTCGCCGGCAGCAGCGCGTTCGGTAATCGCGGCCCCTGGAGTACCCGGCTGGGATACGGCCCGTTGGTGCGAGCCACCACCGGCGTGACCCGGGTGTGGACATCCGAAGACGCCGCTACCGACGGTTCCCGGCATGCCTTCTACGACGCCACGACAATTTTCCCCGACCACGTTGTCGGGCGAATCGTCGCCGTCCTGGCGCTAGCCGCGCTGATCCACCGTCACCGCACCGGTGCCGGAGCCCACGTACACATCTCGCAAGCCGAAGTTGTGGTCAATCAGCTCGACACCCTGTTCGTCACCGAGGCCGCACTGGCCGCCGGCATCGCCGAAGTCCGCAATGACCTCAGTGTGCACGCGGTATGCCCCTGCGGCGGTGACGACGAGTGGTGCGTCGTCACCATCTGCTCGGACAACGAATGGCGCTGTGCGGCGAAGCTGATCGACCAACCCGAACTGGCCGATGACCCGCGCTTCGCCTCGGCCGAGTCGCGCATGGCCAATCGCGCCGAATTGGTCGCAGTCGTGTCGGCCTGGACCGCCGACCACACCCCATTCGAGGCGGCCCAGGCGCTGCAGGCGGCAGGGATTGCAGCGGGCCCGATGAACCGCCCGCCGGACCTTCTGGAAGACCCGCAACTAATCGCGCGAAACCTGTTCCGCGACATGACCCATCCGCTCATCGCGCGCCCGCTGCCCGCGGAGACCGGCCCGGCGCCGTTTCGCCATATCCCGCAGTCACCACAACGCCCCGCGCCGCAGCCGGGTCAGGACACCCGAGAGATCTGCGCTGAGCTGCTGGACATGAGCCCGGAAGAAATCGAGTTCCTGATCACCGAAGGCGTGCTGTTCGCCCCGTCGGCTAACTCCGAGCAGCTGGCCACCGAACAGCAGGGCTCCGGGGAAAGCCGGTGACGCCTTCGCCCGCTCGATTGCGCCGCCGGCCCGAGGTCGAGCGCGACGTGCGGTGGCCGGCGAGGGTCGGCGCTAGGTTCGATTCATGGCCGTAGACCCCCGCACGCCGGTGCTGATCGGCTACGGCCAGGTCAACTACCGCGATGAAATCGACCCCACCATGCCGTCGGTCGAGCCTGTCGATCTGATGCTCGCCGCGGCGCAGCAGGCGGCCGATTCCCGGGTGCTCGCGGCCGTTGACTCCATTCGCGTGGTCCGCGTGCTCTCGGCGCACTACCGCAATCCCGGCCAGTTGCTCGGCGAGCGGCTGCAGGCCAGTGGTTTCACCACCAGCTACAGCAGCGTCGGCGGCAACACACCGCAGTCTCTGGTCAGCCAGGCGTGCCTGGACGTACAGCGGGGTCGAGCCGGGGTGGTGTTGATCGCCGGCGCCGAGACGTGGCGGACCAGGACCGGTCTGAAGTCCAAGGGCGCCCGACTGACCTGGACGCTTCAGGACGAATCCGTTCCGCTGCCACGGGTCGCCGGCCAGGATGTGCCGATGGCCGGCGAGAGCGAAATCAGAATCAAGCTGGATCGGCCTGCCTACGTCTATCCGATGTTCGAGCAGGCGCTACGCATCGCCAACGGCGAGTCAATCGAGGACCACCGCAGCAGAGTCGGCCGACTGTGGGCGGGGTTCAACGCGGTCGCGGTGGATAACCCGCACGCCTGGATCCGCACCCCGATGACCGCCGAACAGATTTGTCGGCCCGGCCCGCAGAACCGGATGATCAGCTGGCCCTACACCAAGCTGATGAACTCCAACAACATGGTTGACCAGGGCGCCGCCCTGATCCTCACGTCGGTCGAACAGGCGACACGACTGCGGGTGCCCACCGAACGCTGGGTCTACCCGCAGACCGGGACCGAGGCGCACGACACCTTCTCGATTGCCGAGCGCGCCGAGCTGCACCAGTCGCCGGCCATCCGAATTGCCGGGGCACGCGCGTTGGAACTCGCCGGTCTGGGCATCGACGATGCCGACTACGTCGACCTGTACTCGTGTTTCCCGTCCGCGGTGCAGGTTGCCGCACACGAACTCGGGCTGCCCGTCGACGATACCGACCGGCCGTTGACCGTCACCGGCGGACTGACCTTTGCCGGGGGCCCGTGGAACAATTACGTCACACATTCGATTGCCACCATGGCCGAGTTATTGGCGGCCAACCCCGGCCGGCGCGGGCTGATCACCGCCAACGGCGGCTACCTGACCAAGCACAGCATCGGCGTGTACGGCACCGAGCCACCCGCGGAGTTCCGCTGGGAAGACGTGCAACCGCTGGTGGACCGCGAGCCCACCCGGGCCGCCCTGGTCGGATGGGACGGCGTCGGCGCCGTCGAGGCCTGGACAACGCCCTTCACCAGAGACGGGCAGCCCGAGAAGGCCTTCGTCGCCGTGCGCACGCCCACCGGGGCGCGTACCTTAGGCGTGATCACCGATCCCACATCGGCCAATGCCACCGTGCATGGGGACATCGCCGGGGCAAAGGTTGCCATCGCTGCCGATGGCAACGCGACATTGCGGTAACCGGCCGCACCGGTAATAGCGGGTGCATCCAGCACCGAAGTGTCACGGTCGAGACTCAAGTGTCGCGCAAATGGGGCCAACATGCCTATTGTCATGGAAAGCGTTGGGGGAGGTGAGTAGGGTGCACGTCCTGGTTACCGACGCCGCGGGAGCGATCGGGCGGCTAGTCACACGTCAGCTGATCGCTGCGGGACACACCGTAAGCGGTATATCTTCCCACCCACACGACTACCTGGATCCCAACGTCGATTTTGTTTGCGCATCGCTACGCAACCCAGTGTTATTGGAGTTAGCCAGCGAAGCGGACGCGGTGATTCACCTCGCCCCTGTCGAGAAGGGCGCGCCGGGTGCCGCGGGCATCACTGGCTTGGCACACGTGAGCAACGCTGCGGCCCGCGCCGGCGCGCGGTTGCTGTTCGTGTCCCAGGCCGCGGGCTCGCCGGAGCTTTATCAACAAGCCGAGACACTGGTGTCGACCGGTTGGGCACCGAGTTTGGTCATCCGCATTGCACCGCCGGTCGGCCGCCAGCTCGACTGGATGGTGTGTCGCACGGTCGCGACCCTGATGCGCTCCAAGGTCTCCGCCCGGCCGATGCGGGTACTGCACCTCGACGATCTGGTCCGGTTCCTGGTTCTGGCGCTGGACACCGACCGCAATGGTGTCGTCGACCTGGCCACGCCCGACACCACAAACGTGGTCACCGCCTGGCGGCTGCTCGGATCAGTCGACCCGCGGTTGCGGCCGCACCGGGTTCAAGGCTGGTCACAGTTGATCCCTGAGATGGATATCGCTGCAGCACAGGAAGATTGGAACTTTCAGTACGGGTGGCAGGCCACCGATGCGATCGTCGATACCGGCCGTGGCCTGGTCGGGCGCAGACTAGATCCCGCCGGTGCGACCATCGGTTCGGCCCAGTTGGCGCTACCGGTGGAGCCGACACCGCGACTGACGCCCGCCGACGGGACCGCCCTGGATTCCGCGGCACCAGACGGGCTGGAGGGCGAGTTCGACGACCGGATCGACCCGCGGTTCCCAGTCTTCAGCGCGGCCAGTCTCGCCGAGGCGCTGCCCGGGCCGCTGACCCCGATGACCCTGGACGTCCAGATGAGCGGGTTGCGCGCGGCGGGGCGAGCGATGGGCCAAGTGCTCGCCCTTGGCGACGTCGTCGCCGAGGAGTGGGGGAGCCGGGCTATCGCGGTGTTCGGACATCGCCCCTATGTTGGGGTGTCGGCCAATCTCGTCGCCGCGACCCAATTGCCCGGCTGGAATGAGCGAGCAGTCACCCAGCAAGCATTGGGGGGCAACACCCAGGTCACCGAGCTGCTGCCGTTCGGCCGGCCCCAGCTGACCGATGGACCCCTGCGGTCGGCGGCCAAGGTGCTGGTGACGGCGCGGTCGCTTTCCCTGTTACGTCATATCCGTGCTGATACGCAGGCTTACGTGACCGCGGCGGCTGACGAACACGTTGGCGCCGAGCAGCTCTCTACGCTGCCCGACGCCAGCCTGGAAGTTCGGATTAGGTTGTTACGGGACCGGATTCACCAAGGCTGGATCCTCACGGCGCTATGGGTCATCGATACAGGTGTTACCGCCGCAACGCTCGAGCACACCCGGGCCGGAACCAGCGTCTCCGGTGTCGGTGTGATCATGGAAAGCGGCCGTATCGCCGCGGAGACCGCGGCGCTGACCGAAATCCTGCGCGCCGATGCTCCGTTGTGTGCGCTGGCCCGCGACGGCAACGTAGACAGCATCCGAGCCCTATCGGCATCAGCGGCCGCCGCACTTGACGCTACGGTTGCCCGGCTCGCGCATCGGGGTTGCGGCGAAGCGGAGCTGGCCAACCCGTCTTTCGGTGACGATCCGGCGCTGCTGCTGACAGCGGCGGCCAAAGCCGCAGCAGCACCCGCGACACCGGCGGCGGCGCCGACCTTGTCCCAGCGCTTGGCCGCCAGTGCCCGCGGTTCGCGCGAACTCGCCCATGACACCACCATCCGGTTCACCCACGACCTCCGGATGACTTTGCGCGAACTGGCATCTCGTCGGGTAACAGCCGATCTGATGGACACCATCGATGATGTCTACTACTTGACCGCCGACGAGTTGGTAACCATGCCGGCCGATGCGCGGCTACGAATCAAGCGCCGACGCACCGAGCGGGAACGGTTACAGGCTCAGCACCCACCCGAAGTGATTGACGGCAACTGGAATCCCGCGCTTTGACATCGTCGCGGACATTCCAGACACCGCCCGGGTGATCCATCAATCCGGCGATCGCAACGGTGGGCCCTTGGCGCGCCCACGGCCACCAGGACGGTCGCCCGCTAGAACTTGGCAACCAATACCACCCCGCAAACCAGGAACGCACCGCCGAGGGCCCGCCACAGGGTGAGCGGATGAGCGTCCACCCGGAGCCAGCCGAAATGATCGATCAGTAACGACATGATGAGTGCTGCTGTGACCGTGACCCCAATGAACGTGCCCGCGCCCACCTTGTTGACCAATGTCAGGCCCGCATACACCTGCACCGCTCCGACGAGGCCGCCGACCACGGCCCACCACGGCATCGAGGCGATGTCCTTGGTGGTGGGTAGCGGGTTGGGCATGATGAGGAATGCGCCCACGAAAAATATCGTGATCAGCGCAAACGAAATCGCTGATGCCAGCCATGGGTTGATCATGTGTTTGTACAGTTGCCCATTCATCGCAGCTCCACATGTCTGTAGAGCTCCGCCCAGGATGATGAACGGGATAATCCAGCCTGCACTCATAACTCTCCTAACCACTGCACTACTCGGCTGCCCTCGGTCGTATGATTCCTCACGGCAACACTAGGGGCTCACCGCCGGCGGCGCTTCGCGGCAACGGAGGCCAGGGCGTGGGTTCCGCGCTCGTTACTTGGGCGGCATCGTGCGCACGTAGCCCACGGCGCGGTCCACCCAACTCTGAAGCTGACGTTTGGTTTTGACGCCTTGGCTGGCCACTTGCAGCCAGCGGCGGGTTTCGCGTCCGGCCATGACCATGGGGCTGACGTGATCACGCTCGAGCAGCTTGTCGGCGTCTTCCGGCGGCACTCTGACCAATAGTCCGCCCTGCCCGCTGACGGCAACGGCCATGTGCCCGCTGATGAGAAATGCAAGCCCGCCGAACATGCGCATTTCATCCACGCCGGGCTGTCGAGCCAGCAACTCACGGATCCGGTCGGCCAGGCCGGTGTCATAGGCCATGGTCAGTCCAAATCCACCCGGATGCTCAGCAACTCGCTACCGATCGCCCGAACGACCGCGCTGTTGAGCCGGGGCAGGTTGCCCAGCCGCCGTAGCGGGTCGTCGTCGGGCAATAGGTGAGCGGTTCCGCTTCGCCACTCGCCGTCAAGGCGCACCCGAACCGCTGGGTTGGCCTTGATATTGCGAACGTAATCCGAATGCTCGCCGTGTTCGGAGACCATCCAGAACTGGTTGTCCACCAACTTGCCGCCCACCGCGGTGTGGCGGGGTTGTCCGCTCTTGCGACCGATGGTTTCCAGCATGGTCACCGGCAATTGTCTGCCGATCGGATTGACCACAAGTTTTTGCATGCGATGGACTACTCGGCGTTTGAGATCCCGAAGCTCGGCCATGTCCCTGATTGTGCAGGAGACCGCACGGCACCGCTAGCACCGAGCGCCGCGCTGGGGTGACGCTCAGTGTCGACGGTCACCCCAGCGTGGCATTGGCGACGGTGTCAGGCGGCGACCCCAGCGGTCTCAGCCGCCGGTTCCAGCGCTTGCGCAACGATCTCGGCGACATCGGTCATCGGTTTGACCACTAGTGCGCCCAGCACCTCGGCAGGAACGTCGTCGAGGTCGGGTTCATTGCGAGCCGGAATGAAAACCGTTGATAGCCCGGCACGTTGCGCTGCGAGCAGCTTCTGTTTGACGCCGCCGATCGGCAGCACTCGGCCGTTGAGCGTGACTTCCCCGGTCATGCCGACATCGGCGCGGACCTGACGCCCGGTGGCCATCGAGACCAGCGCGGTCACCATGGTGACACCGGCGGACGGGCCGTCTTTGGGTACCGCGCCTGCGGGCACATGCACGTGGATGCTGCGATCCAGCGTCGTGGGGTCCACACCGAACTGCCCAGCGTGAGAGCGCACGTAGGACAGAGCGATCTGCGCCGACTCCTTCATCACATCACCCAACTGCCCGGTCAGTTGCAGCGAACCTTCGCCCGGCCGTGGCGGTCCAGCGGCACCGGCCTCGATGTAGAGCACGTCACCGCCCAGGCCCGTCACGGCCAGTCCGGTGGCCACACCCGGCACCGCGGTGCGTTCAGCGGCCTCGGGGGTAAACCGCGGGCGGCCCAGGTAGCCAACCAGATCGGGCTCGTCGATCGTCGCGGGTCCGGGATCTGCGGCCAACTTTGTGGTCACCTTGCGCAGCACTTTGGCCAGCAGCCTTTCGAACTGCCGCACACCCGGTTCACGGGTGTAGTCGGCAGCGATCTTGCGCAACGCGGCCTCGGTGATCATGACCTCGTCGTCGCTCAGCGCTGCCCGGTCTCGCTGCCGGGGCAGCAGGTAGTCGCGGGCGATGGCAACCTTGTCGTCCTCGGTGTAGCCGTCGATCTCGACCAGCTCCATCCGGTCCAACAGGGCCGAGGGAATGTTCTCGATCACGTTGGCCGTAGCCAGAAACACCACATCGGACAGGTCCAAGTCCAGATCCAGGTAGTGATCGCGGAAGGTGTGGTTCTGGGCAGGGTCAAGCACCTCCAGCAGGGCAGCGCTTGGGTCGCCCCGATAGTCGGAACCGACCTTGTCGATTTCATCCAGCAGCACAACGGGATTCATCGATCCCGCCTCGCTGATCGCACGGACGATCCGGCCTGGCAGCGCGCCCACATAGGTACGCCGGTGGCCGCGGATCTCGGCCTCGTCGCGGACACCACCCAGGGCGACGCGCACGAAGCGGCGCCCCAGGGCTCGGGCCACGCTTTCGCCCAAGGACGTCTTGCCGACCCCGGGAGGACCGGCGAGCACCATCACCGCGCCCGAACCACGCCCGCCGACGACCTGCAGTCCACGCTGCGCGCGTCGGGCACGCACCGCCAGATACTCGATGATGCGGTCTTTGACATCGTCGAGGCCGTGGTGATCGGCATCGAGGGTCTCGCGGGCCGCGCTCAAGTCGGCCGAGTCCTCGGTCGTGATATTCCACGGCAGCTCGAGCACGGTGTCCAGCCAGGTGCGAATCCAGCCGCTGTCCGGGCTTTGGTCGCTGGCCCGTTCCAGCTTGCCAACCTCACGCAGCGCCGCTTCGCGCACCTTGTCGGGCAGTTCAGCGGCCTCGATACGGGCCCGGTAGTCGTCTGGGTCTCCGGCGCCGTCGGGATCACCCTCACCCAGTTCCTTACGAATCGCAGCCAGCTGTTGGCGCAGCAGGAACTCCTTCTGCGTCTTTTCCATGCCGGCCCGCACATCGTCGGCGATCTTGTCGTTGACCTCGACTTCGGCGAGATGGTCGCCGGTCCAATCGATCAGCAACCGCAGACGCTGGGAAACGTCGGCCGTCTCGAGCAACTGGCGCTTCTGCATATCCGCCAGATACGACGCGTACCCGGCGGTGTCCGCGAGCGCAGACGGATCGGTGAGGCTATTGACGTGGTCGATGATCTGCCAGGCCTCGCGTCGTTGCAGCATGGCCACTAACAGCTTCTTGTACTCGGCGGCAAGCGTCTTGGCTTCCTCGGTCGCCTCCGGCTCCGGGACTTCTGTCACCTCGACCCACAGCGCCGCGCCTGGCCCGCTGGCTCCAGCACCGATCTGGGCCCTGCGCTCACCTCGCACGACAGCGGCGGCGCCACCGCCAGCGATCCGCCCAACCTGCAGAATCTTTGCCAAGACGCCGTAGGTGGGGTATCGGTCATCGAGCCGAGGAGCGATCAGCAACTGCCCAGACTCGCTGGCCCGCGCGGCGTCGATCGCCGCTTGTGCGGCATCGTCGAGCGTGATCGGCACGACCATTCCGGGTAGCACGATGGTGTCACTGACGAACAGCACCGGCACTGATATGGCTTGGGGCATCAATCCTCCAATGGCTAGGTCTATTGCGCTTAACCCAGCTGTCGGGCGTTTTGTTCCCCGGTGCCCGCCGATGGCTGATTCCGCCGAACTTGAGCGCACAGCCTCACGTCGGCAGAGGTATGGGCCCCAGTCGCTGCAACTGCGTCACATGCTTGGCCGAGAGTTCTTCCAGGCAGGTCACCCCCAGCAGCCGCATGGTCCGGGAGACGCCGGCGGACAGGATCTCGATCGCGCGTTTGACCCCCGCTTCGCCACCAGCCATCAGCCCATACAGGTACGCCCGCCCAATCAGCGTGCACCGCGCACCGAGCGCGATCGCGGCGACGATATCGGCACCGGACATGATGCCGGTGTCCACCACGATCTCGGTGTCCTTGCCCAGCTCGCGGGCAACCAGGGGCAACAGGTGGAACGGCACCGGCGCACGATCGAGTTGGCGACCGCCATGATTGGACAACACGATGCCGTCGGCCCCGCGTTCCACCACCGCGCGGGCATCGTCGAGGGTCTGGATCCCCTTGACGACCAGCTTGCCTGGCCATTGGGCCTTCATCCACTCCAGGTCGTCGAAGGTGACGCTGGGATCGAACATGGTGTTCAGATACTCGCCGACGGTGCCCGACCAGCGATCCAGCGATGCGAAGGCCAGCGGCTCGGTGGTCAGCAGGTCGAACCACCAATGTGGGTGCGGCAGTGCGTCAAGCACCGTTCGTAGCGTCAAGGCCGGCGGTATCGACATGCCGTTGCGGACATCGCGTAGCCGCGCACCCGCAACCGGAACGTCCACGGTGACCAGCATGGTGTCGAATCCCGCGTCCGCTGCGCGTTTGACCAACGCCATCGAACGGTCCCGGTCCCGCCACATGTACAGCTGAAACCATTTGCGACCCTGGGGAACAGCCGCCTGCAGATCCTCTATTGCGCAGGTGGCCAGAGTCGACATGGAAAACGGGATCCCGGCCTCGGCGGCCGCCCTCGCACCGGCGATCTCGCCCTCGGTGTGCATCAATCGAGTGAACCCGGTCGGCGCGATACCGAAGGGCAACGCGACCGGCTTGCCAAAGACGTCCCAGCCGGTACGCACACTCGTGACATCGCGCAGGATCGTCGGGTGAAATTCGATATCGCGGAAAGCCTGCCGGGCACGCTCGATCGACAGTTCGTCCTCGGCTGCACCGTCGGTGTAGTCGAACGCCGCTCTGGGGGTACGCCGTTTCGCGACACGGCGCAGGTCCTCGATGGTTAGGGCGGCTTCCAGACGGCGCTTGGTGCGGTTGAACTGGGGCCTCTTGAACTGCATCAGGGGTGCCAGGTCACCCACCCTCGGAAGCCTGCGATCAACAGCCATCAGCGCCTGCGCTCATCCGTGCTCATTCGCGTCATCTAACCAGTGTATCAACGTGGTCGGATGGACTCGACAAGACATCCCTTTGACCTGAAGCGATTCGTCGAGGCTCTCGCTGCTACGCCCGCCGGCTCGACCCGCTGACGCTGGCGCAGCTGAATCGCTAGGCGGGTTGCAGGATCCGCCAGCCGTGCCCCTCGACGAGCACCTCGTCGGTGACCTCCTGGGGCGGCGCGGCAGATCCGGCAAGCACCTCAGCGCGAGGGATGCCAAGTTCCGGCAGACTCATCCGAAGCGGCTCATCGTCTGCGTTGAGTATGACCACTAGTGCGTTGTCGGCGCTGCGGGTCTGGTAGACGTACTGGCGGTTGCGCAATCGTAGTGCGCTGGTGGAGGCCGTGTGTAGCCATGGATAGCGGCGGCGTAGCCCGACCAGGTACTGGTGCAACGCCCAGACCGACGCCTGGTCGTGAGTCAATTGTATTGGGGGAGAGCCGAATTCCGGGCGTATCGCGTCGTCACCGCCGTAGCGCTCTTCCTTGACGGCACGCCAGCCGAATTCGTCACCGGCGTAGATGCTCGGAATTCCACCGACAGTCATCAGAATCACCAGCGCATGGGCTAGGTGCTCGGGACGTTCGAGGCGGCTGGCGATCCGGGTGACGTCGTGATTGCCGATGAAGGTCAGCGGGGCAAAGCTGGCGACAAACTCGTTGTGCCGCTGTAGCGCCCAGTCCAGCTCGAAGAAGTTGCCGTCGTTGAGACCGCTCCAGATCGCCTTCCAAAGTTCGTACTGAGTCACCGAGTCGAAACCGGCGCCCTGCACCGCGGCGGCATAGTCTCCGTGAATTATCTCGCCGACAAACCAGGCCTGCGGATATCGGTCCCGCACTCGGGGCAGGACCTTCGCCCAGAACTGTTGCGGCACCGCGTAGGCCGCATCCAGGCGCCAGCCATCGGCACCGCGTTGCAGCCAGTGCGCCATGACATCGACGACGTAGTCGGCCACCTCCGGGTTGGCATGGTTGAGTGTGATGAGCTCCGAATGTCCCTCGAAGGTACGGAAATTGCCTGCTCGGCCACGAAACCAGCCTGCGGAGGGCGGGTCGTCAGCGGCGTGGCGATAGCGTTGGAAATCCACACCGACGTGGTTGAAAACGCCGTCGAGCAGCACCCGCAGTCCACGCCGATGCGCCTCGGCGACGAGGTGGTCGAAATCACCCTCGTCGCCGAGGCGAGGATCGATGCGGAAATGGTCGGTGGTGTCGTAACCATGGGTACGCGAGTCGAAAATCGGCCCCAGGGCAACCCCGGATGCGCCCAACTCGACGGCGTGATCAAACCAGCCAACGAGGCGCCGTAGTCGGTGCTCTCCCGGAACAGGTGGCTGATGGGCGGGAAAAGCACCGACGAAGCCCAGGGGATAGACCTGCCACCAGATCGCGTGCTGCACCCAGGTGGGCTTACTCACGGCGCAACGATCAGCCGACGGCCGCCAGCGTCTGTGCAGCGGTGAGCGCTTGTGCCACACCGCAGACGATAGCCGCCGCCTTCAGCGCCTCCAACACCGCCTCGCGGCCCACACCCGCCTCACGCAGCGTGTGCTCGTGGGCCACGACGCAATGGGAGCACCCATTGACCGACGACACGGCAAAGGACCAGAGCTCGAAATTCGCCTTGTCCACGCCCGGGTTGGCGATGATGTTCATCCGCAATCCGGCACGCAGATCGTCGTACTGGCCCTCGAGGAAGCCGCGCCCCCGATAGAACACGTTGTTCATGCCCATGATCGACACGGCTCCCAGCGCCGCCTGGTACGCCTGCGCAGACAGATTGTCAGCCGCCTCCGCACCGATCTCGGCCAGCACCTGCGCATTGCGAGTCGCTGCGGCGCTCGCCAAAAGCGTGCCCCAGAGCTGTTCTTCGTCCAGCACCGTAGTGCGGCTGATCGAGCCCAGGTTCAGCTTGAGATCTTTGGCGTACTCAGGCAACGCTGCCTTGAGGTTTTCGATACTCATGTCTTCTCCGTCCGGTCCTCAGTCTCTGACCAAGCCCCGACTACGCCGAAGCCTTCAGCAGCTCGCCGGCGTCCAGCGTCGGGTCACCCTTGCGCCAGTTGCAGGCACACAGCTCGTCGGACTGCAGGGCGTCGAGCACACGGAGCACCTCGTCGACGTTGCGGCCGACAGATCCAGCGGTGGCCGAGACGAACTGAATCTCGTTGTTGGGGTCGACGATGAAGGTCACCCGGTCCGCGACACCATCGGCGTTGAGCACACCGGTCGCCGCCACCAGCTCCCGCTTGATGTCGGCAAGCATCGGGAAGGGCAGGTTCTTGAGGTCGTCGTGCTGCGCACGCCACTGGAAGTGCACGAACTCGCTGTCGATCGAGACACCCAGGACCTGCGCGTCGCGGTCCTCGAACTCGTCGTTGAGCTTGCCGAAGGCGGCAATCTCGGTCGGGCACACGAAGGTGAAGTCCTTGGGCCAGAAGAACACGACCCGCCACTTGCCCGCGTGGTCGTCACTGGTCACGGTCTTGAAGTAGTCACCGGGCTGCTTGGCGTCGACCTTGGACAGATCGCCACCGATCAACGCAGTCAGGCTGTAGGCGGGAAACTGTTGGCCGATGGTCAGCAGGGACATAACTCTCCTCATTTTCGATTTTTCGCTTTTCGGTATTCCGCACATGGCTTTTGGAGCCCACACCATGTTGCCTGCAGAAGACTGTTAGGTAAAGGTGATGCTTGCCACTATATTGATCGGTATGACCGATAAGAGCTATCAGCCCACCTTGGCCGGGTTGCGCGCGTTCGTCGCGGTAGCGGAAAAACAGCATTTCGGTAGCGCGGCAAATGCTCTCGGCGTCAGTCAGTCGACGTTGTCGCAGGCGTTGGCGGCACTGGAGGCCGGACTCAACCTTCACCTCGTCGAACGATCGACCAGGCGGGTTTTCTTGACGACCGAGGGCAGATCGCTGCTACCTCACGCCCAGGCCGCGGTGGAAGCCGTGGAAGCCTTCACCACAGCCGCTGCGGGAGAGGCGGATCCGCTCAACGGCAGCATCCGGTTCGGCATCATCCCCACCGTTGCTCCGTATGTGCTGCCCACGGTGCTAGCCGGGCTGACCCGGCGTCTGCCCACCCTGACTGTACGAGTGATTGAAGACCAGACCGAGCGTCTGCTGACCGCCCTGCGCGAAGGTTCACTCGATACGGCCCTGATCGCGCTGCCCGCCGACTATCGCGGTCTCACGGAAATGCCGATCTATGAAGAGGATTTCGTGCTCGCGCTACCGCCTGGGCATCCGATGGCGGACCGGCACGGAGTCCCTGTCGCGGCACTGTCCGAGTTGCCGCTGCTGTTGCTCGATGAGGGGCACTGCCTGCGCGACCAGGCTCTGGATGTCTGCCAGAACGCCGGCGTCCGGGCTGAGCTTGCCGATACCCGGGCAGCTTCGCTGGCGACCGCCGTCCAATGCGTAAACGGCGGCCTGGGCGTAACACTGATCCCACAGAGCGCGGTGTCCGTCGAGGCTGCGCGTAGCCGCGTCGGCCTCGCGCACTTTGCCGCGCCCACTCCGGGGCGACGCATCGGTCTGGTCTACCGCGCGTCCAGCGGTCGCGACGAGGCCTATCGGCAGCTTGCGGCAATCATGGGCGAATCGATCGGCAACGAACAGCAGGTGCGCCTGGTCAACTGAGCCTGCGGGGGTAGGTTCGGCCTATGGAGGACCTATGGAGAAGATAATCGCCGTCCTCATGCACACGGACCCCAGCGAGCAGTGGTGCGCTCGCCAACGCGGTCCCGTTGCCGAGTCGTTGTTGGCGCTGGGCCTGCCCGGACTGTCGGTCAATGTCCGCGACGGCGCGGTATGCGAGTCGCTGATGACTCTGACCACACTGGACCCACCGGTCGCCGCGGTAGTGAGCGTGTGGACCCAGCAGTGCTACGGCGACCAGGTAGCCGAAGCGCTGCGATTGCTCGGTGCCGAATGCCAATCGCTGGGTGCCTACCTGGTGACCGAGTCGGTGCCACTGGTCGCGCCGAGAGTCCAACCCGGCAGTCGCACACCTGGATTAGCCAACATCGCGTTGCTGCGTCGGCCCGCCGCGCTAGATGAACCAACCTGGCTGGCCCGCTGGCAGCATGACCACACGCCGGTGGCGATTGAGACCCAGTCGACCTTTGGCTACACGCAGAACTGGGTGGTACGGACCCTCACCCCAGGGGCACCAGAGGTCGCGGCCATCGTCGAGGAACTGTTCCCGATGGCGGCAATCACCGATCTGAAGGCATTCTTCGGCGCCAGCGATGACGGCGACCTGCAGCACCGGCTCGGCAGGATGGTGGCCAGCACAGCCGCATTCGGCGCCAACGAGAATATCGACACCGTTCCCACCAGCCGCTATGTGTTCAAGACACCGTTTGCATGTGAGGAGCGTCAATGACAACACTCAACGACGCAGTCGGCCTGGCGACCGCGGATCGCGGCCTCGCCGTTGTCTCCACCGTTCGCGCTGACGGCACCGTTCAGGCTTCGTTGGTCAATGTCGGCCTGCTGATGCACCCCGACCACGGCAGACCGGCCCTGGGCTTTGCCACCTACGGCAAGGTCAAACTCGCCAACCTGCGGGCTCGACCTCAATTGGCCGTCACATTTCGCAACGGATGGCGGTGGGCGACGGTGGAGGGCGGCGCGGAGCTGGCCGGTCCGGACGACTCCCAGCCATGGCTGGCCGACCGCGAACAGCTGCGACTGCTGCTTCGCGATGTCTTCATTTCGGCCGGTGGCACCCACGACAACTGGGACGAATACGACCGGGTGATGGCCGAGGAACGACGAACCGTGGTGCTCATCGAGCCGACCCGCATTTACGGCAACGGCTAGGCTGCAGCCGTGACGCTGCAGATCGATGATGACAACCGCGTACGCACGCTCACGCTGAACCGTCCCGAGGCGCTCAACGCATTTAACGAAGCCCTCTACGACGCGACCGCCCAGGCCCTCTTGGACGCGGCCGACGATCCGCAGGTTGCCGTGGTCTTGCTGACCGGCTCGGGTCGCGGCTTCAGCGCTGGCACCGATCTTGCCGAAATGCAGGCTCGCATCACCGATCCAAATTTCTCCGAGGGGAAATTTGGCTTCCGCGGTCTCATCGAAGCACTCGCCGGGTTCCCAAAGCCCCTGATTTGCGCCGTCAACGGGCTTGGCGTCGGGATCGGCGCCACCATTCTGGGCTATGCCGATCTGGCTTTCATGTCCTCGACAGCGCGCCTGAAGTGCCCCTTCACCAGCCTCGGCGTGGCTCCCGAAGCGGCCTCGTCTTATCTTCTGCCGCAACTGGTGGGCCGCCAGAACGCGGCTTGGTTGCTGATGTCCTCGGAATGGATTGACGCCGAAGAGGCACTGCGGATGGGCCTGGTCTGGCGAATCTGCAGTCCTGAGGAACTGCTACCAGAGGCGCGTCGTCATGCCGAAATACTTGCTGCCAAGCCGATTTCCAGCTTGATGGCGGTCAAGCACACGATGGTCGAACCCACCCGTGCCCAGATCGCGGCGGCCAGCGCACGAGAGAACGCGCACTTCGCGGAGCTGATGGGCGCTCAAGCCAACGCCGCTGCCCTTGCCGATTTCACCGATCGCCGGCGACCGTAAACCGACGAAAAACCCACTATCGGGGCACGCTCAGACTGCCGCGGGTTGGGCTGCGGCCGCGATAATGGCCCGCAGCGTGCGGCGGCAACGCCCGCAGTCACTGCCGGCACCGCATGCGGCGGCGATCTCCTTGGAGGTTGCCGCACCGCGGGCGACGGCATCACAGACGGTCTGATTGGTGGCGCCGACGCAAAGGCACACGTACATCAGCAAACCCCCATCAGATGCTCGCTCACGCCACCGAATGACGTGTCTGCACAAGCTGCCGGACGAACGCACCGCATATTAGTGGAGTCTAACCTAACTAGGTTAGTGGAGTCTAACCTAAGAGTTCTGAAGCTCAAGGCGGACGACGCGCCGACCGCGTCCAAAAAATCCGCTGCTAGCCTCGCCTGCTGAACTAGATTTGAGTTTGGCACCCGAAAGGCACAGCCAGAACACAGCATGGTGACGCTCCAGCCCAGCTCACCTGCCGCGGTAAGACATGACAGCCTGCTACCCCCTAGGAGTGATCATGCAAGGTGATCCCGATGTTTTGCGCCTGCTCAATGAGCAATTGACCAGCGAGCTCACCGCTATCAACCAGTACTTCTTGCACTCGAAGATGCAGGAGAACTGGGGGTTTACCGAGTTGGCGGCCCATACCCGCGACGAGTCCTTCGACGAGATGCGCCACGCCGAGGCGATCACCGATCGAATCTTGTTGCTGGACGGATTGCCCAACTACCAGCGCATCGGCTCCTTGCGAGTCGGCCAAACGCTGCGCGAGCAGTTCGAGGCCGATCTCGCGATTGAATACGAAGTGGTGAACCGGCTCAAGCCCGGAATCATCATGTGCCGCGAAAAGCAGGACAGCACCAGCGCGGTGCTTTTCGAGAGCATTGTGGCCGACGAGGAAAAGCACATCGACTACCTGGAGACCCAGCTGGAGCTGATGAACAAGCTCGGCGAGGAGCTGTACTCCGCACAGTGCGTCTCGCGCCCGCCGAGTTGATCCCGGCCGTGGGTCCGTCCCCAGGCGCAGCGCGGGGCTAGTCGAACATCCATCCGATGACATGCCCGTGCGGCTGGCTGACCTCTCGGCCAGCTTGACCGCCTCGTCTGCCGGAACCGGGTCGCGGCGATGCGCCTGTTCATCGCCCCGTACCGGTGCGCCCGGCCACCGCCCGACGTGAATGCGAAAGCCCTTTGGCCGAGGCGATTTCGTCGCAGCCGCAGTCGGGCGCTGCCGCGCCGGGATACTGCGCGCACCGCCGATGGCATCCCGGTGGGTAATACGTCTGAACGGGGAGGCCACCGGCGTACGTGGGGCTTGTCGAGTTCTGGATCAGCGCGTTTAGGCAACGGCTGCGCCATCGACGGCCATCTCTAAAGACGGGACCCTGAGCCCGGAACGCACTGACCAAACCGGCCAGCGCGGGCGTAGCATCGCGCCATGAGCCGCATCGGAACATTCGCCGACGATGACGTCGCCGGCTGGATTCAGAAATCACCCGAGCTCGGTGGTGCGCTTGCTGCCTTCAGCCGCGCCGTGTACACCAGCAACCGATTGCCACTGCGAACTCGGGAACTCGCGCGTGCTGTGATTGCCGACAACAACGAATGCGTCGTATGCGCCAATACCCGCGATGCCGACGGCCCGGCGGCCGGAGTCGACGAGGAACTCTATGATCATGTCGCCGAATGGCGTACCTGGCCCGGCTACAGCGAACAGGAGCGGCTGGCAGCCGAATTCGCTTACCGGTTTGCCACCGAGCACACGGTATTGCGCGATGACGAAGACTTCTGGAGCCGCGCCACCGAACATTTCTCCGAAGAACTGCTTGCCGACCTGGCCTTGTCGTGTGCGCTGTGGGTGGGCATGGGGCGGGTCCTACGCACCTTGGACATCGGCCAGGCGTGCATGCTCACCCTCCCCAGCCGCGCCTAGCCGCGCGTCCACGCGGTCCGGGCGGCAAGGCGCTGCACAATGACTGCCATGACAGCAACACCGCTTGCCGCCGCGGCGATCGCTCAGCTGGAGGCCGAGGGCGTCGACACGGTCATCGGCACCGTGATCAACCCCGCCGGCCTCGCGCTGGCCAAGACCGTGCCGGTGCGCCGGACCAACACATTCGCCTATCCCGGCCTCGGTGCCAGTCCGACGTGGCACGGCTTCGCCGTGGACCAAAGCGGTATCGCGTTCAGTGATGAAGTGGGCGTCATCGGCGACCAGCGCCTGCGTATCGACCTGTCCGCCCTACGGGCAATAGGAGACGGATTAGCGTGGGCGCCTGCCGCTTTCTTCGAGCAAGATGGCGCCCCCGTTGCCGCGTGCACCCGCGGCACGCTCGCGCGGATCGAGGCCGCGCTCGAGGAAGCGGGCATCGAGGCGATGGTGGGCCACGAAATCGAATTCCTCGTGGTCAACCCGGACGGTACTCAGCGGCCGTCGACAATGTGGGCGCAGTATGGTCTTGCCGGGGTGCTCGAGTATGAGCATTTCGTGCGGGACGTCAACGCTTCGGCAACTGCCGCCGGTGTCGGGATCGAGCAGTTTCACCCGGAGTACTACGCCAACCAATTCGAAATCTCCCTAACACCGCATTCCCCGGTTACCGCCGCCGACCAGCTGGTGTTGGCACGGATCATCATCGGCCGCGCCGCCCGTCGGCACGGACTACGCGTCAGCCTGTCCCCAACACCCTTTGCCGACAATGTTGGTTGCGGCGCGCATCAGCACTTTTCGCTAAGCACCGCCGAGGGCCCGATGTTCTCAGAGGGCGCCGGCGCGGCCGGGATGACGACGGCGGGCGAAGGCGCGGTCGCCGGTGTACTGCGCGGCCTGCGGGAGGCCCAGGGGATTCTGTGCGGATCGATCGTCTCCGGCTTGCGCATGCGCCCCGGTAACTGGGCTGGCGCCTATGCCTGTTGGGGCACCGAAAACCGGGAGGCGGCAGTTCGATTCGTCAAACACGTCCCCGGCGCCGCCTATGGCGGCAACGTTGAAGTGAAAATCGTTGATCCCTCTGCCAACCCGTACCTCGCATCGGCCGCGATTCTTGGACTGGCCCTCGACGGCATCCAGCGGAAAGTGAGCCTGCCGCAAGAGACGGTGGTTGATCCAGCAAAACTCTCCGATGCCGATCGCGACCGCGCCGGCATCTTGCGGCTGCCCGACGATCCGCGCGAGGTTATTACCGCGCTGGACAATTCGGAGACGATGCGGCGCGTGCTCGGGGATGCCTCAATCGACGCTGTCGTTGCGGTCCGCAAACTGATGCAGGAACGCTACACCGACCTGAACCCCGAACAGCTGGCCAACAAGTTCCGCATGGCCTGGAGCCTGTGACAAGTGACGGAGTCCGCTACTTCGGAGCTGGCCCGACATATCCGCGATGTGGCGTTGATCGATCAACATGTGCACGGCTGCTGGTTGACCGCGGGGGAGAGATCGCGGTTCGAAAACGCCCTCAACGAGGCGAACACACAACCACTTGCCGACTTTGACTCGGCGTTCGACTCGCAGCTGGGGTTTGCGCTGCGCAAGCACTGCGGCCCCATCCTGGGCCTGCCTGAACACGTTGACCCGCAAACATATTGGGAACATCGCAGCCAGTTCAGCGAAGCCGAACTGGCTGAGCGGTTCTTGGCGGCCGCCGGGGTAACCGACTGGCTGGTAGATACCGGCATCAACGGCGATGTAGCCGGTCCGGCGGAGTTGAGTGCGCTGTCACGGGGCCGTGCTCACGAGGTGGTCCGACTCGAGCAGGTGGCCGAACAGGCCGCGCAGGCGCCGGGCGACTATGCCTTGGCATTCCAAGAACTCTTACACCAACGTATGGCAACGGCCGTTGGCACCAAGTCAATCCTGGCGTACCGGGCCGGATTCGTCGGCGACTTGACCGAGCCCTCACCGGCCCAGGTTGCCCAAGCCGCCAGGCGGTGGCGGGACTGCGGTGGAACCCGGTTGAGTGACCGTGTTCTGTTGCGATTCGGGCTCCATCAGGCGCTGCGACTGGGTAAACCGCTGCAGCTGCACGTCGGCTTCGGCGACCGGGACTGCGATCTGCACAACACCAATCCGCTGTATCTGCTTGATTTCCTGCGCCAGTCCGGCGAAACCCCGATTGTGCTGCTGCATTGCTACCCTTACGAGCGCGAAGCCGGATATCTTGCACAGGCTTTCAACAACGTCTTCGTTGATGGCGGCCTGACCGTCAACTACCTTGGGGCGCGAGCGCCGGAGTTCATCGGCCGGCTAATGGAATTGGCGCCGTTGCGAAAAATCGTGTACTCCTCGGACGGTTTCGGCCCCGCCGAACTCCACTACCTGGGAGCGGCTTTGTGGCGCAGAGGCATTCACCGCGTTCTACACGGCTTTGTGCAAAGCGGCGACTGGGCCGAAGCCGACGCGATCCGCGTCGTCGACCTCATAGGGCGCGGCAATGCGGCCCGCATATACCGACTTGACCAGAAGGCCAATCAAACGATGAGCGAGAATTCATGACCGAGTTGTGCCACCTGAGCGCCCACGAGTTGGTCGGCCTGATGAGCACCGGCTCGGTATCGTGCCGAGAAGTCATCCAGCAGCATCTGGCACGGATTCGGGCCGTCAATCCGGCACTCAACGCGCTGGTTGAAGCCGACGATCCGGAGCGCAGCTTGCGGCAAGCCGACCACGCCGACGAGTGCGTCGCGCGAGGCGCCCCGCTGGGCGCGGCCCACGGTCTGCCGGTGGTGATCAAGGACGTCATGCAAGTGGCCGGGCTGGCGTGCTCCGGTGGCAGTCCAGGCTTGCGCGCCGTGGCGGACACCGACGCTACCGTGGTGTCGCGGCTGCGGGCCCAAGGGGCGATCGTGTTGGGGATGACCAACGTCCCGGAGATGAGCCGTGGCGGGGAATCGAACAACAACCTGTATGGGCGGACCAACAATCCCTACGACCTCACCAGGACTCCCGGCGGCAGCAGTGGAGGTTCGGCCGCGCTCGTCGCCGCCGGCGGGGCCGCGTTGAGCGTGGGGTCCGATGGCGGTGGCAGCATCCGGCAGCCATGCCACAACACCGGCATAGCCGGGCTGAAGCCCACGCACGGCCGGATCCCACGCACCGGGAGCGTATTCGGCGATGCTCTAGGAGTTTTCAGCCCGTTCGTGTGCTACGGGCCGCTGGCCCGATCGGTTAGAGATCTGTTTCTGGGCCTGTCGATCATGAATGGCCCAGATCTCGCGGACCCGTATACGGCGCCGGCACCGCTGGGCAGCCCGGACGATGTCGAACTGGGCACTCTGCGAGTGGCCGCCTATCTCGATGACGGCATTTCGCCACCCTCCGAAGAGGTTGCGGCGGTCGTCACGGCGGCGGTCGAAGCGTTACGGGAGGTGGTCGCCGTCATCGATCACGCCGTGCCGCCCTGCCTGAATCGCACCACAGACCTGTTGTGGACGTCGATATTCCTAGGGGGCGACCGGGGCCGGGGATTTGAAGAGGACCTGGGGGCCATCGGCACCACAGCGCCGTCCGAAGAGCTGGCCGAGTTCACGGCGCAGGCCCGCCAAGTCGACTTCTCGCTCACCGAAGCCCGACGCCGCCTGGTCGATATCGACCACTACCGCATCCAGATGCTGGCATTTATGGCCGACTACGACGTAATCATCGGCCCGGCCATGCCCACCCCGGCCAAGCCGCACCACCACGGCCTGGTCGAGATCAGCGATTTTTCGCATTTGATGGTGCAT
Source organism: Mycobacterium marinum (assembly GCF_003391395.1). Taxonomy (NCBI): domain Bacteria; kingdom Bacillati; phylum Actinomycetota; class Actinomycetes; order Mycobacteriales; family Mycobacteriaceae; genus Mycobacterium; species Mycobacterium marinum. The sequence continues at coordinate 3,198,165 of NZ_CP024190.1, forward strand.
AACCTCACCGGATGGCCCGCTGCGGTGGTCCGGTGCGGAACATCGCCAGGCGGCTTGCCCATCGGCGTTCAAATCGCGGCCCGGCCATGGCACGACGGCACGGCGCTGGCGGTAGCGAGCCACCTCGAGGCGATATTCGGCGGATGGCAAGCCCCGGGGCTGCTGGTGACCTGACGGTCGCCTAGTTCACCACACGAAGTGATTGGCGACGCTACCGAGAGTCTTAGTCGGTGATGCCCTCGACGTGGAAAGCAGGAGCGCTGTGAGCAACCTCAACCTCGCAGAACAGAATTTCGTGCGCCATTCGACTGGCCTCCTCTGGTGGATACAGACGAATCGCCGGATGCGCTCGCCAACTTTGATGCAAAGCTTTCCGGTTTTTGGGTAGCACAACATCCCCCGAACGGGTGTCAATTGCACCGGAATGCTCGCCCCCTGTACGGGGGAAGTCGTGTCCCCAGATCGGGGGACACGGCCAGCGGCGCGACTACGGCCGCGCTGTTCCGGTGCCGAAACGACATCGCCCCCCTGCAAATCCCGCGCGCCAGCGAATACTGATGAAGTGGTTGCGCGTGTAAACTTCTACCACGGCGTATTGACGACTTCAGTGCACAGCCATTGTTGTATCCGAAATGTGCAGCAAACTCGGACATTGGTTGCGATGACCTAGGTGAAAAATGGCACCACGCTCCGTCACCACCGTGGCGACTTGCCGAAAGACTAGGTGGCCCGTTTCGGTCTATGTCGGTGAGCTGGGAAATCGCCACCGCGCGCTTCGGCTCCATACCGGCACCTGATGTCTGCTCCCACCGACCCGCACGGCGCAGTGCCGGCAAATGGGAAGTCCCTCGCACTCACGCGCGGGCAGCTCGACATATGGCTCTCCCAAGAGCGCAACGGCTCGGGAATACCCTGGCAAACAAGCTTTTTTGCAGTGATCAGCGGCCCGGTCGATCCGGTCCTCATCGAGCGTGCCGTCCGGCGGGCGGTGGCCGAATTCGAGCCGCTGCGCGTCGGGATATTCGAGGTCGACGCACAGGTCTGCCAGAAACCGCGGGACTATCCGGCCGTTACTGTCCCGCTCGTTGACGTGAGCGGCTCGCGACATCCGGTTCGGGAAGCGCACCAACTGGCCGCGTCGATGCAGCGCCAGCCCATGGCATGGGCCGGGCCGTTGTTCCGATTTGCGTTATTCCGGACGAGCCCAAACCAATTCTTCTTGTTTTTCTGTCTACATCACATCGTGGTCGACGGATTTAGTTCCGTGCTGTTCGTCAGTCGAATCGCCGTTATCTACTCGGCGCTCGCCTCTGCCACGCCAGTCCCGGCAGCATCCTTTGGTTCGCTGCACGATCTGGTCGGCGCCGAACTGGAGTACGAGGCGTCCCGCAAATATCGAGAAGACCTGCAGTTTTGGCGGGAGAATCTGCCCCCGGACCGCCCAGCGCTCCAATACCAGTCCGCGGAGACCGGGAATGAGAACGATCGCTACGGCGCGTCGGCGCCGGTGGTGCTGGATGCCGCCGCCGCGCAGAGCATTGATGTTCTGGCCACAGTGCTAGGCGTCAGGCGATCCTCGATCATCACCGCAGCGTGTGGGCTACTGGTACACGGTTGGGATGGTGGCGGTCCGCAGGTGGTACTGGATTTTGCGGTGAGCCGGCGCGGCACCGACAAGTTGAAGACGATTCCGGGGATGGTTGCCGGGGTGGTTCCGCTGGCGTTGCCGACATCGCCCACTTCCTCAGTTGCTGAGCTGTGTACGCAGGCGGATTCGCGGGTCCGCGATGTCCTACGACATCAACGGTTTCCGGTACACACGTTGTGCGGGCCCCTCAGCGGAATCGCGCTGAACCTGCTCCCGCCGACGGCGATCCCACATTTCGGTGATGCGCCGGCCTCGCTGGTGCATACAAACTTTGGCCGCGGCAATCGATTTGGAATGTTCGTCATGATTGAGGGGCAGCGGCTGCTTTTGAGCACGGGAGGTGCTGGCGCGCCATCATCAGATTTCGAGGGCCCAGCCTTGGCGCAACGACTGACTGGGCTCTTGATGGTGATGGCCGCGGATCCGGCGCGGCGGTTGTCGTCAATCGACCTGCTCGATCAGCTCGAGCGCCGCCGGATCCATACGTGGGGTAACCACGCCGCGCTGACCTGCCCCGCTGCTCCTACCCAGTCGATTCCGGAGCTGTTCGCCGCCCACGTCGCCCAGAGACCGGACGCTGTCGCGGTTACAGCCGCAGACGTCGTGCTGAGCTACCGCCAACTCGACGCCGCCAGCAACCGGCTTGCGTCCTTGTTGGCCTCTCACGAGATAGGCCGTGGCGACGTCGTAGCGTTGCTGCTTCCACGCAGCGGACGAGCCATCATCGCGATCCTGGCAGTGCTGAAGGTGGGAGCGGCCTACCTGCCCATCGACCCGGATCACCCCCGCGCCCGCGTTGCCTTCCTGCTCGACGACACCAAGCCGGTGGCTGTCCTGACCGTCCGCGACTTGACCGGCGGTCTGGACGGCCACGCCCTGGCGGTCATCGACGTCGACGATCCCGCCGTTGCCGCCCGACCCAGCACGGGGCTGCCCGCGCCAGCCGCCGACGACGTCGCATACGTGCTGTATACATCCGGCACCACCGGCGTGCCCAAAGGCGTGGCGATCACCCATCACAACATTGCCCAACTCGTGGCCGCACCCACCCCACTGAACGCCCAGAACAGTCTGGCCGTAACCCAGTGCCACTCCTACGCATTCGACTTCTCGGTGTGGGAGATCTGGAGCGCGTTACTGCACGGCGGGCGACTTGTCGTGGTAGGCGAAGACGTAACTCGTTCCCCCACCGATTTCCACGACTTGCTGCTGGAACAGCGAGTCAACGCGCTGACCCAAACCCCCTCGGCGGTTGCCGCATTGTCAACCGATGCTCTGGAAGCCACGACACTCGTGGTCGGCGGTGAACCCTGCACCGCCGAGGTGGTGGATCGTTGGGCGCCCGGGCGAGTGATGGTGAATGCCTACGGCCCAACCGAATCCACTGTCTGCGTCAGCATCAGCGCACCGCTGGTTGCCGGTTCCGGGACCGCTCCCATCGGCCTACCACTGCCGGGTACTGCTCTGTTCGTATTGGACCCGTGGTTGCGCCAGCTGCCCCCCGGGGTGGTGGGGGAGCTGTATGTGGCGGGAAGCCAAGTTGGGCTTGGATATTGGCACCGCTCCGGGTTGACGGCATCGCGTTTTGTGGCCTGCCCGTTCGGGGGAACCGCGGGCAGCCGTATGTACCGGACCGGTGATCTGGCCTGCTGGGGTGCTGACGGTCAACTGCACTACAAGGGTCGGGTGGACGACCAAGTCAAGATTCGCGGCTATCGCATCGAACCCGCTGAGATCACCACAGCGCTAATGCGGTCGCCCAGCGTGAACAATGCGGTCGTCATCGTCCGCGAAGACCGCCCTGGCGACAAGCGTCTGGTGGGCTACATCACCGGCCAAGCCGACCCCGAAGCTGTTCGTGCCGGTCTCAAAGACCAACTGCCCCACTACATGGTTCCGGCGGCCATCATGTCGCTCGAGCGGTTGCCGTTGACGGTCAACGGGAAACTTGACGTTGCCGCGCTGCCCATTCCGGACTACACCACCGGTTACCGAGCCCCGACCACGCCGGTGGAGGAAATCGTGGCCGGAATTTTTGCGCGGGTCCTCGGGCTGGAACGGGTCGGCGCCGACCAGTCGTTCTTCGATTTGGGCGGCGACTCGTTGCTGGCGATGCGCGTGGTCGCGGCGGTCAACACCGCTTTGGCCGCAGACCTGTCCGTGCTGGTGTTGTTCGATGCACCCAGCGTCGCCGAGCTGGTGCCGCACATCAACAAGGGATCGGCCGCCTCGATACCCCTGGCACCGGTCCAGCGGCCCGAGCGGGTGCCACTATCGCCGGCCCAGCACCGGATGTGGAGTGTCGTTCAGCTGCAGGGCCCCTCCGCTGTGTTCAACATCCCCTGGGTGCTGCAGTTGCGTGGCATCCTGCACACCGAGGCACTGCGCCAGGCCCTAGTCGATGTTGTTTGTCGTCACGAACCGTTGCGCACCGTTTATCCCGCCGTGGACGGTGAACCGCACCAAGTCGTCTTGGCGCCCGAAGCGGTGGACCTGTGCTGGGAGGTCATCGACGCCACCACCTGGACGCCGGGTCAGCTGCGTGACGTCGTTTCGACCCAAGCCCGCCACAGCTTCGACCTGGCCAGCCGGCTGCCGCTACTGGTCCGGCTCTATCGCCGGGCCGACGATCAATACCTGCTGGTTCTCGTGCTGCACCATATTGCCGCTGACGGCTGGTCACTGGCCCCGCTGGCGGCCGATCTCGACGTGGCCTACCGCAGCCGATGCGACGGGCAGGCCCCCGGCTGGGAGCCGTTGCCCATCCAATACATCGACTACGCCTTGTGGCAACGCGCGTACCTGGGGGACCCGGCGGATCCCGACAGCATGATCGCCGCGGAACTTCGGTACTGGCAGAAGACGCTTGCGGACATGCCCACGCATCTCGAGCTATCGCCCGGGCAACCCGATGCCACCTCGTACGACACTCGCGGCGACACGCTGGCCGTGCGCTGGCCGGCGGCATTGCACCGCCAGATAACCGAGTTGGCGCGCGCACAGCACGCCACCAGCTTCATGGTCGTCCAGGCGGGCTTTACCGCGCTGCTCTCACAACTGGCCGTCAGCAACGACATCGTGGTGGCAATAGCGGTCGCCGGTCGCCGTCACCCCTCGCTCGATGAGTTGGTCGGCGTGTTCGTCAACACGGTGCTATTGCGCATTGCGGTGGCCCCCGACCTGGATTTCGCACACCTGCTCGACCAGGTGCGTACCCGCAGTCTGCAAGCACTCGACCATCAAGACATGCCCTATGGCGTTCTGGTAGACCAGATCAACGCCGCCCGCTCGTCACCCGCTGGCCCCTTGGCCCAAGTCATGCTGGCCTGGCAAAACAACAAACCGGCCGAGCTGGCACTGGGCGAGCTGGACATCACCGAAGCCCCGGTGCACACCGGGGCGGCACGGATGAACTTCTTGTTGTCCCTGACCGAGCAGTTCACCGAGAGCGGTGAGCCCGCCGGGATCAGCGGAGTCGTCGAATACCGCACCGCCATGTTCACTCCTACGGTGATCGAAGCCATTACCGACCGGTTGGAGAGGCTCCTAACGGTGGTGACCGCCAACCCGCGGCGGCAGTTGTCGTCGCTGTCTGACCTCGACCGGCTGCCCTAGTCCTCTGGCGGCTGTGCTGGTGGTCGGCGCGTTAGACCCCACCGGTAGTCACCGGCGACATCAACCGGTTGCTAGACCAGGCTGCTCGCGTCGAATATCCAGCCCTGATCTGCCGAGCCAAGGTTCTCAAAATGCTGCGGCGGCGCAAAGGCCACCAGGCTGTTGAAGTCCCAATAGTCTTTCCACACGGTGATTTTCCCGTCGACGACTTGATGGACGGTAACGAACCTCAGCAGCCCCTGCTCACCGGTCGCGAACGTCCAGGTCTCGGAATGCTCATACATGACATCGGAACCGCTGGACAGCAGCAGTCCGTCGTGGTTCTGGTAGCCGGCCAGGGGTTCAAGCCCGAGCTTCAGCCGCGTGACGATGTCGTCCGGACCGCGCGCCGACAGCGCGGGAACCGGCATGTCCACATACAGGCAGTCCGGCGACAAAAACGTCTTGACGCCATCCCAGTCCCTCCGAGACAGCGCGTGCCACATCCCACGCACCGTATCGCCAACCGAAATCAAAGAAAGTTCTGCCATAACGGCCAATAACACTTGGTCCCTCTTGGGCTGTCAACCACCACGCTGCGCCGATGCCAATTGGCGCCCTCAACGCGACCGGCGGACACGCCCTCGCGGTCCGCTAGGAGGCGGCCAGCGCGCGGGCCGGTCCGAGCGTGACCGGCAACGTCGACCAGCCCCGCAACACGCGGGTGTCGCGGCGACTTCCCGCGCCGGCGGCCCGAACGTCGGGGAAGCGCTCGAAGAACGTCCGCAACCCAACCTCTCCCTCGGCCCGGGCCAGAGCCGCACCAAGACAGAAATGACGACCCGTGGAGAAGGCGAGATGCCTTCCGGCATTAGCGCGTTCGACGTCGAAACGGTGCGGGTTCGGGAATACCGCCGGGTCGCGGTTGGCTCCGGCCAGATAGGCCACCACCATTTCGCCGCGATTGATTGGCCAGCTCGCTATCTCGACATCGGTGCGGGCCACCCGGGCGGTGAGCTGGACTGGTGAATCCAGCCGCAGGATCTCTTCGACCGCGTTCGGCCATAGTTCCGGACGCTGACGCAGTGTCTCCAGTTGCTCGGGGGCATCCAGCAGCATCCGAATTCCGTTGCCCAACAGGTTGACTGTGGTCTCGAAGCCCGCAACCAACACCAGCCCAGCAATCGCGCGCAGTTCGGATTCATCGAGATATGTCCCAGCATCACCACTTTCAGCGACCCGGATCAATTGACTCATCAGGTCGTCGCCGGGGTTTCGACGCAACTGCTCGAGGTGTGCCGTCAGCCACGAGTTGAATCCCGTTATGCCCTGCTGTATGCGCCGGTACTGCCGGTAGGGGACCCCGATATCCAGGCTAGGCGCTGCCAATTCGCCGTATTCCAGCACTCGGCCGCGGTCTTGTTCTGGAACACCGAGGATTTCGCTGATCACCATGATCGGGAGCTGGGAACAGTACTGGCCCACCACGTCGACAACACCGGGCCGCTGCGCGAGTTGATCCAACAGACTGTTCGCGGTCTGCTCGACCCGATCGCGTAGCGCGGCAACCGCTCGGGAGGTGAAAACCGCCGACACCGTCTTGCGGTATCGGGTGTGATCGGGCGGCTCGACGGCCAACAGCGACGGCGGCCGCAGCGGATGCAGCTGCTCGTCGCGGGTGCGGCGCTCCAGCCAGCGCAGCGGTCCCGGCAGGTTCTCGCCGAACGAGATGGTGTGGAAGTCGTCGGAGCGCAGCACATCGTGCGCGAGCTGATAGTCGACGGTGAGGTAGTTGACGCGGGTCCGCACCATACGCCCGTGGCGGCGCAACTCGTCATGGAACGGTCCCGGGTTGGCCGCAACTGCCGGGTCGGCGATCAGCCGAGCCTCCAATTCACCTCGTCGAAGACCGATATTGGCCATGCCCCGGATTACCCCGTGCATCGCGAACCAGTGCAGTTTGTCCTTCACCGCGCCTCCATCGATCGACCTCGCCATTGCGCTTGTGACCAGACTAAGCTCGTCGAGGCCGCCGACGCAGGGCTAATCGAGGCTCGCGCCCCGAGGCAGAGCCCGACGGGTCAGCACTCGGCGACGATCTTGAAGTCGGTTGTCACCACCTTGTTCGGGTTGTCGCTGCCGATGCCGTAGGCGCTGCCAGTGATCGTGTATGTCCCGTGGGAAAGGCCCACCTGAGCCTCTCCCACCCCGCCTTGCCAATAGCTGCCGTTGAACCCGTCAATATTGCGGATCTTCACCCACTGCGGAATCACTCGCTCGCCGCTGATCAGCACCACCGCCTGGACATGGCCGTCTCGGTCGCCGATGTCGATGGTCCGGTAGGACTGCTCCTGACTGCATGCGGCGGGGCGTGCCGTGTGGGTGGAGCCGTCGATGGTCACGTGCGCGGCTTGGCGGGGCACCGTCATCGCACTCCCACACCCGGAGACTGCAGCGACCACGCTCAATGCAAGCCCTGTGACAGTGACCAACCGAATCTGCACGAGCCACCTCCATTGTGGACACCAGCGCTGTGCCCGAGACTCTACTGCTGTCCTGCGCCAAACGTCGGTAGGGATTTGAGAATGCGGCTTCGAACGAATTCCGGACTGACGCCCTTGAGCCGATCGATCCAGCGAATGCTTGGCGGCACGTACCAATGCAGCCGCGTCGGGTGCTGGTAGGCCTGCCAGGCCGCCTCGGCGACGCTGGATGCCGGCAGTAGACGAAACATCCCCTTCTTGGGCGCGGCGGCGCGGATCTGCTCGCTGGACAGGGTCGGGGCGGAGGCGTCGGAGTGCTGCCGAGTTGAGGTGAGAATCGCGGTGTCGATCAACCCGGGCAGCACGTCGGCAACTCGCACACCATGGCGCCGCCATTCGGCGCTCAACGCTTCGGTGAGTCCCTTGACGGCGTGCTTGGTTGCCGAATAGACCGCCAGCCGTGGCATGCCGTAGGTGGCCGACGACGACGATGTGGAAAACATCAGACTTCCCGGTGCCTTTCTCAGATAGGGGAGGGCACCGTAAGCCCCGGTCAGCACCGCCTTGAAGTTCACATCGACGACGCGCATCGCGGCGTCGTAGGGTACGTCCTCGAACCATCCGCCTTCGCCGATGCCGGCGTTGTTCCACATCATGTCGAGTCCGCCGTGGCTGGTACCGGCGCAGAAATCGGCCAGGGCGCGATCCAACGCATCCCGGTCGGTCACGTCAACAACGCGGGTCCACAGCCGCTCGGTGCCAAGTTCGGCGCCCAGCGCGTCAAGGCCGGCGCCGTCGCGGTCCACCGCGGCGACCCGCCAGCCTTTGGCGTGAAACAGCTTCGCCCCCTCGCGGCCCATTCCGCTGCCGGCGCCGGTGATGAATACCGATTTCATGGAGCGCCGCCGGCCTAGGCCGCCTCGACCACGTCTTTAATGCGGTTCAGCGTCTTGGTCATGTCCCGAATGTTGCGGCGCTTACGCAGCCAGCCACCGAACATCCAGTAGTACACGGTGCTCAGCGGAGACTCCGCGAGCCGAAATGACTCGGTCACATCGGTCCCGCCTCCCGAGGGGGCCAGGCGATAGTGCCAGTTGTTGACCGGTCTGTCGCCCATCATCACAGCAAACCCGAACTCGCGACTTGGCTCGCAGGCGGTCACCTCGCAAACCGTCCAGTAAACCGGTCCGATCTCGTTACGCCGAACGTGCCCCCGGAACCTGGCACCCAGCGCAGGGCCGGTCGCGCCGTCGAGCCATTCGGCCTCGAAGGTTTCCGGCGAAAATCGTCCGGTATTGCGGATGTCGGCGATCAAATCCCAGATCTTGTCCGCCGGGGCTGCCATGTGAACTGTCGCTGAACCCTCCATGAGACGATCCAAACACGCTCGCTGTAACACATGGAACCGAACCAGCGATATTCCCCTAACGGGGCGTGAATATCGAGATGATCTGAGTCACCGTCTGCTCGAGCTGACGCACCGGTTTGGGCAACAGCACGGGCACCGGCGGCAATCCACCGGCGGACGAACATTTGGGCCAGGCGGCCGGTCCCTGTCCTGCCAGAACTCGGTTGGCGATGGCGATTTGTTGCTGCTTAGAGGCACTTGCGGGGTTTCCCACGCCACCGTATTCCTCCCAGGTGGCTTGCTTGAACTGCAGACCGCCGTAGGCGCCGTTGCCGGTGTTGGCCGACCAGTTTCCGCCAGACTCGCACTGCGCGACCGCTTCCCAGTTCATCAGATCGGCCTGTGCGACACCGGTGGACAGTGACATCGACGCAACGACGAATCCACCGGCGAGCGCGGACTTGGTGAGGGGTTTCGCGATGTGTGTCATGTCCGACTTTTCGGCGGACGTAGTCAAAGCGTTACCGATTAGAGAATCTTGTGAGATTGGAAATCAATCCCACCGAAATTCACCGAGTAGGGAGGCAAACCGCCCGCGGGCCGCTACCTCAGGCGTGGTCCCCGGCCGGGCAGTACGACCTCGTTGCGGTCAACAGAGCACGTTGATAGAGGCTGTCCAGCTGACGAGCCCGTATCGCGTCCGCCCTCGCGAGGTCGAGTTGGGTCGCGCAGGACGCCGACTCCAGCAAACTGCGATTAAGTGTTATCTGAGATAAAATCTTATCGTTTAGCGCATCGATCTCGGCGCGCGATGCGGACAGGTCGGGGGGTGCCGCGGGGACGTCGGCCGAGCCGAACTTCCAGTCCGCGAAGCGGCTGTACTCGATCGCCTCGGTCGCGCTGATCTGGTCGCCAAACACCCGGGTGACGTAGTTGGGGTCGACCTTTGCGGCGCGGGCCGCATCGCCCAGCTTGGCGAGTTGTTGCTGGACGCGGTCCGGGTCCTCAATGGCCACGCCAGCATGCCACTTGAAGGCCGCCACCGGGTCGGCCACGGCCAACCGCTGCGCCGCCGCGTCAACCAAGGTGCTCAGCGGGCTGGCACTGTCGGCCCGCACCTGCCCGGGCGCGCCCAGCGCCACCGCAAGCAGGGTGGCCGCCCCGCCGAGCCCGACACCCAACAGATGCCGAGTCGATCGGCGCGCTGGAAAAACCACGCCTCATCACAGCATGTCAGCCGTGGTGTGCGCCAACAGTGCTGATCGCGTTGATCACCGCCGCCGGCTCATTGAGAGCGACAAAGGTTTTCGAACCCGGTACCTCGATGATCGACGCGTCCGGGAAGAGCTGGGCCATGCGGTGAGCCAGCGTCGGCTTGAAGCACCGGTCTCCCATGCCCCAGACCAGCGTCACCGGTTTGGGGAACTGGGCAAACCGCGTCGACACCTCGGTCAGATCGGTGGCGGCGACATGCCGAAGCAGCGTGGCCAGGTCATCGCAGATGCGAGCGTCTGTGCGGCACGGCTGCAACCACGACGCCGTCAGCGCGGCGTCTGGCTTGTTCAACAGCAAGCCATACCCGAGCGGGGAGTGCCGCAACGGCCGCAACCCCATCGCCGCAAACAGCGTCTTGATCGACCTTGGCCCCCGAAGTAGCGCGAATACGGCCGGAAACGGAAACGGTGGAAAAGTCTCGAAGGCATCGCAGTTGGTGAGCACCAAGCGGCCGACCAGATCCGGGTGGGCATCGATCACCAGCTGACACAGGCCGCCGCCGGTGTCGTTGCCCACCAAGGTCACGTCGGCGAGGTCAAGGGCGACCATGAACTCGTGAATCATCTCCGCGATCCCGGCGGGGGAGAGGTCAGCGCCTTCGTTAGCCGGGATCGCGTGGGAACCCAGCGGCCAGGTGGGCAGGATGCACCGAAACCCCATCGCGGCAAGCCCTTCGGCTACGGCGGACCACAGGCGCTCATCGACGAGAATGCCGTGGACGAATAGCACCGGGGGATGTGGGGAGTTTTCGGGTCCGAGCACTCGGTAGGCAATTGTCGCCTGACTCAGCGTGACCTGTGCCATCGGTGCCACCCCTTCACGGATACTTACGTGCTGCCAGTACGTAAGTTACGTGCAGTCTGCATGAAAGTCAACGGCGGCGCTAGTTCAGGTCACCAAGCACGGTGATGACCGGGGCGAAGGCCGCCACATGGGGCTGGGGGATGGTGTAGTGAGTGAAGCCGTATCGTTCCCGATTCGCGCGCAGCTGCCGCGCTATCTGCTCAACTGTACCGATGAGAAGCGTTGGGGATTGCAGGATTTCGTTGGCGGTTAGCAGGTTGCCATACTTGGCGGCGAGCATGCCGGCGGCTTTCCTACGGTCATCGGTCAACACGACCTCTTGAATCAACGTGTGTAACTCCGGGTGTCTGGCAGCTCCGGCACACCGACGCACGTAGCCGACCCGTTGCTCGATCTCGGCTACGGTGGCCAGTCGCATCGTCCCCGGGGGCCGTCCTTTGACCTGGTACAGGCACGCGATGCTGACCGTATCGGCGTATTGCGCGGCAAGTCGCAGCACCTGATCACCGGTGCCGCCGACTAGCAGGGGTGGACCGTAGCCGCCGAATCCCCGCCGCTGGGTCGGGCGCAGTACCGCAATGTTGTGGGCTTCGCGTAGTTCAGCTTGTTGGGCGAACCCGTCCTCGGCGAACCGGCTGGCGAGTTCTTCGATGGTCTGGCGCAACCGAGCGGTTCGTGTCGTGAATGACGGGAATGGGATGTCCGCCTGGTCGTACTCCCATTTCATATGCCCGGCACCCAGACCGACCTCGAGCCGGCCCCCGGTCAGGACGTCGGTGGTCGCGATATCGCGAGCCAGCAACGCCGGGTTCCACCATGGCGCGTTGAGCACCAAGGTGCCGACCCGCATCCGATCGGTGGCGGCTGCTGCGGCGACCAGGGTCATGAAGGGTGCTGCGATTCCGAGGTGGTCGGCAGCGAAGACGGCGTCATACCCCCATTGTTCGGCGCGTCGGCACGTTTCGATGAAAGTGTGTACCGGATCGATGCGAAACACGTTGAACGAGAACCGGAATTCGGGCACGGGGGTGACACTGCCAGCCGGGAGCAGGGCCAACCAGCGTGTTCGCGGCAAGCGCAACGTCACAAGGTGGGGTCTTGGGTGCACCGAGACCCGTTTGACGGGTGCAACCGCAACCGCGACCAACGATAATCAGCCGCAGCGACAGACACCCAACCATGGCGCCACGGGAAACAGATGCCCCACCGATGATCCAGCGCAACGACACAAGCAGACAGTGGCTCGGCAGGAGCCAGCTTCGATTCGCCGTAGCCAGCACCCTGGCTACCTGCTTGCTCCTCGGCGCAGCCGTGCTGCTGGTGGACAGCCGTAAGTCGTCGTCTGCCGGCGCCATCGACCATCCCGGCAACCCACTTTCCGACGCTGCGACCGAAGCCCACGTCGTTGAATCGGCCAGAGGACTCGTCGCCGTCGCCGGGCTACGGCCGATCGCCGCGGGTTACCTCTTGATGTCCTGCAAGAACCGCGAGGATCCGCCCTATCAGGGCGCGATCTATCTGACCTTCACCTTGCCCGTCGACGCCCACGCAGATACCTACTTTCGCGCGGTGGCGGGCACGCTGGTCCAGCACGGATGGACCGAGGGACGACCACCCGCTGAACACGTGTTCGGCAGGACCTTGACCAGGGACGACACGACAGCCGTTCTGTATCGGCACCGCGATGACCCCACCATGGGAGTCCTACGGCTCTACGGTCCGTGCCGCAACACCACAGATCACCGCCGCGACACGATGGGATGGACCGATATCAGCGACCAGTTCGGCCCGCTCCGGTAGGACAACGCCAGAAACGACCGCTGGGCTTGACGGGCCCGGAAAACCGGGCCCGTCAAGCCCAGCAGTTGCGATCTGATTGGCGATCAGGCGGCGCCGAGGCTGGCCTGCAAGTCGCCCTTCATAGCGTTGAGCTGTGCGCCCCAGTACTCCCAGCTGTGCGTTCCGTTGTCGTTGAAGTTGAACACCGCGTTGTGGCCACCGGCCGCGTTGTAGGCGTCCTGGAACTTCAGGTTGCTGCTGCGCACGAAGTTCTCCAGGAACTCGGCGGGCAGGTTCGCGCCGCCCAGTTCGGAGGGGGTGCCGTTGCCGCAGTAAACCCACAGGCGGGTGTTGTTGGAGACCAAGGCAGGGATCTGGATCGTCGGGTCGTTGCGCTGCCAGGCGGGATCGCTGGACGGCCCCCACATGTCGCCAGCCTTGTAGCCGCCGGCGTCACCCATTGCCAAGCCGATCAAGGACGGTCCCATCCCTTGGGACGGATCCAGCAGCGCCGACAGCGAACCGGCGTACACGAACTGCTGGGGGTGGTACACCGCCAAGATCATCGCCGAAGAGCCGGACATCGAGATGCCGATCGCGGCGCTACCGGTGGGCTTGACGCTGCGATTGGCCGACAGCCATTCGGGGAGTTCGCTGGTTAGGAACGTCTCCCACTTGTAGGTCGAGCAGCCGGATTTGCCGCAGGCGGGCTGGTACCAGTTCGCATAGAAGCTGGACTGGCCGCCTACCGGCATGATGACGGACAGGCCTGACTGGTAGTACCACTCGAACGCCGGGGTGTTGATGTCCCAGCCGTTGTAGTCGTCTTGGGCGCGCAGGCCATCGAGCAGGTAGACCGCAGGCGAGTTGTCCCCGCCGCTTTGGAACTGGACCTTGATGCTGCGCCCCATCGCCGCGGATGGCACCTGCAGGTACTCGACGGGCAGGCCCGGACGCGAAAAAGCTTTCGCAGCCGGCGCGCCGCCGGCGAGTCCGACCAGGCCAGGAAGGGTTATCGCGGCAGCCGCGCCGATTAGCAGCCGCCGTCCCCAGGTTCGGATTTTCCCGCTCACGTCTGTCATACCTGTGCCCCTTGTCGTATGTAGTCGTGTGCTCCCGGCAGAACTTACCGCGTGAGTACGGCAAATGTCGATCGGGACGCGAACTCATTTCATTTGGATATCGGCCACCGCCACGGACACAGCACCTGTGCTACGCGAGCCGCCACGATCCCGACTTCTCGGTAATAACCTCCCGCCGGCCCTGATAAACCAGCCCCAGCAGCCGTGATGCAGCTGTGACCAGGACAGTTGGCGGCTAGTCGGCACCCGCACCTAGTCAGCTGATCGCCCGCGCGCGGTGGCGGTCCGCGAGCGGGGCGATATGCAACCAATCAGGCGGCGCCCGCGTGCCGCATGGGGGTCGCATCGGTCGGTATGGGGAGAAAGCGCTTGCGGATTCAATTGACGAATCAGACGAATCAAATGACGAATCGGCGGAAAAGTCGGCCGGAATATCGGGGAGGCGGCCAGCGGGAGCAATCCACGCATTCCGCGCTCCGTTGGCGCCGTAGCCGACGCCAGCGGCAATGCCCACTTCTTGTGAGTCACCTGCGGGTTTGCCTACCGAGGCGGCCGAATTTGCATCGACCGCGTACTCTCTGTCAAGACAAGCCGATGGAGACCACACTATTCCGGTCATTTCCGGCGCTGCCCACACCAGCACACCAGGGCCCCTTGGTGCGCGCTGGCGGTGGCTGAGGGCGTCGGGCTCCGGAAACGATTGAGGTGCGAAGTTTTGGATACGGTACTTGGGCTATCAGTAACGCCGACCACCGTCGGGTGGGTCCTCGCTGAAGGACACGGTGCCGATGGCGCCATCCTCGATCACCACGAGTCGCAGTTGCACGGTTCTCGCGGCATGCGCATCGTGCACACCGCCGAGCAGGTCGCCGATGAGGTTTGGCACGCGAAAGAGGTCGCCAGCGGTGCGGGCCATCGCCTGCGCATGATCGGCGTGACCTGGAGCGACGAGGCATCCGCGCAGGCCGCGCTGCTGCTCGAGGCACTCACCGACGCGGGTTTCGACAACGTTGTGCCGGTTCGGCTGCTTGACGCGGTGGAGACGCTGGCCGAAGCGATCGCACCGGTTATCGGCTATGACCAGACCGCGGTCTGCATCCTCGAGCACGACTGGGCAACCGTTGTGATGGTTGATACCCAAGACGGGAAGACTCAAACCGCCGTCAAGCACGTTCGAGGCGGATTCGACGGCCTGAATTCCTGGCTGACCGGAATGTTCGACCGCGGTGCGTGGCGCCCCGCCGCCGTCGTGGTCGTCGGTTCGGACACCGACGTTGAAGAATTCTCTTGGCAGCTCGAAAAGGCTCTGCCGGTGCCGGTTTTCGCACAGACGATGGCCCAGGTGACAATTGCGCGCGGCGCAGCGCTGGCGGCCGCCCAGAGCACCGATTTCACCGACGCCCGGCTGATCGCCGACGTCAGCGAACCCGCCCCGGCACCCAAGCGGTCGCTGCACTACGCCGGAGCGGCAACCACCCTGGCGGCCGCCGCGGTGACCTTCGTTGGGTCGCTGTCACTGGCGATCGGTCTGCAGCTCACCCCGGAAAGGCATCACACAGCCACCGGTCACGCGGGGCACAAGCCAACGCCTGAGATCGTAGAAGCGGTCGCCCCCGTTGTGCCGATGCCCGCGCAACCAGAGCCGTCCGCTCCTCATCAGGCACCGGCACCCGGTGCGGGGCAGGAGCCTATTCGTCTTACCGCCGGTGAGCAGATCACCGACGCCGCGCCGGTCGAACAACCTGGCGGGGAGGCACCGCAGTCCGAGCCCGCGGATGGATCACCGATGTTGACCCGAGTGCTTACGCACATCCCCGGCAGCTACGGCGAAGAAGAGGGCTCTCGCCCACCTGAGTAGTCCGCCACCTTGGTCAGGCTCACTCGAAGGGGCTCGCGTGGACCCATGTCGAGCCGAAACGGGGGGTACTCGTCGCGCATCAACCCGGCATAGGCGTGCACTCGCAGGCTCCAACGGTTGACCCCGATCAAGAGGTTGTACAAGCCATCGGGGTAGTGCCCGGTGAACAACAGTGCTATCGCGGCGCTAACCACCACAATCACCACCAGCGACGGCAGCATTACACCGCCTAATTCATGCCGGCCAAGCATGACCACGCGCCAGCCGCCGGAAAAGAAGGCGGCCAATATCAGGTAGTGGGGAATGGCCAGCAGCCACCACTTGATCAACACCAGACCGCGATGTAGGCGCTGCGGATACTCGACATCCAGATCGGCAGGGTACTGCGGGTTCTCCCGCAGACTGAATGGCGGATAGCGGTCGGTGCCCAACACCGTCAGCGCGTAAAACGCGACCCGCCACCGCCACCGCATGACACCGACGTTGAAATCAAACAGCGGCCGTGGATATCTGCCGGTGAGCAGGATCGCGAAAAAAGCAATCACGGTGGCCACGAAGGCGCCCAGATACAGGAAAACCAGGACGATGTAGTGCGGAATCGCCAAGATCCACTTGATCAGCCATTGCCAACGTGACAATGCGGGATCGATATCCCCCCTCACCCGGACCGGATAGGCAGTTGGTTGCGTCATCGACGGCTCCTTCGACTACACGTACTGGTCATCACGCTCTTGCACACCACGAAGGCTACTGCCGGGCAAGCCACCAAGCACCAGAAGCCTTTCAGCGCGGGCGGCCGTACGGCGGCCACCGGAGCGGTAACACGTTGTCTTCCAGCGGTTTATCGGCGGCCGGCAAACCGTTCATCAACCATTCTTGGCCCGCACGGCGCTGAATGAGATCGTCACCTCATCGGCAACCTGCAGCGATCCCATCAGCAGTGAGTAAGGTTTGACACCGTAGTCGGACTGGCGAACCGCCGTTTCGGTGGACATGCGCCATGAATCGCCCAGATCATCTGTGTGCAAGTCGATTACGTGCTGATGCGACGTTCCATGAATATGCAATGGCCCACTGAGCCGGTAACCATCCGCGGTCTTCTCGATGGCATCGGCGGAGAATTCGATGCGCGGAAACCGATCGGCGCGCAACGATTTCAGTGCATTGGACCGCACCAGGACCTTCTCCGGCCCGGAAAGCCCCTTGACTCCGCCCTCGCCGCGTAGCACCTCTAGCGAATCCACCTCGACAATGAGCTCTGCGGCGCTGGGCTCGTCAGCTACCCAATTCACCGTCGCTTGCCAGCGGGTCATCGCAATGGTCAGTCGATGGCCCATTTTCGCTGCCCGTCCCGCGACACCGGTGCCGATGAGTAGCTCGCCGTCGGAAGCGTCCAGGGTCCACACAGCCTCGCTCACAACACGACTGTATTCGCTTGGCCTGGCCCTTACATGGCCAGGACCGTCCGATAGCGCGTCCGGCCTTGCTCCATCGCCTCATAGCCATCGGCGGCCTGCGCGAGCGGTCGCTCTTCGATCCAGGCCCGCACACCGGACAAGACCGCGAAATGCATGGTTTCCTCCACGTCTTTAGCGGTACCGGATGGGTGACCCGTGACGCTGAGGCCGGGGTTGATCAGCTGGACCGGGCTGATCGGTAGCGGATCAGCCGTCACGCCGATGACGACCAGCTCGCCGCGGGGAAGAAGTCCGCCCACCGTTTCAGCCATAGCTGCCGAATTGCCAGCGGTCGCCAACACGACCGCGGCACCGCCGATCCGTCGCAATCCTTCCGCTACGTCACCTGTGGTGGAATCGATGTAATGGTGGGCTCCCAGCTGGCGTGCATCCTCGGCCTTGGCACTACCGCGAGCGATCGCCACAGTCTCAAAACCCATGGCACGACAGAACTGTAGCCCCAGATGGCCCAGACCCCCGACACCGAGCACCGCCACCCGATCGCCCGGCCGTGCCCGGGTATGACGCAACGCGTTGTACGTCGTGACGCCGGCGCAACCCATTGGAGCCGCCTCGGCGTCGGAGAGCTCCGCCGGAATGCGAGCCAGCGCGGTGGCCGGCACCGTCACCGATTCCGCATAGCCACCGGGATACTGCCAGCCCGGAACCTTCATCTTGGCGCAGTGGATGAACATTCCCTTGCGGCAGGGATCGCAGTGGTTACAGTTTCCGCCGAACCAACCGACAGCGACGCGGTCGCCAACCGCGAAATCCTCAACCCCATTTCCGATTTCGGCTATTCTGCCGGCGATCTCGTGTCCAGGCGTCAGCGGCCAGCCCAGGCCTGGAAAGGCCCCGAGCACAAATGCCCGGTCGGTGCCGCAAATACCACACGCAGAAACTGATATACGCACCTCACCATCACCCGGCGGAGCAGTATCGACGTCAACCAGCTGCAGGGGCCCGCCCGCCGCACCAATTTGGACAGCTTTGTGGGTTGCCATCAACTCGCCTCTACTATTCGTTTGTCAGTGCGCGACAGGACATTTCCCGGATGAATCGCTGTGGTAGTCGACCTGCCAGTGTTTGATTCCATTCAGCCAGCCCGACCGTAGCCGCTCGGGCTGGCTGATCGATTCCAGATCCGGCATCACATCGGCGATCGCATTGAACATCAGGTCGATCGTCATCCGGGCCAGATTGGCCCCGATGCAATAGTGCGCGCCGGTACCGCCAAAACCCACATGTGGGTTTGGGTCGCGCAGGATGTTGAACGTATACGGGTCATCGAATACGTCTTCATCGAAATTGGCGGAGCGGTAGAACATCACCACCCGCTGGCCCTTTTTGATCCGCACCCCCGACAGTTCATAGTCTTCCAGGGCGGTGCGCTGGAACGAGGTCACCGGAGTCGCCCAGCGCACGATCTCGTCGGCGGTGGTGACTGGACGCTCCCGCTTGTACAGCTCCCACTGATCGGGGAAGTCGGTGAAGGCCATCATGCCCTGGGTGATGGAGTTGCGGGTGGTTTCGTTGCCGGCCACCGCCAGCAGGATGACGAAGAAGCCGAACTCGTCGTCGGAGAGCTTGTGGCCGTCAATGTCGGCCTCGACCAGCTTGGTGACCAGATCCTGGCCCGGGTTCTTCGCCCGGTCGGCCGCCATCTGCATGCCGTACATGATGAGTTCGACGGAAGCGGTCAGAGCATCATTGGTAGCGAACTCTGGATCTTGGTCGCCGACCATCTCGTTGGACCAGTGAAAAAGCTTCTTGCGGTCTTCCTGCGGTACGCCCATCAAGCCAGCGATGGCTTGCAGCGGCAGTTCGCAAGACACCTGCTCCACAAAGTCCCCCCGCCCCTCGGCCGCGGCCGCCTCGACGATCCGCCGAGCGCGCTCTCTGAGGTCGTCGCGCAGCCGCTCGACCGCCCTTGGGGTGAATGCGCGCGAGACGATCTTGCGCAGCCGGGTGTGTTGCGGTGCGTCCATATTGAGCAGCACGAACTTGCCGCGTTCGATCTGCTCATCAACCGTGCCGTCTTTGTAGCGGGGGAGCGCGGTCTTTTGCAGGCTGGAAAAGACATCGCTGCGCAGTGAGATCTCCTTGACGTCCTTGTGCTTTGTCACCACCCAAAAACCGCCGTCGTCGAACCCACCGCAGCCCGTCGGCTGTTCGTTCCACCAGATGGGCGCGGATCGACGCATCTCGGCGAGTTCGGCTACCGGTAACCGCTCCGCGTAGATGTCGGGGTCGGTGAAATCGAATCCGGGAGGCAGATTGGGGACCGACGTGGCGGTTGGCTCGGCAGCTGGCATAAGGCCACTCCTCGATGCGAATTCTGTTAGTCGTCGTCTATTGCCCATAATCCATTGCTCCACCGCGGTTGGGAAGAACTCCGACCAGATCCGCGAAGAGAAATTGCAACGCGTTCAGCCGCCAGGATTTCCTGACATGTCCGAGACCGAAACGAGTTCACGAGTCCCGACCGGCCTCGAAGAGACACCGCGCGAACCTCCCGCGGCGACGAGCGCGCTTGCCCACCGCGGCCAGCGCCGACCGGCCCGACACGACGGGTAGCGGCGCCGCAGTACACCGAAGGCACTGGTCAAATCCGTCTGGCAGGCCACCCGAGCCCCCGGCCTCGCCGCCGGTGACGGCGGTTGATCGCCGCCTTTGTCCCGCACCGTCGGCTTTGCTATCCAATCTTGTGGGCCAGGCCACAATCGTTATGCTTTGGGAAAGCTTGCCGGTGCCACGAAGGGGTGGAAGATGATTCGGGAACTGCTCGCCGCCGCGGCAATCACGGGTGCCGCAATCGGTGTAGCACCTGTCGCCGTGGCCGACCAGCCGCATTACGAGGGTGACGTGCCAGGGATGAACTACGACGCCTCATTGGGTGCGCCCTGCGACAACTACGAACGCTTTATCTTCGGACGCGGCACCAGCGGCCAAGCCGAGGCGTGCCATTTCCCGCCGCCCAACCAGTTCCCGGCCGCCACCACCGGCTATTGGGTAATCTCCTACCCGCTGTACGGGGTCCAGCAGGCCGGCGCGTCGTGCCCGGGTCCGAATTCCGCCGCCCAGACCGAAGACGGCTTGCCGATGCTCTGTCGGGGTGCCCAGGGATGGCAGGCCGGATGGTTTACCGGAGCGGGCTTCTTTCCCCCCGAGTGATCCAGTGACCTGATCCGATGACGCCCGAGGCGCAGCAAGCCGAATCGCCGATCCCGCGGTGGTTACGGTTTGTCCTCGCGTCGGATCGGGCGGGCTCGGCGTGGTACATCGGGGCCGGATTCTTTTTCGCGCCAGTGTTGGTTTTGTTGTCCCCGTGGCCGGCGGTTACCGCGGTCCTGTGGTGGATCATCGGGCTCGCCGGGCTGTGGCTGGGTCTGCTTGGAATAGCGATGGCGGTTGGGCTGGCCCGGGTGTTGCGGTCCGGTGACGAGATCCCGGAACAATACTGGCGCACCCTGGTCGACTACTGACTCTGGCATGTTCGAGGCGAATTCGCCGGGACTACAGTCGTATCAAGCATCCACCAACGAAAAGGAGCCTCCGATGGCCATCAATCCCAAAGATGCAGTCAACGCGGCCAGGGACATCGCGACCAATGCCGTCGAGAAGGCCTCCGACATTGTCGAGAACGCCAGTGACATCATCCGCGGCGACGTCTCCGGGGGAGCCAGCGGCATTGTGCAGAACTCGATCGACATCGCGACCCACGCGGTCGACAAGGTCAAAGAGGTGCTCATCGGCAAGGACGACGACCTGGACTAGTCCCGGCTGGCAATCACCGACACCAGGCTCGGCGGGCCGCGCGACTGCCGTCAGACGGCGGCGGCGTTGAGTTCGTCGAGCCTGTTGGTTGCCTCGAGATATTCCTGCACCCATCTCTGGATGACGGTGGCAGCCTTCTCGACCTTGGTGAACTGTCCGACCACCTGACCAACCGGATTGAACGCGACGTCCACGGTTTCGTTCGGGTACTTGTTGGTGGCCCGCACAGCCATGCCGGAGACCATGTACTGCAGTGGCATGCCTAGCGGCTTCGGGTTGTCCGCTTGCTCCCACGCCTCGGTCCAATCGTTGCGCAGCATCCGGGCCGGTTTTCCGGTGAACGAGCGGCTACGGACCGTGTCGCGGCTGGATGCCTTGGCGTATGCCGCTTGTTGCACCGGGGTGTTGGAGGCCTCCTCGACCATCAGCCACTGCGAACCCGTCCATGCCCCTTGACATCCCAGCGCCAGGGCCGCGGCGATCTGCTGGCCACTGCCGATACCGCCGGCAGCCAGGACGGGGACCGGTGCCACTTCCTTGACGACTTGCGGCCACAAGACAATCGAGCCCACCTCACCGCAGTGCCCGCCGGCCTCGCCGCCCTGGGCGATGATGATGTCGACGCCCGCGTTCGCGTGCTTGCGGGCCTGCGAGGGCGAGCCGCACAAGGCGGCAACCTTGCGGCCTTGCTCATGAATATGCGCGATCATCTCCGCCGGAGGGGTGCCGAGCGCATTGGCGATCATCGTCACCTTCGAGTGCTCGAGTGCCACTTCCACCTGGGGAGTGGCCGTCGCCTCGGTCCAGCCGAGCAACTGCAGACTGTCCTCGTCGGCGCCCTCAATTGGGACACCGTGATCAGCGAGGATCTTGCGGGCAAAGTCCAGATGCTGTTGCGGAACCATTGACCGCAACGTGTTGGCCAGTTCCTCCGCCGACAGGTGCGAGTCCATGCCCTCGTACTTGTTGGGGATGACGATGTCAACGCCGTAGGGGTGATCGCCGATGTGCTCGTCGATCCAGGTGAGCTCGATCTCTAGCTGTTCGGGGGTAAATCCAACCGCCCCCAGGACGCCGAAGCCCCCGGCCTTGCTGACCGCGACAACAACATCGCGGCAGTGCGTGAACGCGAAGATTGGAAACTCAATGCCAAGCTCGTCGCATATGGCGGTGTGCATGCCTGCTCCCCGGAAACTAACGGACGATGACGGAATTGGAACGTGTTCTAGTTTAGTACGCCCACCGGCAGCCTGACCAGCCGCCCAGGTTCAGGCCGGATTCGGGCCGGCAAACCGGCGCTGAGCATCGATGACCGGACCCGATTCGGCTACGACGTGTCGTTGACCACCCACAGAATGAGGAACGCCAGCATGCAGCCAAAGCAAAACAGGTGATCCCGCAGGATCGACCGTGCAACACGTGCCTGCGCGGACGGCGGGCCCGATCGCCTTCCAAGCCGAACCGCGTTGGGCAAGGTATGGGTGAGCGCCAAGACGATCGGGCCCCCGGCAAGCGCCGCCGATAGCACCAGCAGCCAGCCGGGGTCGCGCCCCAGAGCCGCACGAAATCCCAAGGTGCCCAACAGGATCAACATCACCAGAGCAATCAGATGACCCATCGGCCGCGATGTGGTGGTCGCGCGCCGGTAATAGCTCGAGATCGATTCCAGCACCGACTCGGGAAGTCGATCGGGGGAATTTCGCCGGAACACAACCTGACTGTCGAACATCAGGTCCATCCACAAGATCGCGAGCAGAAAGCCGCTACAAGCGGTGAGTACCGTCGCCACGATAGTTACCCGCTAGGCACACAATGCCGCCCATCATCGATCTGTCGAGCATCCCAATGTGCAGGCTACGCGGGCCGTCCGGTGCGCGCTAGAACTCGTCGCGATCACCGCCGACCTGCCCCGCAGCCATCCAATTGTTCGTGTCGACAGGACAACTGAACATACAATACTATATTGTATAGTCAGTTTCGGCAGGGCGCACCGCGCTCCACCGCTTCCGGTCTGGTCGAAGGCAATCGGTGCGAGGAGAACGTGATGTCGTTTGTGGTGGCCTCCCCTGAGTACGTGGCAGCGGCGGCGTCGGACTTGGCCGACATCGGTTCTGCGCTCAGCACAGCCAATGCGGCGGCGGCCCCGACGATCGAGGTCCTGGCCGCCGGCGCTGATGAGGTATCGGCTGCAATCGCGGCATTCTTTGGCGCGCACGCGCAGTCCTATCAGGCGTTGAGTGAGCAAGCCAGCGCGTTTCACCTGCAGTTTGTGCAGGCAATGACCGCCGGCGCGGGGGCTTATGCCGGCGCCGAGGCCGTAAATGCTTCGCCCCTGCAGGCGGCGCTCGACGTGCTGAATGCGCCTGCCCAGGCACTGTTCGGACGCCCGCTGATCGGCGACGGCGCCAACGGGGCGCCCGGGCAATCCGGCGGCGACGGCGGACTCCTGTACGGAAACGGCGGCAACGGGGGCAACGGGGGCAACGGCCGGAGTGGGCCAGGCCGGCGGCGCTGGCGGGGCCGCGGGGTTGATCGGTAGCGGCGGTAGCGGTGGTATCGGCGGTCCTGGGACCACCGGTTTGGCTGGCGGGGCCGGCGGGGCCGGCGGGTGGCTGTTAGGAAACGGCGGCACCGGCGGGCGGGGCGGCATCGGCACCACAGGTATCGGCGGCATCGGCGGGACCGGAGGCGACGCCGTCGGCCTGTTCGGGCACGGCGGAACCGGCGGAACAGGCGGTAACGGCCCCGATATCTTCATCGCTGGTGGGGCCGGCGGGTCCGGCGGTACCGGCGGGCTGTTGTTCGGCAAACGGCGGGGCCGGGGGCGGTGCCCCGTGGGGCGGCGCGGACGGCGGGGCCGGGGGTGATGCTCGGCTGATCGGCAACGGCGGAAGCGGCGGCTACGAGGGCAGCCTGGGTGTCCTGAGCGGGGGGACTGCTGGCGCCGGCGGTAGCGGCGGTTGGTTCCTCGGCAACGGCGGTGACGGCGGCGCCGCCGGAATGTTCGGCAGCGGCGGTAACGGCGGGTGGGCCGGCTTTGATGGCAGGGGAGGCGACGGCGGCTCCGGGGGGACCGTGATCGGAAACGGCGGCGATGGTGGCGCGAGCGGGGCAACGATTGGCTTCACCCCCGGCGCTGGCCCGGGAGGTGACGGCGGCAACGCTGTCGGGTTGATCGGCAACGGCGGCGCCGGCGGTGCCGGCGCGGCGGGCCTCTCCGGCGTAGCGGGCGGGATCGGCGGCAACGGCGGCAATGGCGCTCAACTGTTCGGCAATGGCGGGGCGGGAGGGGCCGGCGGACAAAGCCAGCTTGCGTCGGGGGGAACCGGCGGCAATGGCGGCATGGCCGCGCTGTTCGGCAACGGTGGTGCCGGCGGTGCCGCCGGGGTGAGCCTCAGCGGCGCCCCTGGTACCGGCGGCAACGGCGGCAGCGCCCAATTCGTGGGCGACGGCGGCAGCGGCGGCCTGGGCGACTCGGGCGGGTCCGCCGGCGCGGCTGGTGCGGGCGGGTTGATCGGCAATCCGCTTGACGTGGTCAATGCTCCTACCGAGGCGCTGCTGGGTCGCCCATTGATCGGGGACGGCGCCGACGGAGCGCCGGGTGAATCCGGTCAGGACGGCGGGTTGTTGTATGGCAACGGTGGCAACGGCGGCAACGGTCTATCCGGTCAGGCCGGGGGCGCCGGTGGCGCCGCGGGGCTGATTGGCAACGGCGGCAATGGCGGGATCGGCGGGCCCGGTACCACCGGAATGTCCGGCGGCGCGGGCGGTGCTGGCGGGTGGCTGATCGGCAATGGCGGCCATGGTGGGATCGGCGGGCTCGGCATCGGCATCGGCGATTCGGGGGGCGCGGGCGGCGCCGCGATTGGATTGCTCGGCAACGGCGGTACCGGTGGAACCGGGGGTTACAACCAGGCCTTCGGCGCGGTCAGCGGGGTTGGCGGCGCCGGGGGCGCTGGCGGCCAGTGGTACGGCAACGGCGGCGATGGTGGCACCTCCTGGGGCGGAGCCGCTGCCGGAGCCGGCGGTGACGCTGGCCTGATCGGCAACGGCGGCGACGGCGGCTCCGCGGGTGTTCTTCGGCAGAACGGCATAGGCGGCCATGGCGGCGCCGGGGGATCGCTGTTCGGCGATGGCGGCGACGGCGGGTCCGCGGGCTTTCAAAGCACCGCCGGCGACGGCGGTAACGCCGGGCTGGTCGGCAACGGCGGCAATGGTGGCTGGGCGATCTACAACAGCTTCGCCGGCGATGGTGGTTCGGGGGGGGGGGGGGGGGGGGGGGGGGGGGGGCAGCCATCGGCAACGGTGGCGACGGCGGCGCCAACATTGTCAGCAGCGGGTTCATCCTCGGTGCGGGCGGCGGCGGCAACGGTGGCAATGCGGTGGGGCTGATCGGCAACGGCGGAGCCGGCGGCACCGGGGCGGACGGCTTCAGCACTGCCCTAGGAAGTGACGGTGGCAATGGCGGGACCGGGGCCTGGCTATTCGGCAACGGCGGAGCAGGTGGGTCCGGTGGTTCCACCGCGGGTGTTCACCCGGCCGGAGACGGCGGCAATGGCGGAATGTCAGCGCTGATCGGCCATGGCGGCACCGGCGGCAGCGCCGGGGTCAGCCCCACCGGTGTCTTCCCCAGCAACGGCGGCAGCGGCGGCAACGCCCAGTTGATCGGCGACGGCGGCGACGGCGGCCGGGGGGATTCCGGCGGAACCGGTGGCGCCGGCGGCACAGGTGGATCTCTGGCCGGCCACGATGGGTCCGACGGAGACTAAGGTGCCTGCCGCTTATTGATAGCGGTTGCCACCATCTGGATGACGCGCCTCGGTGCGCAAGAAATGGCGACTCTTGCTCAGGTACCGCAAGCAACGGTAGCGTTGTGCTGCTAATTACGACACGTAGAGTAGCGTAATTGCGGTCCGCCGAGAGAAAGGCCGAAATGCGAAGTCGTTACGCCGGCCTGCCGTTCGCCACGACCACAGCAGAGATCGCCGCCGCACTCGAGGACGTAAGCATCCCGACGCTGTTGCTCTCCCTGGTGCACATCACCGGCGATGCCCGTTTCATCCGTGACTTCAAGCCCATGGGTCTATTTCTCAACGAAGTGCAGGGATTCATGTCGGAGGACGACAAGGCCCGAGCACGCACTGAGGCTCTGGCGGTGATCAGCGAGTATCGCGACCAGGGCTGCCCCGAGCCCAAGCCCCTGAGCGGTGAGCTCATCCGGGAAATGCTGGACTGGGCCGCGTGCGAGCACGTCCCCGATGACTACTTGCCTCTGCTCGCTGAAGAGATGGACCTCGAGGGGCTGGACCCACGCCGGCCGGTAGCCCTGCCTTCGGAGAGCGCGGCGGAGTTCCCGGTCATCGTGATCGGCTGCGGCGAATCGGGGATCCTGGCCGGAATTCGCCTCAAGCAAGCCAACATTGCGTTCACGATTGTGGAGAAGAACGCCGGACCGGGCGGAACGTGGTGGGAAAACCGCTATCCCGGCGCGCGTGTTGATGTAGCCAACCATTTCTACTGCTACAGCTTTGAACCCAACAACGATTGGACGCATTTCTTCGCCGAACAGTGGGAGCTGCAGGACTATTTCGCAAAGGCGATCGACACGCACGATCTGGGTGGGCATATCCAGTGGAATACCGAAGCCCTGGGGGCCGAGTGGAACGATGACGACGGAGTCTGGACCGTTCGGCTGCGGTCGGCCGACGGCACAACGCGCACCCTCTCGGCGCGGGCGCTCATCACCGCCGTGGGTCAGCTGAACCGTCCCTATGTCCCGGAATTCGACGGCGCCGACACCTTTGCCGGGCCATCGCTTCACTCCGCAGCCTGGGACCGGTCGGTGGACCTGACCGGTAAGCGGGTCGCCCTGGTCGGGGCCGGCGCCAGCGGTTTCCAGATCGCACCGGCGATTGCCGGGGATGTGGCGCAGCTGTCCGTGTTTCAGCGCACGGCCCAATGGATGTTTCCCAACACCATGTATCACGACGAAGTCGGAGACGGCGTGCGCTGGGCGATGCGCCACCTGCCGTTCTACGGCAGGTGGTACCGATTCCTGCTGCTCTGGCCGGGAGCCGACAAGGGCCTCGACGCCGCCCGTACCGATCCGAACTACGCCGACCAGGACTATGCGGTCAGCGATATCAACGCCGCGGCGCGGATGATGTTCAGCCAGTGGATCAGCAGCCAAGTCGCCGACGGCGACGCGCTATTGAGCAAGGTGCTGCCCGACTATCCGGCTACCGGCAAGCGGACCCTGCAGGACAACGGTAGCTGGCTGGCCACGCTGCAGCGCGACAACGTGGACTTGGTGCGCACTCCGATTCAGCGCATCACACCCACCGGCATCGTTACCGAAGACGGCGTGACGCACAGCGTTGACGTGATTGTCTACGCCACCGGCTTTCGGCACACCGATGTGCTGTGGCCGCTGCAGGTCATCGGCCGCAATGGAATCGACCTGCACCGCGTGTGGGGGAGACGGCCCTACGCCTACCTGGGGATCACGGTTCCGGGATTTCCCAATCTCTTTCTCATCTACGGGCCCGGCACGCATCTCGCCCACGGCGGCAGCCTGATCTTTCAATCGGAACTTCAAATGCGCTATATCAACCTGTGCCTGGAACGCTTGGTGGCCGATGGCATTGGTTCACTGGAACCGACTGACGAAGCGGCCGCGGGCTGGCACGAGCGGACGCAAGCCGAGATCAAGAAGATGGTGTGGTCGCACCCGGCCGTCAAGCATTCCTACTTCAAGAACGCCGACGGGGAAATTCATACGGTCAGCCCGTGGCGGCTCAACGAGTATTGGGCCGCGGTACGTCAGCCCGATTGGTCTCAGTTCGTTCTCCGACAAAGAAAGTGAGCACGCCGACATGCGCACCGTAGTCATCGACGGGCCGGGCAGTATCCGCGTCGACAACCGCCCCGACCCGGCACTGCCCGGATCTGACGGAGTCATAGTCGCCGTGAGCGCCGCGGGCATCTGCGGTTCCGACCTGCATTTCTACGAGGGCGAATACCCCCTGGCCGAACCGGTGGCCCTGGGTCATGAGGCGGTTGGCACGGTGGTGGAGAAAGGACCCGACGTCCACACCGTCGAAGTTGGTGACCAGGTCATGGTGTCCTCGGTGGCCGGGTGCGGTGCCTGCGCGGGTTGCGCCACCCGCGATCCGGCGATGTGTGTTTCCGGGCCACAGATCTTCGGATCCGGCGCGCTGGGCGGCGCGCAGGCCGACCTGCTCGCGGTCCCGGCCGCGGACTTCCAGGTGCTCAAGATTCCCGCTGCGATCACCACCGAGCAGGCGTTGCTGCTCACCGACAACCTCGCAACCGGCTGGGCGGCCGCACGCCGGGCCGATATCCCCTTTGGCGCAACGGTGGCAGTCATCGGCCTGGGCGCGGTGGGGCTGTGCGCGGTGCGCAGTGCCCTCGCCCAAGGCGCTGCGACCGTGTTCGCGGTGGATCGAGTGCAGGGGCGCTTGCAGCGGGCCTCCGAATGGGGAGCGACCGCCGTCGCTTCTCCGGCGGCCGAGGCCATTGTCGCAGCGACGGGTGGGCGCGGCGCCGATTCGGTGATTGATGCCGTGGGCACCGACGCATCAATGACCGACGCGCTCAACGCCGTTCGGGTCGGCGGCACCGTGTCCGTTGTCGGCGTTCACGATCTGCAGCCGTTTCCGCTTCCCGCCCTGACCTGCCTGCTGCGCAGCATCACATTGCGACTGACCATCGCACCCGTGCAGCGCACCTGGTCAGAATTGATTCCGTTGCTCGAGTCGGGACGCCTTGATGTGGACGGGATCTTCACCACTTCATTGCCACTGGACGAAGCTGCCAAGGGGTACTCGATTGCCGGTTCCCGGTCCGGCAATGACGTGAAGGTGCTGCTCAAGGTTTAGTAGCGACGATGTACTCAGAGTGCATGATGGCGTCGAGGCGCACATCCACCGCGGGGGGCGTCATTCCATAGCCGGCTTCCAACTCGAGCGTGTTGCGAACAGGTTCGACGACCCACCCGCGCGCCGCCAGCCATTGGGCCGGACTGGTCTTGTCGTCATACGTCAAGGCAGAGAAGTTCACGTCGCCAGACAGATTGACCCCGGGGTGCGTCTGCTCCAGGGCGACGAGCTGATCGTGATCCAACCGCGACCCCAGGGCCCCCGTGGCGATTCGGCTGCCCGGCGCACAAAGGTCATCGATCCGCGCGAATAGGGCATCTTGCGCGTCAGCGGTCAGATATGGCAACAGTCCCTCCGCCGACCAGGCGCTGGGCTGACCCGGCTCGAACCCAGCTGCGTGCAGCGTCGCCGGCCAGTCGGTGCGCAGATCCGCCGCTACCTCGTTTCGTCGCGCTTTGGGCTCGACACCATGGCGCTGCAGCACCCGTGCTTTGAACTCGAGAACTTGTGGCAGGTCGATTTCGAATACCATTGTTCCGGATGGCCATTCGAGCCGATAGGCCCGCGAGTCAAGACCGGCGGCGACGATCACCGCCTGTTTGGTTCCCGCGGCGGCGGCGGAGCGGAAAAAGTCATCGAAAAACCGGGTCTGGACTCCGTAGAGGCGGGGGAACGCGGTTTCGTCCACGGAGGTTGGCGGATGGGCGAGTTGGTCGTTCAAATACGCATCCCCGGACGCCGCGATGAAGTACTTCGCATACTCGTCGGGAGCCAGCGGTTGCGGCCCGACCGTGTCCAGCGCGCGCCATCCCGCCACCAGCAATGCGGTGTAACCGACGCCGCTGACGATGTCCCACTGGTCATCGTCGGAACGACGAGATCCATATTCGGATGTAGTCATCGATACCTCCCGCTACGGCGCCAACCTACCGCCGCACGCGATCACAGTTCCAGCATGACGGTCACCGGACCGTCGTTGATGAGTTCAACCTGCATGTGGGCCCCGAAGACACCGGCTTCCACGTGGGCGCCCAGCGCCCGCAAGGCCTCAGCGAACGCGGCCACCAGCGGCTCGGCCACCGCCCTCGGCGCCGCAGCGTTCCACGATGGCCGCCGTCCCTTGACGGTATCGGCGTAGAGCGTGAACTGACTGACCACCAGAATCGGCGCGCCAAGGTCAGAAGCCGATTTCTCGTCGGTGAGAATACGCAAATACCAGAGCTTTTCGGCAAGCTGCCGGGCCTTGTCGCCGTCGTCACCGTGAGTCACACCGACGAAGGCCAGCAGTCCCTGGCCGGGCGGCCGGACGGCGCCGACCACGTCACCGTCGACCGTCACCGCTGCCGAGCACACCCGTTGCACCAGAACCCGCATGGGCCTCGATGCTGCCAGGTCGGGTCGTAGCGCCAAGGTGCCGGTCTGGGTAGGCGCATGTCGCTGTGAGCGTGAGGGTGCCACGTGTTGCGGTGGCGGAAATTCGATCGCCTGGTCTGGCGGTAGCGGCGGCACTGGCGGAAGCAACCGATCTCGCCAATTGCCGACGGCTGTTCTCCCACTGCGGGGCGTATCGTGCTGAGGGCCGGATTCTTGCTGCCGTGGCCGCGGTCCTGGCCGTCGCGGTGCCGAGTACAGCCGTGCCGACCGACAGCGGCTTGACATAGGAGAAAAGCGTGTCTGTGCTTGTCGCGTTTTCCGTTACCCCGATGGGCGTTGGTGAAGGCGTTGGCGAGATCGTGGCCGAAGCGGTTCGGGTGGTTCGCGATTCCGGATTGGCCAACCAGACGGACTCGATGTTCACCGTGATCGAAGGCGATACCTGGGAAGAGGTCATGGCGGTGGTACAGCGCGCGGTGGAGGCCGTCGCGGCCCGCGCGCCGCGAGTCAGCACCGTGATCAAGGCGGACTGGCGCCGGGAAGCCAGTGACGCAATGACCGGCAAAGTCGCGTCGGTAGAGCGTTACCTAGCTCAGCCCGGCAGCGATCAGCCAGCACCTTAGGCCTGCACTGCAGCGACAAATGCTTTCTCGGCCGCATTTCCGTGCACGGCAAAAACCACCCGCTTTAGCGAACCCGGGTGGTGTCGCCGCACCGCTTCGACCATCAGCCGTGCCGCCCGTTCGAGCGGGAAGCCGCCAACGCCGGTGCCAAATGCCACCAAGGCCAGCGAGCGGCAACCGAGCTCATCGGCCTTGCGCAAGGCAGAGCTGGTGGCCCGAGAGATGATCTCGGACGAGGTAGGACCGCCCAGCTCCATTGTCGCCGCGTGGATCACGTAGCGCGCCGGCATCTCGCCGGCCGTGGTTTCGACCGCCTCTCCGAGCCCGATCGGCGCCTTTTCATTCGATTCACGTTGGATATCCGGCCCACCGGCGCGGGAGATGGCCGCTGCGACGCCACCGGCATGGCGAAGTTGGGTATTGGCGGCGTTGGTGATCGCGTCGAGTTCGAGCTTCGTGACGTCGGCCTGGACTACCTCTAGCTCGATCATGGGCCCATTGTCCGTCGCGCACCGCCGGAAACGCCATCAAACGGCCGGCTTCGGCCAGCCAGCCGCGACGGCGCGGACCAAAGCGGAGGGACTGCCACGGCACGACCTGGAGTCTGATGCCGGTCGAGGCGGCCGCTGAGATAACGTGACACAACCGAGGAAGTTTGGCTGGCCCACCAGGAGGCACACCGATGGCTCGTCACTGCACACCCCTACCGGCGCGAATCGCATGAGTAGCGATACCGGTGAGCCCGGCGGCCAAGACAGCCAAGGCGGGGCGGGTGGCCGCGGTGGTGCCGGCGGAGCCGGTGGTGCCGGCGGCAGGGGCGGTGCCGGCGGCAGGGGCGGTGCCGGCGGTGCCGGCGGTCCTGGAGGTCAAGGCGGCCGGGGCGGCGCCGGCGGACCGGGCGGTGCGCCTGGCATAGGCGGTCGGCCCGGCGAGGGTGGTCCGGGCGGCGCCGGCGGTGAGCCGGGCCCCGGCGGAACCCCCGGTCAGCCCGGTCAGCCCGGCCAGCCGGGTCAACCTGGCAGCCCGGGCCACTAGATCACCTGCAGGCGCTGAGCGCCGAATATGCGGCCCCGGCCGTAGCACCCCAGCTGGGCACTAATCGACTTGCCAAGAAGGCACTTTCGTCGCCGGATCGGCCGGTGCGTAGGCTGATGGCGGTGAGCGCACGTGCGGGCATCGTGGTCACCGGAACTGAGGTTCTCACCGGCCGTGTCCAAGATCGCAACGGTCCGTGGATCGCCGACCAGCTGCTCGAGCTGGGTGTCGAGCTGGCCCACATCACCATCTGCGGCGACCGCCCTGCCGACATCGAAGCGCAGCTGCGATTCATGGCAGACCAGGACCTCGACCTGATCATCACCAGCGGTGGTCTAGGACCTACGGCCGATGACATGACCGTCGAGGTGGTCGCTCGTTTCTGTGGACGCGAGCTGATACTGGACGCGGAACTGGAAGACACGATCGCCAACATCCTCAAGAGGCTGATGGCGCGCAACCCGGGTTTCGACCCCGGCAACTTCGACTCGGTACTGGCCGCCAATCAGAAGCAAGCGATGATCCCGGCTGGTGCGCAAGTGATCAATCCGGTGGGTACCGCGCCTGGTCTGGTGGTGCCGGGAAAGCCGGCGGTCATGGTGCTTCCAGGACCCCCGCGCGAGCTTCAGCCCATGTGGCACAGTGCCATTCAGATGCCCGGGGCGCAGGAGGCGATCGCCGGCCGAACGACCTACCGGCAAGAGACAATACGGATGTTCGGACTGCCGGAGTCCGGGTTGGCCGAGACCTTGCGCAGCGCCGAGACGACCATCCCCGATTTTGGCGCGCTAGAGATCACAACATGCCTGCGACGCGGAGAAATCGAGATGGTCACGCGGTACGAACCGGGCGCGGCAGACACCTATGCGCAAGTAGCGCGACTGCTGCGCGATCGCCATGGCGATCAGATCTACTCCGAAGACGGCTCGCAGGTGGACGATCTGGTGGCACGATTGCTTGCCGACCGGCGCATCGCGACCGCGGAATCGTGCACCGCTGGACTCCTGGCCGCTCGGCTCACCGACCGTCCTGGCTCTTCGGCCTATGTCATGGGCGGTGTGGTGAGTTACTCCAATGAGGCTAAGGCCGAGTTGCTCGGCGTCGACCCAGCACTGATCGAGATGCACGGGGCAGTTTCAGAACGGGTGGCGCAGGCCATGGCGGCGGGGGCATTGCAGCGCTTCGGCGCCGACACCGCGGTCGCGATTACCGGAATCGCCGGTCCCGGTGGGGGAACCGAGCAAAAGCCGGTCGGGACAGTCTGCTTTTGCGTGTTGGTCGGCGACGGTCGCAACGTCACTCGAACGCTGCGGCTGCCCGGAAATCGGTCCGACATCCGCGAACGCTCAACGACCGTTGCCATGCACCTGTTGCGGCGTGCGTTGAGCGAATAACTCGGCCGACGATTCACCGCCGGTCGATCGTGCGGCGACCGCCCCCGAGTCGGGCTTGCCGGAGCGCGCATTTCGCGATCCCGACGCTGTCTGCGTCATGTCTTCCCTGGTAAAAAGGCGGTCTCGGCAGTGCCGAAGTGGATACCGGTCGCGTCCTTGCCGATCAGCGCCAGCACCGCGACCACGGTCAACACCGGCACGATTGTGACGGCCAAGGCAAACGGATACCCGTGGGTTTCGGCCAGATGTTCCTGAATGGGCAGGTTCATCGCCGCCAGCAGGTTGCCGAGCTGATAGGTGACCCCGGGGTAGAGGCCACGAATGGCGTCCGGCGACATCTCGGTCAAGTGCGCCGGGATCACGCCCCAGGCCCCCTGCACGCATAGCTGCATCAAGAAGGAACCCAGGCACAGCATCGCGGCGGTACGCGAATAAGCGAATATCGGCACGATCGGCAACGCCAATACCGCGCAGAACGCAATCGTGTATCGCCGGCCGAAGCGCTGCGAAAGGGTGCCGAACATCAGCCCGCCGATGATGGCGCCCGCGTTGTAGACGACCACGATCCAGCGGGCGGTAGCCGACGACAATCCGGCACCGTGGTCGGTGGTGGCGGTGAGGAAACTCGGGTAGACGTCCTGGGTACCGTGGCTCATCCAGTTGAAGGCGGTCATCAGCAACACCAGGTAGACGAACCGGCGGATGATCGCCGCGTTGCGCAGCACGTCTCGGACTCGGGTCTTGGTGAGCTTCATCCGGTCCTGCGCGGCCTCCCACACCTCGGATTCCTTCACCCGGTACCGAATGATCAGGCTGATCAACGCGGGGATGATGGACAACCCGAACAGCCAGCGCCAGGACAGACCCAGCCAGTTCATCACCACCAGGCTCGACACCGTGGCTAGCAGATAGCCGAACGCATAGCCCTCTTGCAGCAGCCCAGAGAAAAATCCGCGCCGACCGACGGGAACCTTCTCCATGGCAAGCGCCGCACCCAATCCCCACTCACCACCCATGCCGATGCCATAGAGCAGGCGCAAGATCACCAGCACCGTGAAGTTGGGGGCAAAGGCGCACAAGAACCCGACCACCGAGTACAAGGCCACGTCGACCATGAGCGGAACGCGCCTGCCGACCCGATCTGCCCACAGCCCGAAGATCAGCGCACCCACCGGCCGCATGGCCAGCGTCGCGGTGGTCACGAACGCGACTTCGGTCTTGGTGTGATGAAAGGTTTTTGCGATGTCGGCGTAGACCAGCACCACGATGAAGTAGTCGAACGCGTCCATCGTCCAGCCCAAGAACGCCGCGATAAACGAATTCCGCTGGTCGACGTTCAGCCACGGTGTTTTCACGTTCTGCATCGTGGCGTACCGCACGCCGGACCGCGCACCTGGGGTAGCGGCCACCCGCGAGTAGCTTGGGCGTATATGCGAATCATCGATGCCGATGGACATGTCGCCGAAAACGCGTCGCTGACCGGCGAAGCGCTGCGTCGTTGGCCGGACCGGGTGCGACTCACCACGCGCGGTCGACCGCATCTGATGATCGAGGGCCGGCACTACCCGCAGGACAACGGTCCCGGGGCCGGGTGTCCGCCCCAACACGGCATCAGCAAAGCGCCCGGAATCAACTGTGCGACAGCCGATGGCGTACTCGCCGACGCCGATCGCGATCACCTGGACACGATGGTGCTCTATCCCAGCGTCGGGCTCTGCGTTCCCAGCCTGGAAGACCCGGCGTTCGCCGCCGGTTTCGCGCGCCTCTACAACGAGTGGATCGCGGACTTCTGTGCCCCGACGAACGGGCGACTACGCGGTGTCGGTGTCACTCCCATCGAACACGGGCAAGTGGCCATCGACATCATGAAAGAGGCCAACGAGCTGGGGCTGGTCGCAACGTTGGTCCCACCCGCGCTCAAGTCCCGCAACCTTGACCATGCTGACCTGGATCCGTTCTACGCCGCCGCCGCCGAGCAGGGGATGCCGCTGGGAATTCACGGCGCCCCCGGCATGCACCTGCCCAAAATCGGCGTGGACCGCTTCACCAACTACATCCAGGTGCACTGCATCAGCTTCCCTTTCGACCAGATGACGGCGATGACCGCGCTGGTGTCGGGCGGTGTCTTTGACCGTCATCCCCGATTGCGAGTTGCCTTTCTGGAGGCGGGCGTCGGCTGGGTCCCCTTCTTTGTCGACCGCCTGCACGAGCACTACGAGAAGCGCGGTGACTGGATCGACGGAGGCTGGCGCCGCGACCCGCACGACTACCTGCGCGCCGGCAACGTCTGGGTGACCTGCGAGCCCGACGAGCCAATCCTGCCTGGCGTGATTGACGTGCTGGGCGATGACTTCATCATGTTCGCCAGCGACTACCCGCATTGGGACGGCGAGTGGCCCGAGAGCACGAAGCAGCTGCGCACCAGGACCGACATCGGTGAACAGTCTCGGAACAAGATCGCTGGACTCAACGCCCAGCGCTTCTACGAGCTGAATTGAATGGCAGGATCGGCGCATGGGACCTTTTCTGCTACGCGCCGCCGTCACCGGATTTGCATTGTGGGTGGTCACGCTCTGCATCTCGGGGATCCGATTTGTCGGTGGCGATACGACGTTGGAGAAGATCGGGATCATCTTCGTTGTCGCGGTGATCTTCGGCCTCGTCAACGCCATCATCAAGCCCATCGTGCAATTTCTGTCAATCCCGCTCTACATCCTGACGCTGGGCCTCATTCACGTCGTCATCAACGCGTTCATGTTGTGGATCACCGCCCGGATCACCGAGGACACCACCAGGTGGGGCCTGCAGATCGACCACTTCTGGTGGACCGCCATCTGGGCCGCCATCCTCTTGTCGATCGTGAGCTGGCTTCTGTCGTTGCTGACTCGTGATTTGCGCCGCGTAGCGCGCGGCTAGCCATTATTAGTTGGCCTTCGATTAGGTTGCTGAGGGCAGGTAGAACACGACCATAAATCGAAGTTCAGCCACCTACGTCGATCGATGTGACAAACTTGCCGAGCAAGAGCGCCCAAAATTACCGCACGCGACACCCTATGTTGTCAGCCACAGTTGCACATATGCTTACGAACACAGCTCGCTAACGCGCTCGGAGACAGTAGCTCTGCTGCGATTGCGAGGACCGATGGTTTGTCCTCGCGGATCCAGGTCGGCGCTACCTAACGGCACACTAGGACGGGATAGTGCGAAGAGTGAACACCGTCGCGATGGGGTCATCGCCCAGTTCATCGAGCACCCGGCTGAGTTCACCCGCCGGGGATCCGCATACCGGTCTACGGGCGGTCACCGAGTGCACCGGCTCGGCAGTGGTTGTTCACGTCGGAGGAGACGTTGACGCCAGCAATGAGGTGGTCTGGCAGCGGTTGGTGAATCGCAGCGCTGCCATCGCCATCGCGCCGGGTCCGTTCGTGATCGATATCCGTGACCTGGATTTCATTGGCTCGTGTGCCTATGCGGTTTTGGCCCAAGAGTCGGTGCGGTGCCGTCGGCGCGGCGTGAATCTGCGATTGGTGAGCAACCAGCCCATCGTTGCCCGCACCATTGCCGCGTGTGGACTGCGCCGTCTGCTGCCGATGTATTCGTCGGTCGAAGCCGCGTTGTCGCCCGTTCCCAACGGGCACTGAGCGGGCGCTGCCCTTCAGCAATCGAGGCCGGCCAGCCGCGCAACATCAAGCGCGCAACCCCACGACAAAGTCACACCATCGCCCCCGTGACCGTAGTTGTGAATGCACCGCGTCGCCCCAATCTGCTCGACTTCCACGCGCACCGACGGCCGATCGGGCCGCAGTCCGGTAATTGTTTCGATGACCGGCGCGTCGGCCAATCTGGGTTCGACCCGCCGGCAGTCTCGCAGGATACGGTCGGTCACCTGGGGATCCGCAGTGGTGTCCCAGCGATCAAGAATGCTGATGCCGCCGCACACCACCCGGTGCGGGTGAGGGAAGTAGCAGATCCATTCCGGGCCATCACCTAGCTGCATGAACAGTTGGTCCAAGCCAGGGTTGGCCAGCACAACATGCTGGCCAAATCGCGGCCGAAGGGTGTCATCGCCGGCCAACTCTCTGGCACCCAGACCAGAACAATTGATCACGATCGGTGTGCTCTGAGCGGCTTCGGTTAGCGACCGCACCGGGTGTATCTCAATTTCACAACCCGCCGCGGCAAGCCGCGTCGTCAAGTAATCAAGGTAGCGGGGCATATCGATCATCGGCAGGGTCGCTGCAGTGGCCGTGGGAAAGCCATCCGGAACGTCGGTGTCGGCGACCGGACGCAGGCCGGGAATCATGTCCTCCCCAGACGCCGTCACGTCCACCTCGGCTATCTCCCCAACACTGATAGCGGGCATCAGCTGCACACCGCTGGTCGGATCGTCGGCCAGCTCGCGAAACCGATGCAGTGACTGCTCGGCCCACTTTCGGGTCTTGACGACGGGTTCCACAAATCGCGGTCTCCACACCGCACCCGCCACCGCGGAGGTGGTTTGCCGTGGCAGCAGATCGGTCCACACCCGCACCGGCCAACCCGCTTCGGCCAGGCACAGGGCCGACGTCAGCCCGCTGACGCCGGCACCGATGACGACGACTTGTCGCGCATCACTTGCCGCAGTGCGACCGCTGCCCAAGATCGACCTCAATTAGGACGGGGGTACTTGCTGACCATTCGGAGCAAGCAGCCCGTTGAGTATCCCCAGATTCATCTGCAACTGGCCCCCGGCGGCCGGGCCGGGAAGCACGGCGGGCACATCGGCGTCAGGGGTGCTCTGCCAGGGTTGGCAGCCGCTCGTCTTGAACGCCTTGTCGGTCGGCTCGATTTGCACTACCTGAGGCCTCTTGGTCATCGCGTTGTCGATGAGGGCGCCATCGGGGTTGCTCATGCGCTTCCAATAACAGGTCCCGTCGCCGACCGGCCCCGCCGACGTATAGGTACCGGGAACGATGTCGGTGCCCACGGCATACGTGCCGTCGTGATCCATCGTCGTCTTCGGCGCGGGCGGCGCTGGTTGGGGATCGGCCGCGGCAACGCCCATCGACCCCGCCCAGCCCGCAAGCAGCAATCCCGCAGCGCCAAGGCGCGCCGCGTGGGATGCCATTACCTTCGAGCCCATAGCACTGCAGCCTACCGGGGTGAGCAGCGCATTTCGAACTGCTGGTATCTACGCCGCCAGACTCGGGTGCCCGCGTCCGCGGCGCGCGAGCATCCCGCGCGCATATAGATAGCAGAATGCGGTGCCGACCATCAGTGACGGCGCGATCGTGGTGGCAACGTGCGGCGTACCTACCAGGACGTGCCCCGTCACCAATGCGGTCGCGGCCAGCATCGACGACCCCAGCCACGACAGCCAAAAGCCGCGTCTGGGAGTGCGCCCCAAGCGAAATAGCCGTTCCAGCACCAGCTCCAACATCAGGGTCGCGGCCATACTCAACAGCATCTGTGTCAAAGCCGCGCGCAGCGCCACCGCGGCGCCGCCCGCCTGATTGGCAAACGCCGCCCAGCTGCCATACAACACACCGGCACCTAACGCGAGTAACACCTGGCGGGCGCCCTCGCGTGTCCAGCCGTTGCGAACTACTGCGACCATCGGAAGACGCGCAGCCTTACCTGGCGATACAACCCGCCGACGATGTTGGCGGCATTGAGCGGTATCCAGACCAACAGAGCATCACCCTCGCAGAATCGCGGATTGATTCGGCTGTAGAACCTCACGTCCGGGTGATCGTCGAGCTTGCTCATGCGAGACGCGTCGCGCGGAATCGCGTCCGAGCGCACCACCCAGGAATCCGCGTTGGTCCGAACGTAGTGTCGCCCCTCGCCAATGCTCTGCACCAAGTTGTCGACCTCAACCGGCGTCGCGCAGGTGCGACACGGATATACCCGCGGCATGGTCCGGGTGAACAGGCAGTAGGCAACCGGGGAGGAGGTGCGAGCGAGGTACCCCAAAGCGGTGCCCGGCTGGCGGAGTTTGAAGCGCAGCGCCTGACGCAGTCCGAAAAACATGGCGACCACGCCGCATCCGTTGTACCCGGGCCGGAAGAAGCCACCGCCGGAAAACGCCGCCATCCGACTTTTCCCATGAGTGACGCATTGAACACCGTTAAAGGCGAACCCGGCCAACTCGCCAAAAGTGCCGTAATAAAGCGCAAACGTGAGCTCGCCAGCGCTGAACAGGTGCTTTTCGAATTGTTCGCGCGTGTGCCCGTACATGGTCTCGCTGTAGACACAATAAAGACGGTCCAGCAGCGCCGAACGTTGGTCGTAAGACAGCGATCTCGACGGAACTCGCTCACATCTCACGATCCGATGATTTCCGGCTTCGGCAGACGGCGGTAAAGACGGCGGCGGCGGTGCAGGCGCCGATTCCGGTCGAAGTAGGGGAGACGTCGCCGCGGCGGACACCCGCGCAGACCCCTTGGAGCGAGTTGCTTTTAGCGTGAAAATGATGGCTCCTCTCTGGTCCTGCGTTCGGCGTGGCCTCGCGCAGCTGGCCACGTAGGCAATCCTGACATCGACCAGAGAAATGTGAGCACAAAATGGCCGAATTTTCGCACACGTTTAACAAATGAAGCTCATTTTGAATTCAAAACTACATTCTAGAATCTACATTTCATGATGCGATGAATTTTTGCTGCGGGGAGTTCGCATAAGCGCCGAACACGCATTCGCCCATATAGCACGTTAGCCTGCGGTGATGTAGCACGATATGGAGGGACGGAATTACCTCGCTGTAACCAGCAATCGCAGCGGGGAGTCATGGCACGCCCGCCAGAATGGCGCTAATAATTCACTTGACAGCACGTCAATTTTGTGATTGTTGACAGCCTCGGGGTCGACGAAGACATCCGCCGCATAGCCGTCGACGAGTCGATGCTCACCGAGCAGGGTTTGCGATCTCATATCTGATAGTGGCCGAGGACGGCGGCATACCCCGAAGCGCATCGGATCCCGGTCGGCGGCCACGAACGGGAAGCCATGGCCCCCGCGTTGGCCGGCGGGAAGGGCTGCCAGCTGTTGCGCTCTGGGTGGTCGGTAGTTGTCGGTGGTGTGCTCTCACAGGGCCGGCGGCGAGACCCCGCTACCGCTAGTGGAGCCGACAACCTGCAGCGGCCAGGTAGCCGGCAAGACGGGCACGCCGGCACCACTGCCGAATTCACCACCACCGGTCGCCGACAAACCCGCGGGCCGCACCTTGGTGCCGGTGGCGGAGACCCCCGCGAAGCCCACCGTTCCTGCACCACGGCCGCCTGCCAGCTCCGACACCGGCCTCCCATCGGACGCTGCCTGCACCACGGAGGCCGATCCCACTCCGGGACGCACCGAACCTGACGCCCCCGACTGGGCTGTGCCCGCGCGAGAATCACTGACGAGCATTTCGTGGGGTGCGTCCACCACAGCGCGATCGGAGTTGTCTCGTGCTGCCATCATCTGAAGGTCGCCAACGTGACGGGTGACCCCCAACGGCGTGCTGGTCGCCAACGGCACCCCAGCGCAGATGTGGCCGGTGGGAGCTAACGCCGCTCCCGAAAGCGGCGAGCCCGGTACTGCGGTCACATCCATAGCTGCGCCGAATCCCTGAGTCGTGGAGACGCTGACCAACTGGCAACCGTCAAGATCAAGGCCGTCGAACGGGTCAAACTCGCATAGTTCCCCCGCAACGTCCAGCCCAAGAACGCCGTCGTTGAAGGAGGAGACGGAGAATTCGTCGCTGTCGGCGAAGCCGGACCAACTGGTGGCATTGCCAACCCCCTCGACGCCGGGATTGACCAACACCGGGGATGGACAGGTCGGCGGCACCTCGAGTAGCGCCGCACTCGTGCAGGATTCATAAACGCCCATCACGCCGGCGGCCTGGATCCACATCCGCACATAGTCCGCCTCGTTCACAGCTATGGGAACCCCGTTTAGGCCAAAGAAATTCGTCGCGACCAGCACCCCGTGTACAGCATGATTTTCCTGCAATTCCGCCATCGTGGGCATCTCGGCTAAGGCATCGCCATATGCCGCCACCATCATCTGGAGCGCAGCACCAGCCCGCTGACAGACGATTGCGGCGTGGTCGAGCCACACCACGTAAGGGGTGTGCGCTGCTACATAATCATCGGCAGCACGGCCCTGCCAGAGGCGTATCGCTTCGCAAATTTGATGATCGACCTCTGCCGCTGTTGCCTCGAAAAGCGCACCCAGCGATAGCCACCCGGCGGCGGCCACCAGGATTCCTCCGGGCCCCGGTCCAGTGCTCAGCAACGACGAATGCACCTCAGGCGGCGAAGCCATCCAGAGCGGCGATGTCATGCCCGACTACCTCCGCAACAGCCAGGCTCACCGATCCGGCCCAATCCCGCGACACCGTAATCGGCCAGCGCGGTAGCGACCGTACCGGCGCTCGCCACCCCTGCACGAACCCGCAGGCTCACAACAATGCACCTCCAATGCATCACGCGAATCAAGGGCAGCCCGCCATGGCCGATCCCTGGCGTAACACTCACACTTCAGAAATCCTGGACTTGTCTTGCCCGCCTACGAATTTCGGTCGCCCTGGCCTGCCATGCCCCGGGACGCCGTAGACTAGAAGCCGCGACTGGCGTAACGCAGCGCCGTTGACAATACCGGACACCTTCACCGCCGCTAGGACAGCGGCGCCAAACCGGACCGCACCAGATCCAGGCTCGCGGCCACCAGTTCGCCGAGGTCTACGACACACCCGTTGCGGCCCCAATTTTCCACCGCCACCACAAGAGCCGCTGCAATCGTCGCGCCGGCGACCTCCGCAACCAGGTCGACATTGGCCACATCCGCATACCGGTCTCTGACGAACGCGGCCAGCACCTGCGCGAACGACGACTGCACCACCCGCAGATGGTTAGCGATCCGATCCGCGCTGATCAACTCGCTTCGAGCGGTTGCGGCCTGGCGCACCACTTCCAGATCATGAGGAAAGGCGGCGACACTGGCCAAGACCGCATCAAAGAGCGGCTCGGACACCGGGCGTTGGGCAAGCGCCTGCGCGAGCCACTCCAGCTGGTTCTCATAGTCCTGGAACAGCACCGCTTCTTTGGTCGGGAAATGCCGGAAGAACGTCCGT
The DNA here is from genome assembly GCF_003391395.1 of Mycobacterium marinum. Classification (NCBI taxonomy): domain Bacteria; kingdom Bacillati; phylum Actinomycetota; class Actinomycetes; order Mycobacteriales; family Mycobacteriaceae; genus Mycobacterium; species Mycobacterium marinum. Next base: position 3,240,691 of record NZ_CP024190.1, read on the forward strand.
TCGGTAACACCGGCCTCTCGTGCCAGCTCGGTCACCGTCACCTGAGCAAATCCCTTACGCGCAAAGCTCTTTAATGCAGCCCGCCGCAGCGCTTCGTGGGTGGATCGTCGACGCAGTTCGTGACGGTTGGTGGGCACGGCCATCTCGCACCGATGCTATCTCAGCGGCGCCAAGGATGTCAGGGCCGACATCTTCAAATTATGTCAGTACTGACATAACCTGGGACGTGCGCATTGCCTACTCGGGAGGAAATAGCCGTGACGGACTATGACGCGATCGTGGTGGGAGCTGGGCACAACGGGTTGACCGCCGCCGCGGTTCTGCAACGCGCGGGACTTCGCACCCTATGCATGGAAGCCAACACATACGCCGGAGGAATGGCCGCAACGGTTGAACTGATCGACGGCTTCCACTTCGAGATCGCAGGATCGGTGCAATTTCCGACGGCCAGCCAAATCAGCAAAGAGCTTGGGCTGGACACCTTGCCCACCGTGGCACCCGAGGTGATGTCGACCAACATCGGCGAATCCGGCGAAGAGGCGATGATCTTCTATACGGATATACCCGCGGCATAGTCCGGGTGAACAGGCAGTAGGCAACCGGGGAGGAGGTGCGAGCGAGGTACCCCAAAGCGGTGCCCGGCTGGCGGAGTTTGAAGCGCAGCGCCTGACGCAGTCCGAAAAACATGACGACCACGCCGCATCCGTTGTACCCGGGCCGGAAGAAGCCACCGCCGGAAAACGCCGCCATCCGACTTTTCCCATGAGTGACGCATTGAACACCGTTAAAGGCGAACCCGGCCAACTCGCCAAAAGTGCCGTAATAAAGCGCAAACGTGAGCTCGCCAGCGCTGAACAGGTGCTTTTCGAATTGTTCGCGCGTGTGCCCGTACATGGTCTCGCTGTAGACACAATAAAGACGGTCCAGCAGCGCCAAACGTTGGTCGTAAGACAGCGATCTCGACGGAACTCGCTCACATCTCACGATCCGATGATTTCCGGCTTCGGCAGACGGCGGTAAAGACGGCGGCGGCGGTGCAGGCGCCGATTCCGGTCGAAGTAGGGGAGACGTCGCCGCGGCGGACACCCGATCAATCGTTGCCTCGGTTGATTCCTTCCCATGCAGGCACCGGCCACACGATCATACGACCACACACATCAATATGTGACTGTATGGTAACTTGGCGTGAGCCCCGACGCGGCTTCCCCGAGCAGAGAGATGTCAAGCGGTGACAGATCTGATTGTGCGAAAAATGCGCTTCGCGTTCGCTGACCACTACGTTCCGTTCCTGTGGAACGAAAAGAACCCGGCGTTTTCCAGCATGGCCAACGCGGTGTCGTTCCTAGCGATCGCGTTCGAGAAGATGGTCGTGAGCATGATCTCTGAGGCCAAGCCGATGATCACCGACCCCGCGATCGCTGAGGAAGCTGACGCGTTTGTGCGCCAAGAAGGCCAGCATTCGATGGCCCATCGCCAGCACGCCCGCGGACTTATCAAGAGTTATCCAGCCCTCAAGGAGACCCTCGACGAAGTGATCGCCGCCTTCGATGATCTGACGGCTAGCAAGCCCTTGAAGTACCGGTTGGCCTACACCGCCGACCTCGAGGCAACGTTCACGCCGGCGTTCAAGCTGATGCTCGACCACGATGACACCTTGTTCGCCCCGGGAGACGATCGGGTGGCCTCATTGTTTTTATGGCACTTCGTCGAAGAGGTCGAGCATCGCAGCTCAGCGTTGATCATCTACGACGCGGTGGTCGACGACCCCTGGTACCGCATGCGGGTAGCACCGTCGATCTTCAAACATGTCTGGTCGGTGTTGCAGATCGCCTGCCACGGGTTCAACAAGCACGTCCCGGTCGAGGAACGCAAGGTGGACGCCCTGTCGATGTTTGGCATGCAGCGCCAGAAGAAGGCCCTGATGCAGAGGCTGCCCTTCTTCGATGTCGCTGATGACGGCCCGTTGGGCAACGCCTTCGGACACCTTCCGTGGCGCGAGCAGCTGATCGCCATGTTCGGGGTCGTGCGCAGCCAAATTCCAGGCCACAATCCCGCTCACGAGAACCTACCGGCCCTGGCCGATGAATGGTTCAAACGTTACGCGGCGGGCTACGACGTCACTCAGTGGTATACGGCACCCGTCCAGCAGCTCGCGAGGGATCGCTGATGTTTGATCTGTGCGCCCCGACATTCGCCGGACTTGCTGCGCGGCTAGGCTTTTCGTGCGATGACGCGGGCGGGCTCATCGAATTGCGCAACCCATTCAGCCTGGCGAACTGGACGCTGCCCGTCCTGGAAGTCACCATGATCGCCGGGGCGGTGCTGACGTTGGTGTACGCGATCGTGCGGCTCCGTCGCCACAACGATCCGACCAACCTCGTGCTGTGGTTGGGCGCGATCTCCTACCTGGTCATCATCGAGCCGCCGTTGTACTTTCCCGCAGCCTTCGGCATCAGTAGCCACGTCGACACGATGTTTGCCCACAACGTGTTCACCGTCGATTTCTTGTGGGGCCGGCTACCGCTGTACATCGTCGCTGTCTATCCGACGATGGCGACAGTGGCTTATGAAATTGTCCGAATGCTGGGGGTTTTCCGGCGGTACGGGGCCCTGGTCGGCGCCGTCTGCGTGGGATTTGTGCACCACGCGTTCTACGAGATCTTCGACCAGCTCGGGCCACAACTGCGCTGGTGGGAATGGACGCTGGACAACCCGATGAACCGGCCATTCTTCGATTCGGTGCCACTGCCCAGCGTCGTGGTATTCGCTGCGTTGTGGCCGATGTCCCTGGCACTGTTCGTCCAACTTTTCGTTGGCCGCCACGTCGATGAGGGCAAGACCTTCTCAGCGGTGCAGCTGCTGTGGCGCACGATCGCTGTTGGCGTCCTGGCCTCGATCGGCACCGCAGTGCTGCCGCTGCCCGCCACGATCGCGGGAGCCCTGTCTCATAGTACGACCGTTGTGGGTTTCATCTACGGAGCCGAACTTGCCCTAGCCACCGTCATCGCCCTCGTGGTGATGAGCAACCAATGGCGCGGCCTACGCCGCGGCGACGTGCCCGGCGTCCTGCAATACGCCAACCCGCTCATCCTCGGCTACGCTGCGGCCTACCTGGCCGTCATGACGATCCTCTGGGCGACATCTCTGCCGGCCTACTTCGCGGCCGTCGACGGCGTAACTCCCAACGGTGATCCCATCGGCAGCCTCTGGTACACGATCGCCTGTCTTGTCATCGCCACTCTTAGCGTCACGGCCGCCAAGACCGTTGCCGTGCCACGCCAAACAAGTGTCCTCGTGTGATGGCGATGCGGGAGCTAGCACTATCCGGGACTCTCACATAGGCGAGCATCGATGCCTTGTCCCACGAGTGGCCCATTTGGCGGTGCGCGTGATGTTCCCGCGATGGCTGCCACGGGCTTGACGGATGCGTCGCGTTCTCGGCGGTCCGGAAACCGCACCGAGAGCATCTGCTCAATCTAGAGGTCAGCTGGTGTCGAGGTTGGGCACGAAATGGACTGGAAGCAATCGTCTGCGGGTAATGTCCGAAGTGCCCTAACGTCGCCGAATTCTGGCTTGCAGCACTCATGTCCACCACATCTGTGACGATGGCTCAGAAGCACGGTGCCTACTCCAGCGACGAGCGGGAGGGGGCTGCCGGCTGTTACGTTGCGAGGGGTCGGTAGTTGTCTAGGACAGCGGCGCCAAACCGGACCGCACCAGATCCAGGCTCGCGGCCACCAGTTCGCCGAGGTCTACGACACACCCGTTGCGGCCCCAATTTTCCACCGCCACCACAAGAGCCGCTGCAATCGTCGCGCCGGCGACCTCCGCAACCAGGTCGACATTGGCCACATCCGCATACCGGTCTCTGACGAACGCGGCCAGCACCTGCGCGAACGACGACTGCACCACCCGCAGATGGTTAGCGATCCGATCCGCGCTGATCAACTCGCTTCGAGCGGTTGCGGCCTGGCGCACCACTTCCAGATCATGAGGAAAGGCGGCGACACTGGCCAAGACCGCATCAAAGAGCGGCTCGGACACCGGGCGTTGGGCAAGCGCCTGCGCGAGCCACTCCAGCTGGTTCTCATAGTCCTGGAACAGCACCGCTTCTTTGGTCGGGAAATGCCGGAAGAACGTCCGTTCGGTAACACCGGCCTCTCGTGCCAGCTCGGTCACCGTCACCTGAGCAAATCCCTTACGCGCAAAGCTCTTTAATGCAGCCCGCCGCAGCGCTTCGTGGGTGGATCGTCGACGCAGTTCGTGACGGTTGGTGGGCACGGCCATCTCGCACCGATGCTATCTCAGCGGCGCCAAGGATGTCAGGGCCGACATCTTCAAATTATGTCAGTACTGACATAACCTGGGACGTGCGCATTGCCTACTCGGGAGGAAATAGCCGTGACGGACTATGACGCGATCGTGGTGGGAGCTGGGCACAACGGGTTGACCGCCGCCGCGGTTCTGCAACGCGCGGGACTTCGCACCCTATGCATGGAAGCCAACACATACGCCGGAGGAATGGCCGCAACGGTTGAACTGATCGACGGCTTCCACTTCGAGATCGCAGGATCGGTGCAATTTCCGACGGCCAGCCAAATCAGCAAAGAGCTTGGGCTGGACACCTTGCCCACCGTGGCACCCGAGGTGATGTCGACCAACATCGGCGAATCCGGCGAAGAGGCGATGATCTTCTATCGAGATCCGCTGCAACTGATCTCACACCTAGGCGAAAAGCACGGCTCGGCGGCTGTCACCGGCATGGCCGAGCTGATCGGCTGGAGTCAGGGGCCGGCCCGGGCACTCGGCCGCTTCGAGGTGCGCACGCCGCCCCGGACCCTCGACGAGATGTATGCCTGCGCCACCAACCAGGCCGAGCGCAGGGCTATTCATGAAATGCTATTCGGCTCCGCGATGGACGTGATCGACCGATTCCTGCCGGACAAGGAAAAACATGCGGTGATGCGCGGAATGTTGGCGTTTCTGGCCGTCAATTCCACCTACCGTGGACCATTTACTCCTGGCAGCGCCGCCTGCCTGGCGTTTGCCCTTGCGGTGCCCGACGACAGCACCGCGATGATGACCAAGCTCAGAGGCGGCATCGGTGCCCTGACCGATCACCTGCGGGAGCTTTTCGCATCGGCCGGCGGCGACATCCGATTCCGCTCGAAAGTAGTGGAGATCGTCGTTGACCGCGGGGCGGTGTCTGGTGTGCGACTGCCCGACGGCTCGGTGATCAGCACGCCGGTCGTGGTGTCCAACCTGGCGCCGGACGTGACCCTAGCCAAGCTCGTCGGGCCGGAACACGTCGGGGCAGATCTGCTGGCACGGTTGGCCGGGCGCGACCATCGGGCCTCCTTCGTACAGATCCACTTCGCCCTCGACGCGCTACCCGAATTCGCACCACCGTATGAGCTGTTGAACGAGCCGGGAATGCAGCAGTCGGTCGGCATCTTCGGAACGCCCGAGGAACAGCAACAGCAATGGGAAACCTGCAGGCGAGGCATCGTGCCGGAGAATCCCTCGATGGGGATGCAGATTCCCTCGGTCCACGACAGCGGCCTCGCACCGCCGGGCAAGCACGCCGCCAGCGCTTATGCGTACGCGTTTCCGGTGGAGGTCGACCGCGACCAACATGGTCATCTGAAACGGCTTATGGCCCAACGCGTGATCGACAAGATCACCCGATTCGCCCCCAACTTCAAAGACATTGTGATCCGCTACATCACGTTCGCGCCGTATCACATGCAAACAATGTTCGGGGCCCCCTCGGGTGACTTCTGCCACGGGTTGTTGCATCCGGATCTGATGGGGCCCAACCGCCCCGGCCCCAAGGGATTTCTCGACTTTCCGATTCCCATCGACGGCCTCTACCTCGGCGGCGCTGGATGCCATGGCGGCCCGGGCATCACCTTCATACCGGGCTACAACGCTGCCTATCAGGTGCTCGAGGATGTGGCCACACGGCAAACATCGGGATAGCGCAACAGCATTGGCGACTGGCTATACGTGTACCGATGCACGCCTAACACTCATGGCACCAGCACAACCTTGCCGATGTTCTCCCGGGCCGCCAGAATGCGGTGCGCTTCGGGCGCTTCGCCGAACGGTATCGCCGCGTGAACGATCGGCGCAGCGGTACCTTGACCGAGCGCCTCACTCAGGGGCGCGATCCAGGGCTCGAGCGTGCCACGGTCGTCCCACAATCGCAGCATGTTGAGACCGATCACGGTTTTGGACTCCTCGAGCTGCTTCATCAGGTTGAAGCCGCGCAGCATCGATAGCGCATGTGGGGCCACCCGGCGCAGCGAGCGCTTCTCGCCCTCCTGCATGTTGGAAACCCCGTAGCCGACCAGCCTGCCTCCCGGACGCAGCAGCTCATACGATCGGCGCAGGGAGGTGCCCCCGAGCGCGTCGAGCACGAGGTCATAGGAGTCCAGGCCCTTCCACCAGCCGTCCCGGCGGTAGTCGATGGCCCGATCGACTCCCAATTCTGCAAGCCGCTGATGCTTCCCAGGAGATGCGGTTCCGTGCACCTGAGCACCCGCCGCCTTGGCGAATTGAACAGCCGCGATGCCAACACCACCGGCCGCGGCGTGCACCAGCACACGCTCTCCGGCCCGCAACGACCCGTACCCGTGCAGAGCCGCCCACGCGGTGGCGTAGTTCACCGGGACCGCGGCCCCCTGTTCAAAGCTCAATCCTTCGGGGAGCACCACCGCGTCGGTCGCCGTGACGTTCACTATCTCGGAATAGCCGCCGAACCGTGTCCCAGCCAAAACTCTTTCGCCGATCCGGCTTTCGTCGACGCCGGCGCCCACGGCCTCGACGGTCCCGGCGACTTCGTAGCCAACCACCGCCGGAAGCTTCGGTGCATCCGGGTAGAGACCCACGCGGGCGAGGTGGTCAGCGAAGTTCACCCCCGCCGCGCGAACCGAGATCCGCAGCTGACCCGGGCCGGGCGGCGGCGGGTCGGGCCGCTGCTGCACCTGCAGGACAGACGGGTCACCATGTTTCGTGATTACGACAGCACGCATTGCTCCTCCATATCAGGACTCATCGAACCGCAGCTTGCGGAATTACTCGCCGACGGCTGCTTTCTCGGCCCCATCGGCAGTCGCCGTGACGGCCGCCGCCAGGCGGGGGAGAACCACATCGCGCCAGCCGGGCCCCATCCGCAGGAACGCATCGGCCATGCGCTTATCGTTGCGATCAAAGCCACTGTGCTCCAAGAACACCCGGGTGCCCGCGCCTTCGGGCTCCAAGGTCCAGGCGAGCGTCCAGGCGGCGGTGAAGGTGTAGACGAAGCGGTGCGGCGGGTCCACCTCGAGCACTTTGCAGGGTTGCTTTCCAAAACCCGGCATGTCGAGTTCGAACTGGTGCCCGACCACCGCGGCCACCTCACCCTCGGCCCACCAGCGCCGCAGCAGATCGGGTTCGGTTAGCAGCCGCCACACTTTCTCCGGGGGCGCAGCCACGAACTGGTCCACGCAAATCGTCGGGCTCACTGCTGCTCCTCGGCCGTTTCGGAAAGTGCGGACAACTTATCTCGCCAGAGCTTCTCGAATGGATGCAGCCACTCACCCAGCTCGGCCAGCGGTTCGGCGGTCAGCCGGTAGATGCGCCGGCGCCCCTGCGCCTCGTCACTGACCAGCCCGGCTTCGCGCAGCACCTTGAGGTGTTCTGCGATGGCAGGGCGACTCAGCTCGAACCGATCGCTGAGTTCCCCTGCCGATAGCGGCTGCCCGGTCAGAATCTCAAGTAGCTTGCGCCGCACCGGACTAGCCAGCGCGACGAAGATCCGGTCGCAAATGCGTTCCGGGGTGCACACCCGACGAATATATGTCGGAAATTTCCGACATGTCAACTTTTTCCGACATAACGCTCGGCTAGTTCGCGTAGGGGTCCGCCTTATCCGCCACGATGACCTCGTCACCCGCCGCGGCGTCGGCCGGCAGCAACGGAGCAATGGCGTACCTGACTCGTAGTTCGTCGAGTTCGGCATCCACGACCGACCAGAAGTCCCAATTCGGCGCCAGCACATCAGTGGTCATCGAATCCCCGCGCTGCCAGCTGACCAAGAACTTGACCGGGTCCAGCGCTCCTAGGCGCGCGCCGATGCCGTTGACCTCGTGGCTCACCTGCCACTCGAAGATCACCGGCAAGATATGGGCGCGCAGCGCATCGCGGCGGTGCATTGCACCGGTGAAGGTACTCACCAGCAGTTCACCCTGAATCGAGGTGCTGTAACCGGACAGCACATGTAGACCGTCATGAAGAACAGCAAACAATCCCGTGAACGCTTCCGTTTCACCGGGAAATCCGAAACCGTGCCGCCGGAAGTGAGCCCAAAACTGATGCCCGAAAGTTCCTTCAGGCAATCCTTCCAAGGCCAGGAACCGAGCGGCCAGTCTCTTGTCCTCGTCGGTCTGCGCCCGGTAGGGCATCATCTCGGTGAGCGTGTCGTCTGGGCTTGCCCAGCCGGGGAAGGTCGACCTGTTGCGTCGTGTCATGTCCGCCATCGCCCAGGCGAGATGCCCACGAGCCACCTGGAGCACGTCTCGCACCCAGCCCGCCCGAACATGCATCGCGTGGGCGTACTCGACCACCTTGCGCAGCCGCCCAGGATCGATCCGGCCATCGGAGAGCGAGGCGCAGGCGATCAGCGCCGCGGCGTGTTCGGCCAGATCACGATCCGGTCCCACCGCGCGAGCCAGTTCCTGCGGCTCGATGCGTCCCAATCCACTCGGCTCTATCTCCACGGCGGGCCGAAACAACAACCGGCCCGCGGCGACGACGACTCCCTCGCCGCGGCCGGAGCGGGGATCGGCGGGATCGATGGTCTGCTGGGTGACACAATGCGCGGCCGCCAGGATCGCCCGGGCCTGCTCGGCACTCGCGTCCTCGAACACTTTTCCGTCATAACACAGCCGTACTCCGCCGCGCACCGCCCGCAGTAAGTTGGCGCCCGGCGCTGCAATTGTCGACTCCCAACCAGACCGACGGGCAAGACGCATGCCGCAATTGGCCCGCGCACGCCCGCGACGGCCTACGTTGCTAGCTGTGAACTACGACTGGGAACAGCTGCCGGGCAGCGTCTATCGCTGTCGGCTGCCGTTCTGCGACGTCACAGTCGGTTTGGTGATCGGCCGCGACGACGCACTGCTCGTCGACTCCGGTTCAACGCTACGCGAAGCGGCCGCAGTTCAGGCCGACATTCGGCAGCTCGCCGAGCGCCGTGTGGCACACATCGCGTTGACGCACAAGCATTTCGACCACGTGCTGGGCTCCTCGGCTTTTGTCGGCGCCGAAATATACTGCGCGCCCGAAGTCGCCGAATACCTCTCCTCGGCTGGCCACCAACTGCGCGAGGACGCGCTGCACCACGGCGCGGATGCCGGGGAGATCGATACCGCAATCGCAGCCTTGCGACCGCCTCGGCACCCGATCTTGGACGCCGACGTCCACCTCGGCGACCGCCGCGTGCGGATCACCCATCTCGGCCGTGGCCACACCAGCGCAGACCTGGTGGTCGTGGCGACCCCGCCGGCTGCGCAGACCGGACCGGTCGTCGTCTTCACCGGTGACCTTGTCGAGGAGTCCGCCGACCCCGCCATCGACGCCGATTCTGACGTCGCGGCATGGCCCGCAACACTCGAGCGTCTACTGGCGATCGGTGGACCCGACGCCATTTACGTCCCCGGTCACGGCAGCGTCGTTGACGCCGACTTCGTCCGCGGGCAGCGAGATTGGCTGAAGCAGCGGGCGCACCCCGGCCTGCGCTGAGCGCAGCTAGGGAGTAGCGCATGCGGCAATGAGCGCATCCGGATCGGTGACACTGATCCACAAGGAGCGCACCCGCACCGACATGAACACCGCCTTGGCTTGCGCCGGCGGCTCGATCGTCAGTGCCACCAGGCCCTTTCCGGACCCGTTGACCAACCACCGGCCGCCAGAATAGTGGACCCCCGCCGCGAACACCCTGGCATTGGTGAGCGCGGCACTCTTGATCGACGCTACGGGAATGTCGGCGGCGAACGCCCAACCCATCCGCACGTACAGGTTGCCGGCCTCGACCCGAACCGCGCAGTTTTTGGGTCCCAGGCCCAGCGGCACCGAAAGGGGCAGAAACCACCGTTCGAACCGCAATTGCGTTTTCACAGAAAAACGATACCGGCGCCGCCCGCCCGGCTGCGAACGATTTCAGAGACTCGCTTAGCCGATGATTTTGTCGCCTGCTACGGGGATACACTCGGTCCGTTGAGGTAACCGGGCGCACAAAGGAGCGCAAGCCCATGGCTATCGCCGAAACGGACACTGAAGTCCGCACACCGTTCGAGCAAGAAGTCGCCGACACACAGCGATACTTCGACAGTTCCCGTTTTGCCGGGATCGTTCGCCTCTATACGGCGCGACAAGTCGTAGAGCAGCGCGGCACGATTCCGAACGACTACACCGTCGCACGAACCGCCGCGGGCGCCTTCTACCAGCGCCTACGCGAGCTCTACACCGAGAAGAAGAGCGTAACCACCTTCGGCCCCTACTCGCCGGGCCAGGCCGTGAGCATGAAGCGCATGGGCATCGAGGCGATCTACCTAGGCGGATGGGCGACCTCGGCCAAGGGTTCCACGACCGAGGATCCCGGACCCGACCTGGCCAGCTACCCGCTGAGTCAGGTGCCCGACGATGCGGCGGTACTGGTACGCGCCCTGCTTACCGCCGACCGTAATCAGGAGTACCTGCGCCTGCAGATGACCGACCAGCAGCGCGCCACCACCACGGCCTACGACTTTCGGCCCTTCATCATCGCCGACGCCGACACCGGCCACGGCGGTGATCCACACGTGCGCAACCTCATCCGCCGCTTCGTCGAGGTTGGAGTGCCTGGCTACCACATCGAGGACCAGCGCCCGGGCACCAAGAAGTGCGGCCACCAAGGCGGCAAGGTTCTGGTGCCGTCCGACGAACAGATCAAGCGTCTCAACGCCGCTCGTTTCCAGCTCGACGTGATGCGAGTCCCGGGCATCATCGTCGCGCGCACCGATGCCGAAGCAGCCAATCTGATCGACAGCCGCGCCGACGAACGGGACCAGCCTTTCCTGCTGGGCGCCACCAAACTCGATATCCCCTCCTACAAGTCCTGCTTCCTGGCCATGCTCCGGCGCTTCTACGAACTGGGCGTCAAGGAACTCAACGGTCACCTGCTCTACGCTCTCGCCGATGCCGAGTACGCCGCCGCCAACGGCTGGCTCGAGCGTTCCGGCATCATGGGCCTGATCTCCGACGCCGTTAACTCCTGGCGCGAAGACGGGATGCAGACTATCGACGACCTTTTCGACCAAGTCGAATCCCGGTTCGTGGCCGCGTGGGAGGACGACGCCGGCCTGATGACCTATGCAGAGGCCGTGGCCGAGGTGCTCGCGTTCGGTCAAAGCGAAGGCGATCCGGTGGCGATGAGCCCCGAAGAATGGCGGACTTTCGCCGCGCGCGCATCGCTTTATGCGGCTCGGCAAAAGGCGAAGGAATTGGGCGTCGACCCCGGCTGGGACTGCGAGTTGGCAAAAACGCCAGAAGGCTACTACCAAATCCGGGGCGGCATACCGTATGCCATCGCCAAGTCGCTTGCGGCGGCACCATTTGCCGACATCCTCTGGATGGAGACCAAGACGGCCGACCTCGCCGACGCGCGGCAATTCGCCGAGGCGATCCATGCCGAGTTCCCGGACCAGATGTTGGCCTACAACCTCTCGCCGTCGTTCAACTGGGATACCACCGGCATGACCGACGAGGAGATGAAGCGCTTCCCCGAAGAGCTGGGCAAGATGGGCTTCGTCTTCAACTTCATCACCTACGGTGGGCATCAGATCGATGGTGTTGCCTCCGAAGAATTCGCAACGGCGTTGCGACAGGACGGCATGCTGGCGCTGGCTCGGCTGCAGCGCAAGATGCGCCTCGTCGAGTCCCCTTATCGCACACCACAGACCCTGGTCGGCGGCCCGCGCAGCGATGCTGCGCTGCAAGCCTCGTCCGGACGCACGGCGACTACCAAGGCGATGGGCAAGGGCTCCACACAGCACCAACATCTCGTGCAGACCGAGGTGCCCAAGAAGCTGCTGGAGGAGTGGCTGGCGCTGTGGAGCGATCACTACCAGCTGGGCGAAAAGCTGCGCGTTCAGCTGCGGCCTCGCCGCGCCGGCTCCGACGTGCTGGAACTGGGAATCTACGGCAACGACGACGAACAGTTGGCCAACGTCGTGTTCGATCCCATCAAGGACCGCCACGGCCGCAGCATTCTCACCGTGCGTGACCAGAACACGTTCGCTCACAAGCTTCGCCAGAAGCGGCTGATGACCTTGATCCACCTCTGGCTGGTCCACCGGTTCAAGGCTGACGCGGTCTACTACGTCACGCCTACCGAAGACAACCAGTATCAGACCTCAAAGATGAAGTCGCATGGGATCTTCAGCGAGGTCAACCAGGACGTGGGCGAGATCATTGTCGCGGAGGTCAACCGCCCGCGCATCGAGGAGTTGCTGACGGCGGACCGGGTGGCGCTGCGACAGTTGATCACCAAGGGCGACTAGGCGTACATCTGCCGCTCGGGAGTTCACCCAGCGAGGTTCCAGTCAGCCGGATGGCGCGATGGATTGACCGTGCCATCCGGCAGGAGCTACGACGGCTACGGGGTGACGCTCTGGAAGAACAAGCCCGACAGGCTGCTGCCGACATTGGCGAAGCCCGACACCAGACTGGTCATCGCTAACGGCAACGTGCCGGTGTTGGCGAAGCCCGAAACACCGGTGCCCAGGTTGGAGAAGCCCGAGAACACGCTGCCGTAGTTTTGGTAGCCCGAGCCACCAATCAGTCCGGTGGCGTTTGTGTTGAACCAGCCCGACAGCCCCGATCCGTTGTTGCCAAACCCAGAACTGCCGCCCGCTCCGGCATTGAAGAAGCCCGATGACGGCGCAGTGCTCGAGTTGAGGAAACCTGAACCGGCGGGGATCGAAACTTGCGCCAACGTACCGGCCGGCACGTGAATGCTCGGGATGGTGAGCGCAGGCGTGGTGAAAGACGCCAGGCCTATCGGCGGGATGGTGAGTTCCCCTGTTGTCGTGGGCGGAATGTTGATCTGCGGGAGGGTGAACCCACCAACCGCAATCGGATCGATGGTGAACGGCTCAGTCGTAATCTGCGGAGTACTGATCTGCGGAAGCGTGAACCCACCAACCGCAATCGGATCGATGGTGAACGGCTCAGTCGTAATCTGCGGAGTACTGATCTGCGGAAGCGTGAACCCACCAACCGCAATCGGATCGATGGTGAACGGCTCAGTCGTAATCTGCGGAGTACTGATCTGCGGAAGCGTGAACCCACCAACCGCAATCGGATCGATGGTGAACGGCTCAGTCGTAATCTGCGGAGTACTGATCTGCGGAAGCGTGAAGCCATCAAGCGCAATCGGATCGATGCTCAACGGGGGAGTCGTGAACTCGGGAGTGGTAATCGCCGGCAATGTGAAATCGGCGAGGTGAATGGGCGGAACGTTGATACCCGGGATGGTGAAGTTGGGCAGGCTGAAGCCGGAGATAGAGATTGGACTGATGGTGAATCCGCTGAGGCCAATGGGCCCGAGTGTAAGCGTTCCGGTCTCGAGGTAGGCCCCCTCCATCCCATAAAAATTACCAATGGCCGGATACTGGCCCGCGATACCTGTTTGCAAAGCAATTATGTTGTTGGGAATGAGCGCCTTGAAATCGAGATGGAAGCCCGGAATTGTGACAACGGGACCAGCTATTGTGGGCGTTACTATCGTAGGCGTGGTAAACGAACCCGTAGTGATGTTGTTGACGAATATCGACTGAGTGGTGATCCCCGGCAGATCAAAACTACCAATAGCGGTACCCGCAGGTATCGATATCGATGGAATTGTCAACGATGGGATCGCCAATCCCGGCAAGTTAAACGCACCCACCGTAATATTCGCCGGCGTCGTCGCCGCCGGAATCGTCAACGGCGGCAGCGTCAACCCAGGCAGATCAAACGCACCCACCGTAATATTCGCCGGCGTCGTCGCCGCCGGAATCGTCAACGGCGGCAGCGTCAATCCCGGCAAGTTAAACGCACCCACCGTAATATTCGCCGGCGTCGTCGCCGCCGGAATCGTCAACGGCGGCAGCGTCAACCCCGGCAGATCAAACGCACCCACCGTAATATTCGCCGGCGTCGTCGCCGCCGGAATCGTCAACGGCGGCAGCGTCAACCCCGGCAGATCAAACGCACCCACCGTAATATTCGCCGGCGTCGTAATGGCAGGTAGCGACATCGAGGGCAGTGTTAGGGCAGGCAGATTGAAGCCCGGAACCGTGATCCCCGGAACGTCAAGAGGCGGCAACGTTAGCTCGGGCAGTCCGATTCCGAAGTACAGGCGGCCCTGACCGACGCCGCGGAAAAAGATGCCGTTATTCATGTCTCCCGTGTTGAACAGGCCGTTGTTCATGTCTCCCGAGTTGAGAATTCCGGTGTTGATGCTGCCGGAATTCAACCAACCAGTGTTCGCGCCCCCGATGTTAAATGAACCCGTGTTGGACGAGCCTGGATTGAAACCCCCCATGTTGTAGCTGCCGGTGTTCAAGATTCCCGTATTTCCATCGCCCACGTTCAGGACGCCGGTGTTAAATGAACCGGCATTGAAGAGGCCAGTACTGCCATTGCCCGAGTTGAATATTCCCGTGCCGAAGTTGCCGGTATTGCCAATCCCAAAATTGCCGCTACCAGAATTGAAGAAACCGATGTTTCCATCGCCCGAGTTGAACAGACCGACGTTGCCGGTGCCGGAATTCAGTAGGCCGATGCCGACCTGATTATTCCCGTTGAGCCCGATACCGATGTTGTTGTTTCCATTATTGCCAAACCCGAAGTTTCCACTTCCAATATTGGAGAAGCCATTATTGAAGTTTCCCAGATTTCCGAATCCAAAATTGTTGCTCCCGAGGTTTGAGGCTCCGATATTTGAACTACCAAAGTTTCCCGATCCAAAGTTGCCGCTACCTAGATTGCCGCTGCCGAAGTTTCCGAAGCCGTTGTTCCCGTTGCCAACGTTGCCACCACCGACATTGGCCAGACCGAGGTTGAGAGTTGTGACGCGATCCGGGACGGCCGGGGCGGCAGCGGCTCCGGATGCACCACCGCTCATCGCGGTCGACAGGCCGGACTGCAGACCCGCCAGGCTCTGCAGCGGAGCAAACGGCGTCAGCGCCGTGACAACCGCCGACGCGCCGGAATGGTAGGCCGACATCACCGACACATCGAGAGCCCAGATCTCCTCATATGCCGCCTCCACGGTGGCAATCGCTGGCGCGTTTTGCCCGAAGAGATTCGAAAGCACCAACGACACCAGGTTCGAACGGTTAGCCGCCACCAACGCCGGCGGCACCATCGCAGTCCGCACGGCCTCAAATTCGGCCGCCATGGCACTGGCCTGGGCGCCCGCCTGCGCGGCCTGGCCAGCCGCAGTGGCGAGCCACCCTGCGTATGGCGCCGCGGCGCCGGCCATCGCAAGCGATGCCGCGCCTTGCCACGACCCGCTCAGAATTCCCGAGGTAATAGATTCGAAAGATGAAGCCGCCATTGATAGTTCGTCGGCCAGCCCGTCCCAAGCCACCGCGGCCGTCAGCATGGGTTCCGATCCCGCGCCAGCGAATATGAGTGCCGAGTTGATCTCGGGTGGAAGCACGGAGAAGTTCATCGCCAACCCTTTCGCTGAAGGCTCCACGCCAGGACCAACGACAGTGGGCCCGGGTGTCAGTCGGCGGCCGTCACGCCAACCTCGTAGCGGACAAACTACGCGCATAACCGGTAGAGACTTTGGCATATTTATCATAACGCGATCATTCTGTTATCTGATCGTGATTCTATATCCGGGCTATTGCCAAATTTCTTTACACGGGCCGTTCAGGACATATCCAGCGGTCTCGATGTCAAGCCCGAATCAGGCGTTGACCTCCCGAAGCAAGGGGAGATGCAAGGGAATTCGGTAGCGGATCCAAGCCGCTTTCGCGCGGAACTTCCTCGCCGAGTATGCGTTAAATTCAGCTGCCGCAAACCCGCAATTTGCGCCATCAGCGCCCGGAAAATCTCAACAATGCAGAACAATGCAGCTAGGCTCGTCCGGCGACAGCGCAACTAACGGCGAATCACCCCATGGTCGCCATGGCAGCAAACCGCGGACCCGGTCCACAGACGTGATTGCAGGCGTGTCGGTGCTCAGACCCAGTGCGGCCACAGCCCCCAGCGAAGCCGCGCAGACTTCTACGATGGCGCCGATAACGGGCAACTGCGGCGGCGGGATGCGGTATGACGGAAGCTGGCTTGGTGCCAACGGGCATGCGACGACCGCAGCGACCGTCAGGATGCTTCGTTTCCATCCACAGCCGATCGGGTATGGGAACGAATGGTTGCAGCAAGGCCCGACCAAACAATGCCCGACCAACAGTGGCGACGAGAGCGGAGAGTGACATGAGATCCCAAGCCAGGACGACATTCGCGGTTTTTGGCGGCGGCGCCATGCTTGTTCTGGCGGTGGCCTGCGGTGGCGGCGAAAACAAGGCGCCAAGTAGCACAACGCCGACCACGACACCCACAACAACAGTCCCATCCAGCCCATCCAGCTCACCTACGACAGAGTCGTCACCGGCGCCGGGCGGTCCGTCCGGCACTGGCGGCCCAGAGGGCGGGGGCGGCGGCGTGCCCGGCGGTCCCACCGGCAGCGGCGGTCCGGGTGGGGGAGGCGGTAGCATCCCGGGTGGGCCCACCGGCGGCGGTGGACCAGGCGGTGGCGGCGGCACCATTCCCGGCGTGGGTGGGGGCGGCGGCGGGCCGGGCGGTGGCGGCGGCTGCATCGGCAACATCTGCGGCAGCTACCCGTGATCGCGAGACGTCACTGAAACTTCCTTGAACTTTGCGGCGACGTTCGCCCCGGCCATGGTGACCCAGGCGCGTTAGTTGATGCGTTCCGGCGACGGTCGGTCCGCGTTATGGTTCGGTCAAGGCCGATCGCAAGCGCAAGGGAGCCTCGACATGGCCAAGCTCAGGTTCGGATATTTCATCGCCCCGTTCCACCGTGCCGGCACCAATCCAACACTGGCCCTACAGCGCGATCTGGAGTTCGTCGAACATCTGGATGCCCTCGGGTTTGATGAGGCCTGGATCGGGGAACATCACTCGGCCGGCAGCGAGATCATCAGTTCACCGGAGGTCTTCATCGCCGCCGCCGCCGAACGGACCAAGCGGATCCGCCTTGGCACGGGGGTCATATCGCTGGCCTATCACAACCCGCTCTGGGTCGCTGACCGGCTGATGCTGCTCGATCATCTCACCCACGGTCGGGTGATCGGAGGCATGGGACCGGGTTCATTGCCCACCGATTCAGCGATGATCGGGCTTACCCCCACCGACACCCGCGAGCTGCTGGAAACCAACCTCGACATCGTCGTCCGGCTGTTGGCTGGGCAAACCGTGACCGCCAAGACCGCAACACATCAACTGTTCGACGCGAGATTGCAGCTTGCGCCCTTCTCGGAAGGAGGGATCCCACTGGCGGTCGCCGCCGTCGCGTCGCCGACCGGTGCGCGGCTGGCCGGCAGGCATGGCATCGGCCTGCTGTCGATCGGAGCGACGCTGACGATCGAGGGCTTCGATGCGCTGGCCCATCACTGGGGCATCGTCGAAGAGCGCGCCGCGGCGTTCGGCACCCACGCCGACCGCAAGAACTGGACCCTGGTCGGGCCGTTTCACATCGCCGAGACCGATGCGCAAGCCCGTGCCGACGTGAAATTCGGCATCGAGCCTTGGTTCCGATATTTCCAAAAAGTTGCCGCGTTCCCCCAGATGACCATGCCTGGAGAACAACTTGACGAGATGATCGACATCATCAACGAGAACGGCGCCGGTGTGATCGGTACCCCGGAGCGGGCGCGGGCACAGGTCCAGCGACTGTGGGATCAATCTGGCGGATTCGGCTGCATGCTGCAGATGGGCCACGAATGGGCAAATCCCGCGGCGACCAGACGTTCCGCCGAGCTGTTCGCCGCCGAAGTGATGCCGCACTTTCAGGGACAAGCCCAGCCCACCCTCGACGCTGCCGTGCGTGCCGGCGAAGTGCGGGAAGGTCTGGCCCAGACGCAGCTGCAGGCCATCGACCACATGACCAAGAAATATCAGCAAGAACTCGACAGCAAGTAGCCGCTGGGGCCGAAAGCCGTTGCAGCTGAAGCTCAGCACTCACCGATTAGGGCAAGCGCTAGCCGGTGTTGGAGGCCTCCCGCTCGGCCGCCTTGACGAGTCGACCTGCAAAGAACTTGACCGCGTTGCCCAACGCCGCACGCATCACCGGCCCCGTTCCGCGAACTCCCTCGGAAAAAGAGCCGCTCCAGCGGATGTCGGTGCCGCCGGATGCGTTCGGGGTGAAGACCACTTCGCCGTGATAGTCCTTGGCCGGAGTCGAAGACCCAACCATCTTGTAAACGTGGCGGCGGTCCTGCTCGTACTCGACGGTCTCCTCCTGCACGAGCATGGGCCACATGCCTACCTTGCGAATCGCCCCGACACCGCCCGGTGCCGGGTCACCTTGCCGCGCCCAGCTCGACTGCATGACGATTGGCTTGGCCCAGTTAGCCCAGTTGGCGCCGTCCGTCGCGAGCCGGAACAGCGTCGCGGCAGGCGCGCTACTGGTCTTGGTGACTTCGAAGGAGAACTTGCGACCCGACATACCCACTCCCGATCTCACGAATGCCTGCAACGGTGCTGCCGCGTACCCTACCGGCACGCCCGACGCTGATCCGTCCGGCCCAACGCCGACCAGGCAAAATGGCCCCCTTGCCCGAATCTCGAGGGCATACTCAGCTTGTGTCGAACGTCGAAGCCCCCGCTGTTCCGCCCCCGCCGTCACAAGCCGACGTCGACGCGGCGTTGCGGATCATCAAGCCGCTGCGAAAACTGATCAAGCCCAAGGTATATGGCATCGAGAATGTGCCAACCGAGCATGCGTTGCTGGTCGGCAACCACAACACACTCGGCATGGTCGATGCCCCGTTGCTGGCCGCGGAGCTGTGGGAGCGGGGCCGGCTGGTCCGCTCCCTCGGAGATCACGCACACTTCAGAATTCCGGGGTGGCGCGAGGCCCTGATGCGGATGGGCGTCGTCGAAGGAACCAGAGAGATCACCTCGGAGCTGATGCAGCGCGGCGAGCTGATCATGGTGTTCCCCGGTGGCGGCCGGGAGGTCAACAAGCGCAAGAACGAGCGCTACAAGTTGGTGTGGAAGAACCGACTGGGGTTCGCACGCTTAGCGATCCAACACGCATATCCCATCGTGCCGTTCGCTTCGGTCGGGGCTGAGCACGGCATCGACATCGTGCTCGATACAGATTCACCGCTGATGGCACCGACCCAGTTCCTGGCCGACAAGCTGCTCGGCATGCGCGAAGGGCCGCCTCTGGTCCGCGGCGTCGGGCTGACTCCGGTGCCCCGGCCCGAGCGGCAGTACTACTGGTTCGGCGAGCCGATCGACACCACGGAGTTCGCCAGCCGGGAAGCCGACGATAGCGCCGCGCGCAAGGTGCGCGAGCGTGCGGCGGCTGCGATCGAGGAGGGTATCGAGCTGATGCTCGCCGAACGCGAACGCGATCCGAATCGCTCGGTGGTCCGCCGATTGTTGCGGTCGGACGCCTGATAAATACGCGAGTCGCACCCGAAAATTCGGCGCTGTGATTGGACCCGCGAGCCGGCCGCTGGCCGCCTGGCCGTCCGTCGATGACGCTGGCTGAGTCGTGGCGCCGCCGACCTCCACTCGCTAGCGCATTCAATCGCTGGCGCAGCCGGGGGAGAGATTCCTGGTTGTGCGACTCGCTTATCCGATGGACCGTCCGATCCGACGAGGTTTACGGGCAGCACGCGGGCGTGTGCGAGTCTTTATGTGGTGAAGGGGATTCGACAACGGTGATCGCGCGTGATGAGGCTGAGGCTCAGGCGTCGTCTGCACCCGACCAGGTGGGCTTGGTTCGGTGGAATCCGGTTTCCTCGACGCATCGGCGCGGATGGCGAAGCAAGTGGGCACCACTTCTGGTGATTGCGGTGATGCTCGGCGCCTGCGGCGGCCCGCCCCCTGCCGTCACCCCGCCGGCTACTACGGACAATTCCGATCTCAAGACCCGCAGCCAGCGGGTGCTCGACGGCGCCGTCAATCCCGATGAACCGGGCTGCTCGGCCGCAGTAGGCGTTGAGGGCGTTGTCATGTGGACCGGTGTCCTCGGGATTGCGGACCTGGCTACCAACAAGAAGGTCACCAAGGACACCGTGTTCGACATCGGCTCGGTTTCCAAGCAGTTCACCGCCACCGCGGTGCTGCTCCTGGTCAACGAGGGCAGGCTGACGCTCGATGACCCGTTGGCCCACTATGTTCCCGACCTTCCGGACTGGTCGTCCGCCGTCACCGTCGCGCAACTGATGCACCACACCAGCGGCATCCCCGACTACACCGGCTTGCTCGAGGCCCAGGGGTACCAAATGAGTGACCGGACAACCCAAGCTCAAGCCTTGGCCGCGATACAAGGGGCACCTGAGCTGGAATTCAAGCCCGGTACCCGCTTCGAGTACTCGAACTCCAACTATCTGCTGCTCGCCGAGATCGTGCGGCTGGTCTCCGGCAAATCGCTACCTGACTTCCTGAGCATCGAGATATTCCGCCCGCTGGATCTGGCCATGGTCGTGGATCCGATCTCGGCAGATCCCGATGAGGCGGTCTCCTACGGCGAGGGCGACACCGGCAACCCACCGCAGTTCCCGGTGCTCCACTCAGGTTGGGAGCAGGTCGGCGATGGCGCTATCCAGACCACGCCCAGCCAACTCGTGCTCTGGGCCGACAACTACCGAACCGGCAAAGTGGGCGGCCAGAAGCTGCTTGACGAGCAACTTGCCGGTGCCGTGGAAACCGAACCCGGCAGCGGCGACCGGTATGGCGCCGGCATCTTCTCCCGTGCCAACGGCACCCTCGACCACGACGGCAGCTGGGCCGGATTTGTCACTGACTTCCGGATCAGCAGCGACCGGCGTACTTCGGTGGCCGTCAGCTGCAACATGGAAGGACAAGATCCCCAAAGCCTGGCCGATGCAATTGGACGCCTGTGGATGTAGCCGCGGGCACTCCAGGTTGACGGCCGCTCGAGCACCGGATTCGGGTGTCAAACCCGGCCAACGACGACCAAAACGTCATTCCGATGTAACAGAGCCAGAGCGGGCTGCAATCATTCACGGTATGGCGCAACCTTCTGTCCTCACCACCGATGATGGCCTACCGTCCGGCGTAGCGGGTGCCTGCGACTCCCGGTTCTCCGGGGTCGTGCGTGCCTTCGCGGGGTTGTACCCGGGACGCAAGTTCGGCGGCGGGGCGCTATCGGTATACATCGAGGGCCGTCAAGTGGTCGACGTCTGGACGGGCTGGGCCGATCGCAACGGCGAAGTCCCTTGGACTGCTGACACCGGAGCAATGGTGTTCTCGGCCACCAAGGGCCTGGCCGCCACCGTGATTCACCGCCTGGTGGATCGCGGGCTGCTGGATTACGACGCCCCCGTGGCCGACTACTGGCCGGAGTTCGGGGTCAAGGGCAAGTCGGCAATCACCGTCAGCGACCTGCTGCGACATCGATCCGGGCTATCGCACCTCAAAGGTGTCGGTAAGAAGGAAATATTGGACCACCTCCGGATGGAGGAGAAGCTGGCGGCGGCACCGCTGGATCGCACGCACGGCAAGATGGCGTACCACGCAGTGACCTACGGTTGGCTGCTGTCCGGTCTGGCCCGCGCGGTGACCGGCAAAGGTATGCGTGACCTGTTCCGTGAAGAACTCGCCCGCCCGCTCGACACGGATGGTCTCCATCTAGGCCGCCCGCCGGCCGATGCGCCGACCACCGCGGCACAGACGCTGCTACCACAATCCAAGATCCCCACGCCACTACTGGACTTCATCGCGCCAAAAGTTGCCGGACTGTCCTTTTCTGGTCTACTTGGCGCCGTCTACTTCCCGGGAATTCTGTCGATGTTGCAGGACGACATGCCATTTCTGGATGGCGAGATCCCAGCGGTCAACGGCGTGGTGACGGCGCGCGCCCTGGCCAAGACGTATGCGGCGCTGGCCAATGACGGTGTCATCGACGGCATGCGACTGTTGTCGTCGGACGCGGTAAGCGGACTGACCGGCAAGGCCGAGCTGTGGCCAGATCTCAATCTTGGTCTTCCCTTTACTTACCACCAGGGCTACCAATCCTCTCCCGTCCCAGGACTGCTGGGGGGATACGGCCACATCGGTCTGGGCGGAACCATCGGATGGGCGGACCCCGAGAGCGGCAGCGCCTTCGGCTACGTACACAACCGGCTGCTGACCTTGCTGCTCTTTGACATCGGTTCGTTCGCCGGGTTGGCACCGCTGTTGAGCAGTGCTGTCTCGACCGCCCGGCGGGAGGGCCCGCTAGAGGTACCGCACTTCGGTGCTTCCTACCGCGAGACTGGTCAGCAACCGCTGGCGGCCGGAGAAACCAGCTGAAACCAGCCGGTCGGTGTGGCTCAGAAGGTCGCCCGGGCCAAGAATCGTCTCAGTGCCTCGGCCGCGCCGTCGACATCAACCCGATCTGGGCGACGACGCCCCCACAGCAGCAGAACCAGATCCGACGCGGTGGCACTGACCGTGGCATCGGCCACGGTCTCGATTGGCATGGCATGGCAATGCCCATCCCCGACTCGGACCGTCCATTGGGTATCGGTATCGCAGGCGCGTAACGAGATTGTCTGAAACGGCCCGGCCAAATCCTTGGACATCGCCGGCAACACATCATCGATGAACTCTGACACGCCATCGGCGGCTAACTCTGATTCGATCGGTTCCTCGGGCCCTACCGCAGTTACGGCGTCCCAACAGTGCACCGCGGTTTCGTGCGCAACTCGGCGCCGGATAAAACCCACGTCTTGTCGACGTCCCCAAGTCCATGCCGGTACGGCGGGATCGATACCTGCGAGCGCGTCACTGGTCTCGGCCACACCGTCGCGAAACCAGTCCACCAGGTTCGGCGGCCGGGCAGGCTCCTGGTAGGTCTCCGGCCCAGTAATGGCTCCGACAGCCACTTGCCGCCAAAACGTGTGCACGACACCGACATGCCAGATCAGGTCTGCGATGGTCCATCCGGCGCAGCTCGGCACCGGACGATCCAGGCCCGCCTCGGACACGCTGACAATCCGATCGCCGTCGCGCCGCAGCGCGGCTAGGTAGTCGACCCGCCCCATGCCTGGCGATGGTACCGCCAGCCCTCGCCACGGCAGCATCGGGAAGCCCGCCCCCAGAATCAGGCCGCAGCCGCTAGGTCCGTGTTTGGGGATGGGCATATCCGATCACGGTCTACTGACATGACAGACGGTGCAACCGTGCTCTTGCGCGGGTCGATTGGCCGCGGTCACTGGGGTTGGCACCGGGCCCCGGCGGACTTGCCAGGCGATGGCTGATTCGTGTTGCTGTGCACCCGGCCAGTTACACCGCCCGACCTCTCACCCTCCATACCCTCGATCGGGCAGCACCTCCATACCCAGAACGAGGGCCGCGGCCTCGTCCAGGGATAGGAGTCCGCCCTCGTTGGTGGCGGTGCGGTAGTCGGCTTCGGAAAGTTGCTTGCGGACTTGGCGTTCGCATTGTTCGTGGAATGGCCCCACGTGTGCCGAGACGGCGCCGCCGGCGCCGGCAGCGCGGCTCACGGCGGCTGCGGCGGCCATCAAAATCGCGGCGCGCCGCGGATCATTTCCGGCCGCGGCAATCCAGGAACTCGTCTCCAGAAATGTCGCGCAGGTGATGGTGTCGTTGATCGTCCGCGACAGTTGCAGGCCTTCGCGAACCGCGTGCTCGGCCAGGTCCAGTTGCCCCAGCGCCAGGCGACTGGCCGCCAGGCCCGCCAAGAGGTAGGTCCGCAAGACGATGTCCTGGCCGTGGGCTTCGGACAGGACGAGGCCCTGCTCGGCGTGGGCCACCGCGGTGTGGGCGTCATTGGCGGCAGCCGACGTCCATATCATCACCAGGCGGGCATAGATTTGCACCCGGAATTCATCGGCGCTAGCCAGCGACTGCTCGGCCAAGGACCGCGCCAGGTCTAGCTCGCCACGCAGCAGGGCAAGCGCTCCTTCGTTGGCGTTGAAGTTGGCGAGGGAGTTGTGGTCGGTCACGGTGGTGAGCAGTTCACCGGCTTCTGCCTGTCGAGCGGCCATGGTGGGCATATCGACCTGCAAAAAGGCTAATTCGGCCGCTGCGACGATCGCCTGCAGTCGCGCCGCGGTGGGTTCGGCGGGGGCGGCGTCGAGGGCCTTTTCGATCCACCGGCGCCCTTGCTGCAGCATCCCGATAGCGGTCCAGGGGTCGCGTAGGTTGATGGCCATCTCCACGGCATCGGCGGGTGCAACGGTCAGCGCAACCTGCAGCGCTTCTTGCAGGTTGGGCATCTCCCGCCGCAGGCGGTGAAGCCAGTCGAGTTGATGTTCACCAAACCATTCCTCGCAGGCTTTCCCGGCGAGCTGGCGGTACCAATCAAGGTGGCTGCGGTGCAGCTCGGCTTGCTCTTGTGAACTGAGCTTGCCGTATCCAAATTCACGCAGCGTTGCCAGCTGCCGAAAACGCAGCACGTCTTGGGCCGCGGTGCGGATGAGGATCGATTTGTCCTCGAGGGCACACAACGCCTCGAGTAGCTCATCGTCGGACATCTCTGGCGCGCAGATCCGTTGAACGGCGTTTGGCTCAAAGCCACCGGCGAACACCGACAACCGTGCCCACAGTTGTTGCTCGGCCGGGGTACAACGCTCATAACTCCAGCTGATGCACCAGTTCAACGTGCGCTGGCGAGCCGGCGCCCCGCGCTTGCCATGGGTCAAGAGCCCCGCCCGGTCCGAAACCCGCGCGGCGATCTGTTCGACGGCCATCGTCCGCAACAACGGAGCGGCCAGTTCGATGGCCAACGGCAGCCCGTCAAGCTGAGCACAGATGTGCGCGACGGCCGCAGCATTGCGCTCGGTGAGCTTGAAACTGCGCTGGCTGGCACGGGCATGTTTGACAAACAACGCCACGGCATCACAGCGGGCCAAATCCTGCAGACCAGGCAGGTGACTGGTATCGGGAACCGACAGCGGAGGAACCGGCAGCACCACTTCGGTATCGATGTCAAAGAACTCTCGGCTGGTCGCCAGAATCTTCAGCCTCGGGCAGCGTGCCAGCAGTGTCTGGATGAACGGGACCGCCGCGTCAATGATGTGTTCACAGTTGTCGAGCACCAGCAGTGCCTCACGGTCAGCCAGAGTTTCGACCATCACCTCCAACAGCGGCCTGGCGGTCTGATCGCGAATGCCCAGCGCCGCGGCCGCCGCCGCAACCAACAGCTCACCATTGCTCAGGTCGCCCAGCTCGATCAACCACACGCCATCGCGAAATTCCCCGACACATTCGTGGGCGGCCCACACCGACAAGGTCGACTTACCGATTCCACCGATCCCGGTCAACGTCACCAATCGCGAATTCAAGATCAACTCTTTGAGTTCGGCAAGTTCGGCCTCACGACCGACAAACCCAACAAGCGGTGGCGGCAGATTCCCCTGTGCCGGCGCTCTGACTCCGTCAAGCAACAAAGCGGTAATCATGTGGGTGAATTCGCGACGAGCGACCCGCCCATGCTGAACGGACCACCCTGCGCCCGAGACGAGGCTGAAAAACGCTTCGGTCAGCCAGCCCGCGGTCACGTCGGTGCGGAACTCTCCGGCGCGTTGGCCGCGCAGAAAAATCTCCTCGATCTCGGAGTTGATTCCACGCCACTCGGCAACCGACTTCCGAGTCTCAAAGCTTTGACCTTGCACGTAGCGCAGCGTCAAGTAGCCCGCCACCGGCTCGCAAGCCGCAACCAGTATCCGCAGCGCATCAGTAGGTGAATATTCCTGCCAGTGAGAGGTTTTCAGCGCATCACGCATCTGCTCGATGGCCGCGTGATCCAGCGCCTCGAGCAATGCGGTACGTCCGTCGAAGTGGCGGTACAGCGTTGAGTGGCTGACCCCCGCGGCAGCGCCGATCTCATCCAGGGTGGCGTTGGGCCGCGTGCTGAGAAAGTCAGCTGCGGCGCGCAGCAGACGCTCGGTTTCCATTCAGACTCTCACTTGGTCTCTACTTCGTCTACGGCATTCGGTGCTACTGGTCATACCGAGCACCCTTCCGCACCTGCTCACCGGTTGCCACCCGGCATGGACCACGCGCGGGAGTGAAACCGTGGATCCGCCTGGCAAGGCGGATGCTTATTGAAGACCTCAGTCTAGATTCCAGGCTTGCCTCTCGCGGCGAGTCTGGGTGACTTCGCCGCGCCGCGCGCGTGCACAGCTACCTACACAGGCCCAACACGCACCGTCCGAATCCGCTCCCACCAGCTAAACTGGGCCAGACCATGTCGGCGCCAGCTTTGCCATCTCCAGTTGCTGCTGAGCCCAGCCGGGCCCGCAGGCCCAACTGGCCGCGCGTGCTACTTGCCGCACCAGCGCTGGTGGCGGCAACCGCATGGCTCCCACCCACCCCCGGCGTCACGGCCAGTCCAACCGCGACCAACTCCGCCAAGGTCGACACACAAACCAACCCCACTGAGCCACAACACAGTTGGACTTCCCAGGCCGCACAAGAAGAACGAGGATGCAGCAGCGCGTCTACCCCGGTCCGGATCCGTCCCACCCGTTCGTCGACGACGTCACAGCGAAGCTGACCGACGACCCGCACGCCGACCGCTCCAAAGCGGCTCTTCCGGAAATGGAGTGCAGCCGTAGTTGGGGATGAGGGCGACGTTGGGGTCGTGACGGTGATCTGGGGCGGGCCCCGGTCGGCAGATGATGCTGGTTCCTACGCCTTAACGGCTACCGTGCCGGGGAACCCTGTGTCTGACCTTACGTCGTCTGCTGCTGCCGTTGTTGCTGACACGATCGTGCGGACCGTGGAGTTGGGCCTCACGATCACCGACGCGACTGTCGACGGTGATACCACGGTGGTGTTCTTGCGACCTGCTCGACGACGGTCAGCGCGGCTGCCCGGGCTGTGGTAGCGCGGGTGTCTACCGCGACAGCGTGGTGCGCAAGGTGACCGATGTGCCGGTGGTCGGGCATCCCTTGCGACTGCGGCTCCGGGTGCCGCGGTATCGCTGCATGGCCACCGGTTGTGATCGGGAGGTGTTCGCCCACAACACCTCCCGGCTTGCACACCCAGGCTGGTCGACCACCCGCCGCTGCGTTCGCTACATCCTGCGCCGGCTCATGATCGACCGCATGACCGTCGCCGCGGTGGCCCGAGAGCTGGGGTTGTCCTGGGACACCGTCAACACCATCGCCTTGGATGCCAACCAACAGATCGTGTCCGCCAATACCACCCGTTTGGATGGGGTGCGGGTCACCGGCGTCGACGAGCACCGCTGGTCGCACACCCGCAGTCGCCGCGGCGACGACGGGTTCGTCACCGTAATCATCGACTTGACCCCGGTCCTGGACGGCACCGGCCGCCCACGACTTCTCGACCTGGTACCCGGTCGCTCTGCGGCAGAGCTGAAGACCTGGTTGGCCGCACAGACCACGGACTTCCGCGACCGAGTCGAGGTGGTGGCCATGGACGGATTCGGCGGCTACAAGACCGCCGCCACCGAGCAGCTGCCCGAGGCCACCACGGTGATGGACCCGTTTCACGTCGTGGCCTTGGCCGGCGCGAAATTGGACCTATGCCGCCAACGTATCCAGCAGCAGACCTGCGAACATCGCGACCGCAGCGGCGATCCGCTCTACGGGGTCCGCCGCACCCTGCGCACCCGACTCCCGCTGCTCAGCAGTCGCCAACAAGTCCGGTTGACCACGGCGTTCGCCATCGATGACCACCTGGCGGTCCCCAGGTGACCTGGAGCGTCTACCAACGCATCATTGCCGCCTACAGCCAGCCCGACCTGCGCCGCGGCAAGACTATGATGAGCGCGATCATCGACTCACTACGCCGCGCAGTACCAGCCGCGCTCGAGGAACTGGCGCAACTGGGCCGCACCCTGTGGCGCCGCCGCACCGACGTGCTGGCCTACTTCGACCACCACGCCGCCAACGGCCCCACCGAAGCCATCAACGGCCGACTAGAGACACTGCGCCGCAACACCCTGGGATTCAGGAATCTGACCCACTACCGAATCCGCTCACTGCTGCACTGCGGCAACCTCACCCGACAGATCGATGCACTCTAAATCCGGAAGAGCCAGTTTGTCTGGACGGTCGACATGCGCGGGGTGCGGCGGATCACACCCGAAGGCCTCTACGGGCGGCGGAAGATGGCCCGGCTGGTGCGCCGATCGATGCCCCACGCGTCGGCTGGCAGTGTGGATCGAGCGATGCGATCCCCTTGTTTGCAAGGGATTCGCCGCAGCAAGGGAATCCGGACCACGATCCCGGCCAAAGACGGCAAGCGCGCCGGTGACCTGCTCAACCGCAACTTCACCGCCGCCGGCCCCCCAACCACACCTGGGTCATGGACTTTACATATGTCCGCACATGGGTCGGGTTCGTCTACACGGCGTTCATCCTCGACGTATTCGCCCAGAAGATCGTCGCCTGGAACACCGCCACGGCCAAGGACGTCGAGCTGGTCATGACCCCGCTGCGGATGGCGACCTGGCAACGTCGCCGCGAAGGAAACCCCGTCGTGGCTGGCGAACTCATCGGTCACGCCGACGCCGGATCTCAATACACCGCCATCCGGTTCACCGAGCATCTTGAACTGGAAGGCCTTCTGGCCTGACCCCGATCGGTTGATCCACGGCTTGTGAGAGTCTTGCGACCCACGTTGTGGGCAGGAAGGCTCGACAAGATCATGGCGACGAGGAAACGGCACAGTCCGGAGCAGATTGTGCGCAAGCTGATGACCGCGGACCGGCTGTTGGCCGAGGGCAAGGACACCGCGGCGGTCTGCCGCGAGCTGGGGGTCTCTGAGGCTACCTACCACCGGTGGCGCAACCAGTTCGGCGGCCTGAAGGCCGAGGACGCTAAACGGCTCAAGAACCTCGAACGCGAGAACGCCGCACTCAAAAGGTTGTTGGCCGATGCCGAGTTGGAGAAGGACGCGCTGCGGGAGATCGCCCGGGACGCTCCTATAGATGTCAAGTGCTGAGTTGGGCGTAGTCGGCGCGTAGTGCGTCGAAGATTTCGCGGGCCAGGTAGCGCTTCTGGCAGCGAATGATTTCGGGCATGGACAGGCCCTCGGTGGTGCGGCGGTCGGCGTAGGCGCGGCTGCGGGGGTCGTAGCGCAGCCGGACGACTGTGGCGATGTGTAGGGCGCTGTTGGCGGCCCGGTCGCCGCCGCGGTGCAGTCGGTGTCGGTGGGTTTTGCCCGAGGATGCAGGGATGGGGGCGACCCCGCAGAGGTGGGCGAAGGCGGCTTCGCTGCGTAGCCGGTCTGGGTTATCGCCAATGGTGATCAGCAGTGCGGAGACGGTGTCTGGACCGAGCCCGAATACGGCACTAGTGGCGGGTGCTGCAGCTTGGGTCAGGTCATTGAGTTGCATTCGCAGAGTCCGTGTTTCGGTATTGAGGTGTTGAGCGCGCAGAGCCATCGAACGTAAGGCGTGTTTAGCTGCCTGGACGGGGTCGGCGAGTTTGGTCAGGTCGGGACGCAGGTGTGCGCAAGCGGTAACAAGCTGCGCGGAGGTTAGGGAACGCAGCTGGGTGCGTAGCGGCTCGGGAGCGGTGATGACGAGCGAGCGCAGGGTGTTGAGGGTGGCGGTGCGGGCCTGGACCGCTCCGTTGCGGGTAACGCGGAGCATTCGGATGGCTTCGATCGGGCCGTCGGCCAGTTTCGGGGCGCCGCTTGCTTTGCCTGCCAATACCGTTCGTGCAGCGGCTTCGGCATCGATCGGATCGCTTTTGCCCCGTTGGCGGCGGATACGCCGGTCAGGGCGCGGAACTTCGAGCACGTCGATGCCTTGATCGTGCAGGTAGCGGGCCAGCCCCGCCCCGTAGGCCCCGGTTCCTTCGACACCGACACCGACTAGGCCAAGTTTTCCCTTGCTGCGCATCCATGTCAGCATCGAGGCGTAACCGGCTGGTGTGGTGGGGAATTCGGCATCGGCAATCAGCCGGCCGTTGACGTCGATGACCGCGGCGTGATCGGTTGCCGTATGGGTGTCGACGCCGCCGATGATGGATCGTTTGTTGCGCGTCATCTCAGGCCCGGTTCCTTTCCTTGGCCGGGCGCCGTGCGCAGAGGGTGGACAGGCCAGTGATGGGCCGTCGGGTGAAGCACGCTCCTATCAGGTCACACCCTTCGCGCCGAAGCCCGAGTTCTCTGTGTGGTCGGGCGCCGGCCCCGCAGGCTCGACAGGTCCAAAGAAAGGCACCACGATCAGCCAGGAAATTTCGGGGTCACAACCTCGGAGCCAGCGTCCAGAAACCATCATCACTGGAAACTTCTAAGCCCGGAGCGCCGGCGGGCGGCTGTTCGTCATCTCCAGCGCGTGCTGGCGGTCAGCGAGCGGTTTGCCTGCCGCGTCACCGGGCAGCACCGCGCCACCCAACGCCACGAACCGGTTGCGGGCACGCCGGCCGATCCGGACGCCGCTCTGAGGGAGTGGCTACGCGACTACGCCAACAAGCATCCTCGTCGCGGGTTCCGACCGGCCTACCACGATGCCCGCGGCGAAGGCTGGGAAGTGAACCATAAGAAGGTGCAACGGCTTTGGCGTGAGGAAGGACTGCGGGTCCCGCAGCGCCGCAAGCGCAAACGGCACGGCACCTCCACCGCCCCGCCAGAGGTAGTCGCCGATGCACCCGATCGGGTGTGGGCGGTGGACTTCCAGTTCGACGTGACCACCGATGGGCGGCCGATCAAGATCGTGTCGATCATCGACGAGCACACCCGCGAATGCCTCGGCGGTATGGTCGAGCGCAGCATCACCGGTGATCACCTCACCGAGGAGTTGGGCCGCATAGCCGCCGGGCGCGGGGCCTTACCCGCGGTGCTGCGGTGTGACAACGGACCCGAATTGGCTTGCAGCGCAATGGCAGACTGGGCCGAGGGCCAGGTCGGACTCCACTTCATCCCGCCCGGCGAGCCGTGGCGCAACGGCTATGTCGAGTCGTTCAACTCCCGCATCCGCGACGAGTGCCTCAACATCAATAGCTTCTGGTCGCTGGCCCAGGCCCGTGTCGTCATCGGCGACTGGAAGCACGAGTACAACCATCATCGGCGGCATTCATCGCTGGGCTACCTACCGCCTGCCCGCTATGCTGCCGCCTGTACCCACCGATGAATGACTCTCGTTCGCCGCGGACCAGTTCACGGGGTCCGGCCAGTTCGCCCGCCGATCGGGTCGGTCGGTGACGCCTACGACAACGCCCTGATGGAGTGCGTGATCGGCCTCTACAAGACCGAATGCATCTGCACCACCGTCTTCCACGATGGGCCCTACAGGATCATCGCCGAGGTCGAGTACGCCACCGCCGGCTGGGTCGATTAGTACAACAACAGACGCCTGCACAGTAGCCTCAACTACGTCTCGCCCGTCCAATACGAAGCAGACGGGTCTGCTGCACAGATAGGTGACAGCGGTTAGGCCGCCTGTTCGGCGGTCTGGGTCATGATGGTCTCGAATTCGATGGGCGTCAATCGGCCGAGTGCTGTCTGACGGCGACGACGATGGTAGGTGCGTTCGATCCAGGTGATGATCGCGATCCTCAGCTGTTCGCGGGTGTCCCAGGTTCGGCGGTTCAGGACGTTTTTCTGCAGCAGCGAGAAGAAGGACTCCATGGCGGCGTTGTCGCCGGCCGAGCCTACTTGGCCCATCGAGGCAAGCATGCGGTGACGAAACAGGCTCTGCTGCAACTTCCTTGACCGAAATTGACTACCGCGGTCGCTGTGTAGCACACAGCCGGCCACCTTCGCGGCGCGGCGAGCAACCGCGGAATCGAGTGCGGCAACAGCGATGGAGGATTCCATCCGCTCAGCCATCGAATAGCCGACGATGCGGTTGGACCACACGTCCTTGATCGCGCACAGGTAGAGCTTGCCTTCCCGGGTCGGGTGCTCGGTGATGTCGGACAGCCACAGCTGGTTGGGGCCCGCGGCGGTGAAGTCCCGGCGCACGAGATCGTCATGCGTCGGAGCCCCCACTTTGGCCTTCTTCCCGCGTTTCTTCTTGCCGAAGACGCTGAACCAGCCGTTGGCGCTGCAGATCCGCCACACCGTGCGCTCCGCTACACAGAACCCGGCGGCCTTGGCTTCATCGGCCAGAAACCGGTAGCCGAATTCCGGGTCGTCGCGGTGGGCGTCGAACAGGGCGTTGGCCAGATGCGCCCGGTTCCACTCGGTGTCGGTCACGGGTTGGTCGAGCCAGCGGTAGTAGGGCGCGCGAGCGATGTTGAGGACCCGGCACGTCACCGTGACGGGGATACCGTCGGCGGCCAACTCACGGACGAGCGGGTAGATCATTTTCCCGGAAGATGCGCCTGCGAGAGATAGGCCGCCGCCCGGCGCAGCACTTCATTTTCCTGCTCTAGCAAACGAATTCGCTTACGCGCTTCCCGCAGTTCGGCTGATTCGCTGGTGGTCGTCCCGGCCCGCTTACCGTCGTCGACATCGGCCTTCTTCAGCCACCCGTACAGCGTCGTGTAGTGGATCCCGAAATCCGAGGCAATCTGCTCCAACGGAACCTCGGGATCACGGTTGCGGGCGACCCGGACAACGTCGTCGCGGAACTCCTGAGGGTACGGCTTAGACACAGTGACATCCTTCCAGCCCAGCCCCGCAGGACTAGACACATCAGATGTCACCTATTCATGCAGCAGACCCGACCACTACGCGGCCCTCAACCAAGAGCCGCAACGCATATGAGAGCGGCAAAGAACCAGGGGCGCTTCAGTTTCAGAAGACGGCCGAAGGTGACCTAAGTCAGGGCGTTGGACCTAGATCGGCATCCGCCGCTTGACGGTGGCATAGGAGATCGGCCGGACCCTGATCTCGGTGAGCACTCGTTCGGTGTCGATCATGGTGTTGGGCCCAATGATCCGCGCCATCACGAAACACGTTGTCGCTATAGATGGTTGAGCCGAACCCTAGGATCCGGTAAGACGCGCACAGGCCGTTTCGCAGATGTCTTCTTTGGATGACTTGTGTGTCATTGGAGGAAGTTTTTGAGGTGGTTGGTGTAGGTGGGGGTGTGGTTGGGGTGGAGGAGTTGGTGGTGTGTGCTGTTGGTTGAGTGGGTTGTGGTGGGGCCGGTGAGGTGTGGTTGC
This sequence comes from Mycobacterium marinum, assembly GCF_003391395.1. NCBI lineage: Bacteria > Bacillati > Actinomycetota > Actinomycetes > Mycobacteriales > Mycobacteriaceae > Mycobacterium > Mycobacterium marinum. The sequence continues at coordinate 3,274,035 of NZ_CP024190.1, forward strand.
CAGGCGTGGAGGAGGTATGCGGCTTTGGTGTGGGTGCTTTCGTAGGGGGGGTGGTTGGGGGGTGGGGTGTGTTCGGCGGCGATGAGCAGGGTGGGGCCGGTGTAGGTGTGGGGTTGGTGGTGTTGGTAGAGGGTGATGTTGTTGTTGTGGTTGGTGGTGAGGTGGTGTAGCTGGTCGTCGGGGATGGTGGTGTGGTGGTGGCCGAGCAGTGTTTGCAGGGTTTGGTGGTCGTTGCGGGGGGTGGTTGTTGGGTTGGTGTTGGTGTCGAGGGTGGGTAGTGAGTCGAGCAGGATGAGTCGGGTGTCGGTGTGGCCGCGGTGGTGTAGTTCGATGGCGATTTGGTGGGCGAGGACGCCGCCGAAGGACCAGCCGAGGAGGTAGTAGGGGCCGGTGGGGTGGGTGTTTTGGATGCGGGTGGCGTAGTTGTGGGCCATGGCTTGGAGGGTGTGGGGTGGGGTTTCGTCGGCGTTGAGGGTTTGGTTGATGCCGATGAGGGGGTTGGTGAGGTGGGTGGCGAGGGTTTGGTAGGGCCAGCTGATGCCGCTGGTGGCGTGGATGCAGAACAGGGGTGTGCCGGTGCCGGTGCGCAGGGTTTGGATGGGGGGGATGGTGGCGGGTTGGGCTTGGGTGTCGATTCGGTGGGCGAGGGTGGTGATGGTGGGGGTGTCGAAGATGTCGGCGACGTGGAGGTCGGTGTGCAGGGTGGTGTTGGCGGCGGCGATCAAACGCATCGCCGACAGGGAATCTCCGCCGAGCTCGAAGAACGAGTCGGCGGCGCTGACCCCGTCCACACCGAGGATCTGGGCATAGAGGCTGGCCAGCACTTCTTCCACCGGCCCCTGCGGCGCCACATAAGCCTGCGCGCTGGTGGTGGTGTAGTCGGGGGCGGGCAGGGCACGGCGGTCGAGTTTGCCGTTGACCGTTAGTGGTAGTTCGTCGATCTCGATGAAGGCGGCCGGAACCATATACGCCGGCAACACCTGGCCCAGCGAGGCGCGGATGTCGGTGGTGTCGAGCCCGGTCCCGCTGGTGGTGGTGTAGTAGGCCACCAAGCGGGGTTGGCCGGTGTCTTCGCGGGCGATCACCACCGCGTGCTCTACCCCGTCGAGGGCGGCCAGGGCGGCGGTGACTTCGCCGCATTCGATGCGGTAGCCACGGATTTTGACTTGTTCATCAGCGCGGCCCAAATACTGCAGTTGCCCGTCGGGGCCCCAACACACCAGATCACCGGTGCGATACATCCGCGACCCGCCCGCCCCGAACGGACACGCCACAAACCGGGCCGCACTCAACCCACCCCGACGCCAATACCCCACACCCACCCCAGCACCGGCAACATACAACTCACCCACGGTCCCGGGAGGCACCGGGCGCAGCCAACTGTCGAGGACAAACAGTGCGGCCCCGGGTACCGGGGCGCCGATGGGCACCACGGTCTCGCCGGCGTGCAGGGGGTTGCTGGTGGTGGCGTAGATGGTGGTTTCGGTGGGGCCGTAGGCGTTGAGCAGGGCGCGTCCCGGCGCCCACTGATCGACCAGCTTTGCTGGGCAGGCCTCGGCTGCGACGATCACCGTGGCGGTATCGAGGGTTTGTGGTGAGAGCTGGGCGAGTGCGGAAGGGGTGTGACTGAGCACGCTGACGTGTTCGGTGGCCAGGAGGTGGTGCAGGTCGTGGGGTGAGGTGATGACGTCCTCGGGGATGACGACCAGGCGGGCTCCGCGCAGCAGGGCTCCGAAGATTTCCCAGACGGAGACGTCGAAGGCGTAGGAGTGCCATTGCGACCACACCCGTCGGCGGGGATGTCGAGATCGAGTTGGGTGGTCAGGGTGGTGGCGTTGTGGTGGGTGATGGCTACGCCTTTGGGGGTTCCGGTGGTGCCGGAGGTGTAGATCAGATACGCCAGGTCATGGGGGTCGGGCGGGGGTAGCGGGGTGGTGGGGTGGTCATCGAGGTGGTGAGGGTGTCGAGAGTGATCACCGGAACACCACTGGCAGCGGTGCTGGTGCTGGTGCTGGTGGGGAGGTGTTGGGCGAGTTCGGTGGTGGTCAACACGGCGGCGGGGGTGGTGTCGGTGAGCATGAACGCGATACGCGTGGGGGGGTGGTGGGGGTCGATGGGGAGGTAGGCGGCCCCGGTTTTGAGGACGGCCAGGATCGCCAGGATGGCGTGGTCGCTACGCGGTAGCAGCAGCGCGACGACCGCACCCGCTCGAGCCCCGTAGGTGGTGGTGAGGTGGTGGGCGAGTTGGGTGCTGGCGGTATCGAGGTCGTGGTAGGTCCAGGTGCGGTCCTCGAACGTCAGGGCCGGGGCGTGGGGGTGAGCGACCACCACGCTGGCGAAGGCGGCCGGGATCGAGATCGCCGCCGTGGTGGCGGGAGTGTGCAGGGTGGGGTGGTTGCCCCAGGTGCGTAGTTGGGTGTGTTCGGTGTCGGTGAGGAGGTCGAGGTGGTGCAGGGGCTGATCGGGGTGGGTGGTGAAGGCGTGCAGGGTGTGGTGCAGGCGGGTGGCCAGGGTGTTGATGGTGGTGGGGTCATAGACGTCGGTGCGGTATTCGATGGTGCCGGTCAGGGCCGGCGCTGTGTCGGGGCTGGTGGCGTGTTCGCCCAGGGAGATGACCAGGTCCATGCGGGCGGTGTGGGTGCTGACCGGGTAGGGACTGATCCGGGCCTCACCCAGGGCCAGAGGGGTGTCGTGTTGGGTCCAGGGGTGGTTTTGGAAGGCGAGCATGACCTGGATGAGGGGGTGGTGGGTGCGGGAGCGGGTGGGGTTGAGGTGTTCGACCAGCAGTTCGAAGGGCACGTGTTGGTGTTCGAACGCGGCCAGGCTGTCCTCGCGGATGTGGGCCAGCAGGTCGGTGGGAGTGTGGTGGCCGTGGGTGTGGGTGCGTAGCACCAGGGTGTTGACGAAAAACCCGATCAACTCATCGAGGTGGGGGTGGGTGCGTGCGGCGATCGGGACACCGATGGCCACATCGTCGGTGTCGGCGAGGGTGGCCAGGACCACGGTCAGGGCGGCGTGGATGACCATGAAGACCGAGACGTGGTGGGTGTGGGCCAGGGTGTGGATCGCGGTGGTTAGTTCGGGGGGCCAGCTGAATTGGTGGCTGGCGCCGCGGTAGTCGGCGATCGGGGGGTAGGGGCGGTCGGTGGGCAGGGCCAAGTGTTCAGGGAGTCCAGCCAGGGTGTGGCGCCAGTAGGCCAGGTCGGTGGCCAACAGACTGGCCGGGTCGTGGGGGTCGCCGAGGAGTTGGTGATGCCACAGGCTGTAGTCGGCGTAGTGCACCGGCAACGGCACCCACACCGGCGGGTGCCCGGCGGTGCGGGCGGTGTAGGCGGTGTCCAGATCACGGGCGAGCGGGCCCAGCGACCAGCCGTCGGCGGCGATGTGATGAATCAGCAACACCAGCACGTGCTGGTCGGGCCCGGTGTGCAAGACGGTGGCGCGGATCGGGATCTCGGCGGCCAGATCGAAACGGTAGCTGGCGGCTTCGTCGATAGCGGTGCGCAGGTGTTGGGGTGTCCAACCCTGGGCATCCACCACCTGCCAGAAGATTTCGGCCTGGTCGGGGGGCAGGATGTCTTGGTAGCCGGTGCCGTCGATGCTGGGAAAGCGGGTGCGCAGGGTTTCGTGGCGGGTGATCACATCGTCGAGTGCGGCCCCGAGTGCCTCGGTGTCCAGCGGCCCGTCCAGATCCAGGACCACCGGGATGTTGTAGACCGCCGACGGGCCTTGAAGCTGCTCAAGAAACCACAATCGGGACTGGGCAAACGACAACGGCACCAACGCCGGACGCTCACCGGCGACCAACGGCAGCTGAGCGACCGGGTCGGCCCCGACACGGTGTGCTAACCCGGTGATGGTCGGGGTATCGAACACATCAGCAACCCGCAGACCGGTGTGCAGGGTGGTGTTGGCGGCGGCGACCAAACGCATCGCTGAGAGCGAATCCCCACCCAGATCAAAGAAAGAGTCGGCGGCGCTGACCCCGTCCACACCGAGGATCTGGGCATAGAGGCTGGCCAGCACTTCTTCCACCGGCCCCTGCGGCGCCACATAAGCCTGCGCGCTGGTGGTGGTGTAGTCGGGGGCGGGCAGGGCACGGCGGTCGAGTTTGCCGTTGACCGTCAACGGCAACGCGTCGATCACCACGAACGCGGCCGGAACCATATACGCCGGCAGGACTTCACTTAACCGGTCACGCAGCCACGCCGTATCGATCCCACCGCCACCGGTGGTGGTGGTGGTGTAGTAGGCGACCAAGCGGGGTTGGCCGGGGGCGTCGGTACGGGCGATCACCACCGCCTGCTCCACCCCATCGAGTGCAGCCAGAGCAGCGGCGACTTCTCCACATTCGATGCGGTAACCACGGATCTTGACTTGCTCATCAGCGCGGCCCAAATACTGCAGTTGCCCATCAGGACCCCAACACACCAGATCACCGGTGCGATACATCCGCGACCCGGCCGCCCCGAACGGACACGCCACAAACCGGGCCGCACTCAACCCACCCCGACGCCAATACCCCACACCCACCCCAGCACCGGCCACATACAACTCACCCACAGTCCCGGGTGGGACCGGGCGCAGCGAACTGTCGAGGACAAACAGTGCGGCCCCGGGTACCGGGGCGCCGATGGGTACTGGGTTGGTGTCGGGTTGTAGGGGGTTGCTGGTGGTGGCGTAGATGGTGGTTTCGGTGGGGCCGTAGGCGTTGAGCAGGGCGCGTCCCGGCGCCCACTGATCGACCAGCTTTGCTGGGCAGGCCTCGGCTGCGACGATCACCGTCTCTACATCCAAAGTCGTCGGCGCTAACATCGCCAATGCTGAGGGGGTTTGGCTGAGCACGCTGACGTGTTCGGTGGCCAGGAGGTGGTGGAGGTCTTCGGGCGAGGTGACGATGTGTTCGGGTACGACCACGACTCGTCCGCCGCCGAGGAGGGCGCCCAAGATTTCCCAGACGGAGTAGTCGAAGGCGTAGGAGTGGCATTGTGACCAGACCTGGTTGGTGGTGGGTCCCAGTTGCGGGGTCAGGGTGGTGGTCAGGGTGGTGGCGTTGTGGTGGGTGATGGCTACGCCTTTGGGGGTTCCGGTGGTGCCGGAGGTGTAGATCAGATACGCCAGGTCATGGGGGTCGGGCGGGGGTAGCGGGGTGGTGGGGTGGTCATCGACGGTGAGGGTGTCGAGAGTGATCACCGGAACACCACTGGCAGCGGTGCTGGTGCTGGTGCTGGTGCTGGTGGGGAGGTGTTGGGCGAGTTCGGTGGTGGTCAACACGGCGGCGGGGGTGGTGTCGGTGAGCATGAACGCGATACGCGTGGGGGGGTGGTGGGGGTCGATGGGGAGGTAGGCGGCCCCGGTTTTGAGGACGGCCAGGATCGCCAGGATGGCGTGGTCGCTACGCGGTAGCAGCAGCGCGACGACCGCACCCGCTCGAGCCCCGTAGGTGGTGGTGAGGTGGTGGGCGAGTTGGGTGCTGGCCGTATCGAGGTCGTGGTAGGTCCAGGTGCGGCCCTCAAACGTCAGGGCCGGGGCGTGGGGGTGAGCGACCACCACGCTGGCGAAGGCGGCCGGGATCGAGATCGCCGCCGTGGTGGCGGGAGTGTGCAGGGTGGGGTGGTTGCCCCAGGTGCGTAGTTGGGTGTGTTCGGTGTCGGTGAGTAGGTCGAGGTGGTGCAGGGGCTGATCGGGGTGGGTGGTGAAGGCGTGCAGGGTGTGGTGCAGGCGGGTGGCCAGGGTGTTGATGGTGGTGGGGTCATAGACGTCGGTGCGGTATTCGATGGTGCCGGTCAGGGCCGGCGCTGTGTCGGGGCTGGTGGCGTGTTCGCCCAGGGAGATGACCAGGTCCATGCGGGCGGTGTGGGTGCTGACCGGGTAGGGACTGATCCGGGCCTCACCCAGGCGCATTTCGGCGCCGGTGGTGTCGTGTTGGGTCCAGGGGTGGTTTTGGAAGGCGAGCATGACCTGGATGAGGGGGTGGTGGGTGCGGGAGCGGGTGGGCTGCAGGTGTTCGACCAGCAGTTCGAAGGGCACGTGTTGGTGTTCGAACGCGGCCAGGCTGTCCTCGCGGATGTGGGCCAGCAGGTCGGTGGGAGTGTCTGCGGGGTGGGTGTGGGTGCGTAGCACCAGGGTGTTGACGAAAAACCCGATCAACTCATCGAGGTGGGGGTGGGTGCGTGCGGCGATCGGGACACCGATCGCCACATCGTCGGTGTCGGCGAGGGTGGCCAGGACCACGGTCAGGGCGGCGTGGATGACCATGAAGACCGAGACGTGGTGGGTGTGGGCCAGGGTGTGGATCGCGGTGGTTAGTTCGGGGGGCCAGCTGAATTGGTGGCTGGCGCCGCGGTAGTCGGCGATCGGGGGTAGGGGCGGTCGGTGGGCAGGGCCAAGTGTTCAGGGAGTCCAGCCAGGGTGTGGCGCCAGTAGGCCAGGTCGGTGGCCAACAGACTGGCCGGGTCGTGGGGGTCGCCGAGGAGTTGGTGATGCCACAGGCTGTAGTCGGCGTAGTGCACCGGCAACGGCACCCACACCGGCGGGTGCCCGGCGGTGCGGGCGGTGTAGGCGGTGTCCAGATCACGGGCGAGCGGGCCCAGCGACCAGCCGTCGGCGGCGATGTGATGAATCAGCAACACCAGCACGTGCTGGTCGGGCCCGGTGTGCAAGACGGTGGCGCGGATCGGGATCTCGGCGGCCAGATCGAAACGGTAGCTGGCGGCTTCGTCGATAGCGGTGCGCAGGTGTTGGGGTGTCCAACCCTGGGCATCCACCACCTGCCAGAAGATTTCGGCCTGGTCGGGGGGCAGGATGTCTTGGTAGCCGGTGCCGTCGATGCTGGGAAAGCGGGTGCGCAGGGTTTCGTGGCGGGTGATCACATCGTCGAGTGCGGCCCCGAGTGCCTCGGTGTCCAGCGGCCCGTCCAGATCCAGGACCACCGGGATGTTGTAGACCGCCGACGGGCCTTGAAGCTGCTCAAGAAACCACAATCGGGACTGGGCAAACGACAACGGCACCAACGCCGGACGCTCACCGGCGACCAACGGCAGCTGAACGACCGGGTCGGCCCCGACACGGTGTGCTAACCCGGTGATGGTCGGGGTATCGAACACATCAGCAACCCGCAGACCGGTGTGCAGGGTGGTGTTGGCGGCGGCGACCAAACGCATCGCTGAGAGCGAATCCCCACCCAGATCAAAGAAAGAGTCGGCGGCGCTGACCCCGTCCACACCGAGGATCTGGGCATAGAGGCTGGCCAGCACTTCTTCCACCGGCCCCTGCGGCGCCACATAAGCCTGCGCGCTGGTGGTGGTGTAGTCGGGGGCGGGCAGGGCACGGCGGTCGAGTTTGCCGTTGACCGTCAACGGCAACGCGTCGATCACCACGAACGCGGCCGGAACCATATACGCCGGCAGGACTTCACTTAACCGGTCACGCAGCCACGCCGTATCGATCCCACCGCCACCGGTGGTGGTGGTGGTGTAGTAGGCGACCAAGCGGGGTTGGCCGGGGGCGTCGGTACGGGCGATCACCACCGCCTGCTCCACCCCATCGAGTGCAGCCAGAGCAGCGGCGACTTCTCCACATTCGATGCGGTAACCACGGATCTTGACTTGCTCATCAGCGCGGCCCAAATACTGCAGTTGCCCATCAGGACCCCAACACACCAGATCACCGGTGCGATACATCCGCGACCCGGCCGCCCCGAACGGACACGCCACAAACCGGGCCGCACTCAACCCACCCCGACGCCAATACCCCACACCCACCCCAGCACCGGCCACATACAACTCACCCACAGTCCCCGGAGGCACCGGACGCAACCAGCCATCGAGCACAAACACCCCGGCCCCGGGCACGGGTGCGCCGATGGGCACCACCGTCTGGCCGGCGTGGAGAGGGGCGGTGATGGTGGCTGCCACGGTGGTTTCGGTGGGGCCGTAGGCGTTGAGCATGATCCGCCCTGGTGCCCAGCGATTCAGTAGGTCAGCAGGACAGGGCTCACCTCCGGTGAGGAGGGTGGTGTTTTCCAGTCCTTCTGGTGGCAGGTTCTGGAGTGCAGCGGGGGTTTGGCTGAGAACGGTGACCTGCTCGTCGATGAGGAGGTGGTGCAGGTCGTGGGGTGAGGCCACGATGTGTTCGGGTACGACCACGACCCGTCCGCCGCCGAGCAGGGCGCCCAAGATTTCCCAGACGGAGTAGTCGAAGGCGTAGGAGTGGCATTGCGACCACACCCCGTCGGCGGGGATGTCGAGATCGAGTTGGGTGGTCAGGGTGGTGGCGTTGTGGTGGGTGATGGCCACGCCTTTGGGGGTTCCGGTGGTGCCGGAGGTGTAGATCAGATACGCCAGGTCATGGGGGTCGGGCGGGGGCAGCGCTGTGGTGGGGTGGTCATCGAGGTTGGTGAGGGTGTCGAGAGTGATCACCGGAACATCACTGGCAGCGGTGCTGGTGCTGGTGCTGGTGCTGGTGGGGAGGTGTTGGGCGAGTTCGGTGGTGGTCAACACGGCGGCGGGGGTGGTGTCGGTGAGCATGAACGCGATACGCGTGGGGGGGTGGTGGGGGTCGATGGGGAGGTAGGCGGCCCCGGTTTTGAGGACGGCCAGGATGGCGAGGATGGCGTGGTCGCTACGCGGTAGCAGCAGCGCGACGACCGCACCCGCTCGAGCCCCGTAGGTGGTGGTGAGGTGGTGGGCGAGTTGGGTGCTGGCCGCATCGAGTTGTTGGTAGGTCCAGGTGCGGCCCTCAAACGTCAGGGCCGGGGCGTGGGGGTGGGTGGCGACCACGCTGGTGAAGGCGGCCGGAATCGACACCGCGGGTGCGGTCACGGGAGCGGTGAGGGTGGGGTGGTTGCCCCAGGTGCGCAGTTGGGTGTGTTCGGTGTCGGTGAGTAGATCGATTGCGGAGACCGACTGGTCGGTGCCGTTGATCATCGCCGTCAAGATTTGTTCTAGGCGTTGTGCCAAGACTTCGGTAGTCGCAAAGTCTGACGCGGGGTCACCGGTTCCTTGGGTACTCACCAGTAGTTCGTGACCGTTGTTTTGGAAGTAGATTCCGAAACCGGCGACACCGCCGAAGGCAATACAGATGGCTGTTGCCGGGGCTTGCCCGAACGGGTGGGTCGCGGTGCTGGGGATGAAATTGACTGCCAGGCCGGCGTTGGCTTGCGCGCGCATGCGCCTGTGGTCTTGGTTTTGCAGGGTTTCTACGGGGAATCGCTGATGTTGCACCGCTTTTTCGATCCGGGCATGGGTGTGTCTGCAGAACTGGGCGATGCTGGATCCCGGTGTGGAGGTCAACGTTAACGGGACAGTGCCCACCATCAACCCGGTGAAGGTCATTGACTCAGGTTCGACACGGCGGCTCACCGGGAAATCGATGACAACCTCAGAGTGGTGATCGCACCACTTTCCGACCAGCAGCGCGCACGCCGCGGTTAATATCGCCGATCGGCGCACTCCTAGCGCCCGGCAAAGTTTCTGCACCCCGGTGACGATCGCGGGATTCAGCTGCACCGGCGCGGAAACGCCGTCGCTTTCGGTGTTGTCGTCTAGGGGGCTGACGAAGCGATAATCGACATCGTTTGCGGGCAGATGATTTGCCCAATAGTTGTGATCGCTGTCGTAGTCAGGCGAGTTCTCGTAGGTGGTCTCGAGGGCGATGAGGTCCTGCAAGGAACCGATGAAGCTCGGAGGAACCGGAGCATCAGCGATCAGGGCTGAGTAGATGATAGCGATCCGGTTGCAGTGGACCATCAAGCCGAATCCGTCACTGACGAGATGATGGAAACAGGAATAGAAATAGAATTGGTCGGTACTGACCTGGTATAGAGCGTATCTGTGCAAGCGTTCGTCGAGTGCCATGGGCTGATTTCGGCTCAGTAATGCACGCCGGTAGGCCTCTTGGACAGGGTCGTCATATGAGCGGAGATCATAAAACGGCATTTCAACGTCATCGCCGGGGTCAATGTGCTGAGAAACTTCGCCGTCTTTTTCGAAGAAAACAGCTCTGAGTGAATCGCTTTCCTGCAACGCTTGCTGTATGGCCGTTTCGAGAATGTGCGGAATTATCGGGCCATCGATCACGACAAAATTTGCGATGTTCCATCGCGGCCCAGTGCCGTTGATCTGCAGGTCAAGCCAGATGCCCAGCTGGCCGCGGGTTAAAGGCAATCCGCCCTGCCGTGGCCCCACTGATGAACCTCCGATATTACCTATAGCAAGCGGGAAATGGTACCTACGCAAGCTGGAAAGCTATGCGTCCAGACTTGTTAAGGCAGCTACTTCGCCGCAACGTGCACGGCCAATTTACACATGCGCAGCGCAAACCTTCAACTGGCGACAACTTGGGACCACATATGAATTTTTTAAGTTCCCCGCCACCGCCACTGCAGCGCCCGCTCATGCGGGCGGGATCAATCGCGATGGCGCGGGTATCGAGTGTCATGGCCTGGTAAGCGTCCCTCAGAGTGGTGGGGTTTGGGGGCTCATCCGGAAATGGGGTGAAGGTGAGGGTGGCCAATCCCGGGTTGATGGGGGCGTGTCCGTGAGCTGAGGCGGGCCCGGGCGGCAGATGATGCAGGTCCCTACGCCTTTGCCGCCTGCCGTGCCCGGGGAGCCCTCTGTCTGACGTTACGTGCTGCTGCTGACACGATCGTGCGGACGGTCGAGTGGGAGGTGACGACAACTGATGCCGCTGTCGACGGTGATCTCACGGTGTGTTTTGCACGCTGCTCGATGATGGGCAGCGTGGCTGTCCGGGGTGTGGTATCCAGGGCCGTTACCGCGACACCGTGGTCCGCACGGTTACTGATGTGCCGGTGGTTTTGCATCCCTTGCGACTGCGACTGCGGGTGCGGGTGCCGCCGCTATCGGTGTGCCAATGCCGCCTGTCAGCGGGAAGTGTTCGCCCACAACACCGATCGTCTGGCCCGGCGCGGCTGGTCGACCACCCGTCGGTGTGCCCGCTACATTCTGCGCCGGTTGATGATCGACCGGACCACGGTAGCGGCGGTCGGCCGCGGGTTGGGGTTGTCCTGGGACACCGTGAACACCATCGCCGTCGACGCCACGCAGATGATCGTGGTCGCCGACACAACCCGCCTGCACCTGGACGGGGTGTGGGTCATCGGTGTCGATGAGCACCGCTGGGTGCACACCCGCCATGCCGTCGGGGATGGGTTCGGCACCGTGATCATCGACTTGACCCCGGTGCTCGACAGCACCGGCCCTGCCCGGCTGCTTGATCTGGTGGCGGGGCGCTAAGCGGCTGCCCTGAAGACCTGACCTGAGTTAGGACATTTTGCTTAGTGCCCTGGGTCGGGGATGTTGAGGCTGGCCAGAATTTGTCGCTGGGGCTCGGGGATCTCGGGTGGGAATGTCTCGGTGGTCCCGTTGTGGCGATGGTCGCTGAGCGAAGGGGCCGCAGCTGGTTGATGACGTTGGCGATGGCCAGGGCGGTGCGTTCCTGGATGTTGTGGGCCACGGCCAGGGCGGTGACGACGATCGTGAGGTGGGCTTTGATGGCGTCGCAGGTTCGGTGGAATATCGGCCGGGCACGAAGGTCGCTCTTGGACATCCGGAATGAACGCTCGATCCGCCACAACTCGTGGTAGTGGGCGATCACTTCTCCCGCGGGCATGACCGTGGTGGGGACGTTGGTGACATAACCCTTGAGGCCGACCAGCGATTGCGCGCGAGCCAGGCTGGCCCCGTCGAGGACGCGGTCTCCGGCGGCGGTCTTGACGAAGCGAGTAGATTTGGCGACACGGTCACCGTTGACCACCGCCCGCGCACGATATTCTTGGGCGTAGAGCGTCTTCTGGTCGCGGCGGTCCCGTTTGGCCGAGTACGCCCAGATCGCCCGCCAGGCGTTGGTGTGTTCGTCGGGATCCCAGATTGGCTCAGCGCAGTTCGCCAGATCGTTGACGGTGGTGTTGGCGTGCCGAGGGCTGACGGTGTCGATGATCTGACCGTCAGTGAAAACATCGCCATGCCCATGGAAATGCGACTCCAGATCGCCGGGCGCTTTGGTCATCCGCGAGCCGACGATGAACCCCAGCCCGGCCTCATCCAACGCGGCCAGGTTCGATGCCGACAGCATGCCGGCATCAGCGGCGATCACCATCGGCGTGCCACCGAGATCATGGCGGGCCGCGAACGCGGTAACGACCGGGATCAACATGGTCGTCTCGGCGGTGTTTCCCTCGAAACACCCGATCTCCACAGGGAATCCGCTGCGGTCGACCAACAACCCGACAACGATTTGCGGATCAACGCGACGCTCCTTAGAACACCCGATCTTGCGCAGGTCGTCCTCATTCTCGGCCTCGAAATACAAGGTGGTGACGTCATAGAGCAGAAGGCTCAAACCGCCCCGATCCGCGGCGTGTGTGAAGCATTCGGCCGCGATCTGCTCCCGGTAGTTGCCGGTGTTGACCTTGGCGAGATGCCGTTGAATCGTCCTATAGGACACAGTGTCTGCGCCGAGGTCGGCGAGTACTCGGGCAGCGGCGGCCTTGCTGGTGAGCTCGACGATCCGGGCGATCACCAAGTCCCGGAACACCGAGTCCTCGATCACATCGAAGCCCAGCCAGTCATAAACCGTGCCGAGCACGTCGTAGAGCAACCGCGAATGTGTGGCCGCGGTACGCCCGGCCGGCACCGGAGCACCCTGGGGCACACCTGGCGACAAGGACAAGGTACCCGAGCGCCAGTCGGCGACGCCATCGATGGACTGGGTGGTCCGAGCGTGCACCTCGATATCGAGAACGCCTTGATCCTCGGCCACGATCCGGCGGGCCTGCTCAAGTAAGATTCCCAGCTAGGCATCGGTGTGCGCCGACCCCACATGCGCCAGGATTGTCTGCTGACCTCGATGTTTCCGCACGACCTGCACCGCCACCGCGCCCGAGGCCGTGCGCACCTTCCGCACGTACGCCACCGCCCGAAATTACCCGCTTAGTGCCCCAAACAGGGCACTAAGATCACAGAACTCGCAGGTCAGCGAATCGCAGTTTCAAAAGACGGCCGAAGGTGACCTAAGTCAGGCCTGACTATCAGCGCAGAGCGCCTCTTTTCGGTGATCAGGTCGAGGTGGCGGCGATGGACGGATTCGGTGGCTACAAGACCGCGGCCACCGAGGTCTTGCCCGCAGCCACGCCGGCGATGGATCCCTTCCATGTCGTGGCCCTGGCCGGGGCGAGGTTGGACCTGTGTCGCCAACGCATCCAGCAGCAGACCTGTGGGCACCGTGGCCGCACCGGGGATCCGCTCTACCGGGTGCGACGCACTCTGCGAATCCGCTACTCGCTGCTCACCGATCGCCAAAATCCCGGCTGGAAGCTATGTTCGCTGACGAAGCCGACCTCGCGGTGGAACTGTGCTGGGGCTTCTACCAGCGCCTGATCGCCGCCTAATCCCACGCCGACCGACGCCGAGGCAGGACCATGATGACTGCGATCTCAATACCCTGCGCACCGCCAGGCCTCCAACGGGCCCACCGAGGCCATCAACGGCCGCCTGGAAGCCCTACGACGCAACGCCCTCGGAACTCCGCAATCTGACCCACTAACGAGTGCGTGGACTGATGCACTGCGGCAACTTGGCCCAATTGATCCATGCGCCCTGCTTACGGAAGTACCACTAAAGCGGCTCTTCCGGAAATGGAGTGCAGCCGTAGTTGGGGATGAGGGCGACGTTGGGGTCGTGACGGTGATCTGGGGCGGGCCCCGGTCGGCAGATGATGCTGGTTCCTACGCCTTAACGGCTACCGTGCCGGGGAACCCTGTGTCTGACCTTACGTCGTCTGCTGCTGCCGTTGTTGCTGACACGATCGTGCGGACCGTGGAGTTGGGCCTCACGATCACCGACGCGACTGTCGACGGTGATACCACGGTGGTGTTCTTGCGACCTGCTCGACGACGGTCAGCGCGGCTGCCCGGGCTGTGGTAGCGCGGGTGTCTACCGCGACAGCGTGGTGCGCAAGGTGACCGATGTGCCGGTGGTCGGGCATCCCTTGCGACTGCGGCTCCGGGTGCCGCGGTATCGCTGCATGGCCACCGGTTGTGATCGGGAGGTGTTCGCCCACAACACCTCCCGGCTTGCACACCCAGGCTGGTCGACCACCCGCCGCTGCGTTCGCTACATCCTGCGCCGGCTCATGATCGACCGCATGACCGTCGCCGCGGTGGCCCGAGAGCTGGGGTTGTCCTGGGACACCGTCAACACCATCGCCTTGGATGCCAACCAACAGATCGTGTCCGCCAATACCACCCGTTTGGATGGGGTGCGGGTCACCGGCGTCGACGAGCACCGCTGGTCGCACACCCGCAGTCGCCGCGGCGACGACGGGTTCGTCACCGTAATCATCGACTTGACCCCGGTCCTGGACGGCACCGGCCGCCCACGACTTCTCGACCTGGTACCCGGTCGCTCTGCGGCAGAGCTGAAGACCTGGTTGGCCGCACAGACCACGGACTTCCGCGACCGAGTCGAGGTGGTGGCCATGGACGGATTCGGCGGCTACAAGACCGCCGCCACCGAGCAGCTGCCCGAGGCCACCACGGTGATGGACCCGTTTCACGTCGTGGCCTTGGCCGGCGCGAAATTGGACCTATGCCGCCAACGTATCCAGCAGCAGACCTGCGAACATCGCGACCGCAGCGGCGATCCGCTCTACGGGGTCCGCCGCACCCTGCGCACCCGACTCCCGCTGCTCAGCAGTCGCCAACAAGTCCGGTTGACCACGGCGTTCGCCATCGATGACCACCTGGCGGTCCCCAGGTGACCTGGAGCGTCTACCAACGCATCATTGCCGCCTACAGCCAGCCCGACCTGCGCCGCGGCAAGACTATGATGAGCGCGATCATCGACTCACTACGCCGCGCAGTACCAGCCGCGCTCGAGGAACTGGCGCAACTGGGCCGCACCCTGTGGCGCCGCCGCACCGACGTGCTGGCCTACTTCGACCACCACGCCGCCAACGGCCCCACCGAAGCCATCAACGGCCGACTAGAGACACTGCGCCGCAACACCCTGGGATTCAGGAATCTGACCCACTACCGAATCCGCTCACTGCTGCACTGCGGCAACCTCACCCGACAGATCGATGCACTCTAAATCCGGAAGAGCCTCCAAAGCTTCCCTGTGGCTCGCCACCCCGACAGCGATGATGTTGGTGGTACTGCCAGCCCTCGCCACAGCAGCACCGGGAACCCCGCACCCAGAATCAGGCCGCAGTTTGCGCCCCATTGTGAGCGCGGCGCCGAGTGGATTCTGTGGGTGGACGGGCGCAGCACCCCAGAACGCATCTCATGAACTCCTTGCCCCGCGCAGCAGTAGCTCGGTGACCATACCGGTGAAGTCGCTGCGGGCGATCCGCCCAGTATTCGCCGACCGCCCCGCACCGGCTACCAGGCTGAAGAACGCTTGGTTCAGCCAAAGGGTGGGCAGGTCACGTCGGAATTCGCCGCTACGCTGACCCCGCAGGAATAGCTGCCTGAGCTGAGCGTCGATCTCAGCCCAGCCCTCGGTCAATTGGTCTGATTCAAAATCTTGGGCCCGGATGTAGAGCAACCTGAGATAACCGGATACTGGGCGGCAGGCCGCCACTAACCGCTGTAGCGCTTCTGCGGCGGTTCCCTCCTGACATCGCGAGATCGTCATCGCTTCGCCCAACTGGGAGATCGCCAATCGATCTAGCGCCTCGAGGAGGGCGCCTCGCTTGGCAAAATGCCGGTGCAGGGTCGCTCGACTTACGCCGACCGCAGCAGCAATCTCGTCCTGGGTTGCGGTCGGCCGCTTGCCGAGGCATTCTGCCGCCTCCCGGAGTATCCGATCACGGTCTACTGACATGACTGACAAATATATATCTGCAGAACAAGATGCAATCTATAAATGGGAAACGGTGTCCCATCTATAGATTCGGCGCAAGCCGATGCAACCGTGCTCTTGCACGGGTCGATCGGCCGCGGTCACTGGGGTTGGCACCTGGCCCCGGCGGACTTGCTAGGCGATGGCTGATTCGTGTTGCTGTGCACCCGGCCAGTTACACCGCCCGACCTCTCACCCTCCATACCCTCGATCGGGCAGCACCTCCATACCCAGAACGAGGGCGGCCGCCTCGTCCAGGGACAGGCGTCTGCCCTGGTTGGTGGCGGTGCGGTAGTCGGCTTCGGAAAGTTGCTTGCGGACTTGGCGTTCGCATTGTTCGTGGAATGGCCCCACGTGTGCCGAGACGGCGCCGCCGGCGCCGGCAGCGCGGCTGACGGCGGCTGCGGCGGCCATCAAAATCGCGGCGCGCCGCGGATCATTTCCGGCCGCGGCAATCCAGGAACTCGTCTCCAGAAATGTCGCGCAGGTGATGGTGTCGTTGATCGTCCGCGACAGTTGCAGGCCTTCGCGAACCGCGTGCTCGGCCAGGTCCAGTTGCCCCAGCGCCAGGCGACTGGCCGCGAGACCTTCCAAGAGGTAGGTCCGCAAGACGATGTCCTGGCCGTGGGCTTCGGACAGGACGAGGCCCTGCTCGGCGTGGGCCACCGCGGTGTGGGCGTCATTGGCGGCAGCCGACGTCCATATCATCACCAGGCGGGCATAGATTTGCACCCGGAATTCATCGGCGCTAGCCAGCGACTGCTCGGCCAAGGACCGCGCCACGTCTAGCTCGCCGCGCAACATGGCGACGGCCGCCGTATTGGTGTTCAAGTGAGCGAGCGCGTAGGGGTCGGTCACGGTGGTGAGCAGTTCACCGGCTTCTGCTTGTCGAGCGGCCATGGTGGGCATATCGACCTGTAAAAAAGCCAACATGGCCACGTTGATGATCGCGCGCAGTCGCGCCGCGGTGGGTTCGGCGGGGGCGGCGTCAAGGGCCTTTTCGATCCATCGGCGCCCTTGCTGCAGCATCCCGATAGCGGTCCAGGGAGCGCGTAGGTTGGTGGCCATTTCCACGGCATCGGCGGGTGCAACGGTCAGCGCAACCTGCAGCGCTTCTTGCAGGTTGGGCATCTCCCGCCGCAGGCGGTGAAGCCAGTCGAGTTGATGTTCACCAAACCATTCCTCGCAGGCTTGCCCACACCGACAAGGTTGACTTACCGATTCCACCGATCCCGGTCAACGTCACCAGTCGCGAATTCAAGATCAACTCGTTGAGTTCGGCCAGTTCGGCCTCACGGCCGACAAACCCGACAAGCGGTGGCGGCAGATTCCCCTGTGTCGGCGCTCTGACTCCGTCAAGGGTCGCTCGTCGCGAATTCACCCACATGATTTCTGCTTTGTTCCCCGCCCATGCTGAACGGACCACCCTGCGCCCGAGACGAGGCTGAAAAACGCTTCGGTGAGCCAGCCCGCGGTCACGTCGGTGCGGAATTCTCCGGCGCGTTGGCGGCGCAGGAAAATCTCCTCGATCTCGGAGTTGATTTCACGCCACTCGGCAACCGACTTCCGGGTCTCAAAGCTTTGACCTTGCACGTAGCGCAGCGTCAGGTAGCCCGCGACCGGCTCGCACGCGGCAACCAGTATCCGCAGCGCATCGGTAGGTGAATATTCTTGCCAGTGAGAGGTTTTCAGCGCATCACGCATCTGCTCGATGGCCGCGTGATCCAGCGCCTCGAGCAATGCGGTGCGTCCGTCGAAGTGGCGGTACAGCGTTGAGTGGCTGACCCCCGCGGCAGCGCCGATTTCATCCAGGGTGGCGTTGGGCCGCCTGCTGAGATGGTCGGCTGCGGCGCGCAGCAGACGCTCGGTTTCCACTCAAACCCCCACTTGGCTTCTACTTCATCTATGGCATTCGGTGCTACTGGTCATACCGAGCACCCTTCCGCACCTGCCACCCGGCACAACCACGCGCGGGAGTGAAACCGTGGATCCGCCTGGTAAGGCGGGTGCTTTTGAAGACCTCAGTCTAGATTCCAGGCTTGCGTCTCGCGGCAAGTCTGGGTGACTTCGCCGCGCCGCGCGCGTGCACAGCTACCTACACAGGCCCAACACGCACCGCCCGAATCCGCTCCCACCAGCTAAACTGGGCCAGACCATGTCGGCGCCAGCTTTGCCATCTCCAGTTGCTGCTGAGCCCAGCCGGGCCCGCAGGCCCAACTGGCCGCGCGTGCTACTTGCCGCACCAGCGCTGGTGGCGGCAACCGCATGGCTCCCACCCACCCCCGGCGTCACGGCCAGTCCAACCGCGACCAACTCCGCCAAGGTCGACACACAAACCAACCCCACTGAGCCACAACACAGTTGGACTTCCCTGACCGCACAAGAAGAACGAGGATGCAGCAGCGGACGCGGCGTATGGTGGCGCTGCGGGCGAGATTGAACCCCGCGCCAAACACCATCGCCCGACGCTAGAACTCAACAATCAATACCCACACCAGGGCGGCTGCCACCAACAACAGCGCGGTCAGAATCGCCGCGCGCACAATCGCGGACTGCCGATGGAACCAGTCACGCAGCTGGGCGAACCGCCAATCGGTCCAGCCATACGCGCGCGCGGCCCAATCGGACTCGATCGCCAGGACACGGAACGCGACCAGGACCGCAGGAATGCCCAGCTCCGGCAGCAGCACCATGAGAGGTACGGATGCGATCAGCAGCGCCGCACCGAAGACGGCGAGCAGTACGCGAAGCACCATCGGCTTGGCCCGCGCTCGGTCTCGGTAGGCGAGCACGCGCGCGAATGCCGCATCGCGAGTCGTGGCCGCGGGGTTGCAGTCGCCTGAGTCCACGGATACCCCTGCCTCGAGCCGATCGACGGGCCCGCTAGGCACGGACTTTAGTGGACCGATAGGCCAGCCAAGGGGTGATCGGTGCGTCGCCGGGGTGGCCGAGGCCACAAGGTGCTTGCGGTGCCAGACCTGCGCGGTTGCTTAGACTGCGGTTATGAATGACGGTTCCCGGCAGGACTCCGCGGCTCCAAAAGGCCTGCTAGAGATCGAGGACTGCCTGGATGCCGGCGGCAACATCGAGCTGCCGCCGGGCACCACGCTGATCTCTCTCATTGAACGCAACATTGCCAATGTCGGCGACTCGGTGGCGTATCGCTACCTGGACCACAATCGGACGGCGCAGGGGCACGCCCTGGAGGTCACCTGGTCAGAATTCGGCGTCCGGTTGCAGGCCATCGGTGCCCATGTGCAGAAGTTCGCCGGCGACGGTGATCGGGTTGCGATTCTCGCGCCGCAGGGCATTGACTACGTCGCCGGGTTCTATGCGGCGATCAAGGCGGGCACGATCGCGGTACCGCTGTTCGCACCCGAACTCCCCGGCCACGCTGAACGTCTCGATACCGCGCTGCGCGACTCGGAACCTACGGTCGTGCTCACCACCGGCGCGGCAAAGCCTGCCATCGAGGAGTTTCTGGCGAACCTTTCCCACCTACGCAGGCCGCACATCATCACCATCGATGATGTGCCGGATTCGGCGGGGGAGTCTTTCGTTCCGGTCGAGCTCGACATCGATGCCGTTTCGCACCTGCAGTACACGTCCGGATCGACACGTCCACCGGTCGGTGTGGAGATCACCCACCGTGCCGTGGGCACCAACCTGGTGCAGATGATCCTGTCCATCGACCTGTTGAACCGCAACACGCATGGCGTCAGCTGGTTGCCGCTGTACCACGACATGGGTTTGTCCATGATTGGCTTTCCCGCGGTGTACGGCGGGCACTCCACACTCATGTCGCCGACTGCGTTTGTCCGCAGACCGCAACGATGGATCCATGCCTTGTCGGCTGGATCGCGCACCGGACGCGTGGTCACCGCAGCGCCAAACTTCGCCTACGAATGGGCGGCCCAGCGTGGTCTACTCACACCCGGCGACGACGTCGATCTGAGCAATGTCGTACTGATCATCGGTTCGGAGCCGGTCAGCATCGATGCCGTCACGACGTTCAACAAGGCGTTCGCGCCCTACGGGCTACCGCGCACAGCGTTCAAACCCTCCTACGGGATCGCAGAGGCGACGCTGCTGGTGGCAACCATCGACCATGCCGCTGAGCCCACGGTCGTCTACCTCGACCGCGAACAGCTGGGCGCCGGTCACGCCGTACGCGTGGCCGCCGACGCACCCAACGCGGTGCTTCAGGTGTCCTGCGGCCGCGTCGCCCGCAGCTTGTGGGCCGTGATCGTCGATCCCGATACCGGCACCGAATTGCGTGACGGCGAAGTCGGCGAAATCTGGCTGCAAGGCAACAACGTCGGTCGCGGTTACTGGGGACGGCCCGAAGACACCGAGCGGGTGTTTGGCGCCAAGCTGCATTCGCAGCTCGACGAAGCTAGCCACGCCGCCGGCGCCGCGGTCGACGGCGCCTGGCTAAGAACCGGTGACCTGGGCGTCTACCTCGACGGCGAACTGTATGTCACCGGCCGAATCGCCGATCTGATCGTCATCGATGGACACAACCACTATCCCCAGGACATCGAGGCCACCGTTGCCGAGGCCTCACCCATGGTCCGGCGGGGATATGTGACAGCGTTCGCGGCACCCGCCAACGAATTGCCTACGGCCCAAGACTCGGATAGCCACAACACCAGCCCACAGCTGGTCGTCATCGCCGAACGGGCGGCCGGAACCAGCCGCGACGATCCACAGCCCGCGATCCAAGCCATCCGCGCCGCGGTGGCAAACCGCCATGGATTGGCGGTGGCCGAAGTGCGTTTCCTTCCCGCCGGCGCCATTCCGCGCACGACCAGCGGCAAGTTGGCTCGGCGGGCATGCCGCGGCCAATACCTCGGCGGGGTATTGGGAGTGCACTAGCACTCACCACGAGCCAAGCGAGCCGCTGCGCCGCTGATCGGCGAGGATTTCGCTGATGACATGGCGGGCACTGCCGGCCAGCTGAGGGTTGGTGGTCTGGTAGTAGGGAAGGGCAACGAGGGCGATCGACAAAGCCCGACCGCAACCGCGTGCCCAGGTTTCGGCGTCTACCCGCAGCATGGTGCGGAACTGCTCGCGCGCCGGCGCGGACAGCAGATTCCACGCGGGGATGAGGTCGACACTGGGGTCGCCCACGCCCATCAAGCCGAAATCGATCACCCCCGCCAACCGGCCGTCGACGGTCAGGATGTTGAACGGGGACAGGTCGCCGTGGAACCACGTCGGCGGCCCCGCGTACCCGGGGATGCGCAGCGCTCGTTCCCACGCGACGGTAACGGCCTGGACGTCGAGGCGTCCGTCCAGCATCGCCAACGCGCCGCGGACCTGGTCATCCTGCTCGGCCAAGGGCTTTCCCCGCACCGCGTCCGGCCCGCCTGCGGGGTCGATGCGGCGCAGGGCGCCGATGAAGTCGGCCAGGTCCCGAGCAAGTCCGATAGGATCGACAAGCTGGCCGACCTTCGGATTCTCACCGGTGACCCAACGGCAGATCGACCACGGCCAAGCGAACCCCTGCGCCGCGGCACCCAGCCCCACTGGGGCCGGGCTGGCGACGGGCAGCTGCGGGGCGATTCGACCGAGCCAGCGCTGCTCGGTTCGCAGGCTCGCCACCGCCCAGTGGATCCGCGGAAGCCGAACCGCCATGTCGGTTCCGAGCCGGTACATGGCGTTGTCTGTGCCGGCCGAGTCGATCGGTGTCAGTGGCAGGTCCGCCCAGTGCGGGAATTGGGTGGACACCAGCCGCCGGACCAGCGATGCGTCGATGTCCACCTCGTCGGCGTGCATCTTGGCGGCGGGAGCTCTCAGCCGCTTCTCGAACCTGATACTGCCGTCGGGTAGATCCCCGGCCGCGCTCCAGCCCAGTTTGCGGTAGAAGCCGGCGGCACGACTCAAGCCGTCGGTAGTCAGCCAGATCTCCGTGTGCCGTTCAAACAGTGTTGCTTCCACGCGCCGCATCAACGCGCTTCCCACACCGCGACCCTGAAACTGCGGTCGAACAAAGCAGGCGAACACGCTGCCGGCGGTCGCATCGGCCATCGTGAAACCCGCGGTGACCCCGTCGACATCTGCGACCCACAGGCACGGCGAGGCGCGCATGGCCTCTCGCACCGATTCTTTGGTGATGCCGAGTTCGGCGAGTTGCTCGAGCGACAGATGGTTCTCGGTGACACTGGTGCGGATCTCGAACACCGCGTCGATATCGGCCTCGCCGGCGATCCTGACCCAAACCCCCCTGCTGAGGGTGCGCTCGTAGCGATCGAAGACGTTTCCGTCCGGCTCGCGGATCCGGCTGGTGCGGCCAAAGCCAGCCCGCAGCGCGACCCGCGCCGAAGCCGAGTTCTCCGGCTCCACCTTGACCACCGCAACGGTGGCATCCAGCTCTGCCGCATAGCGGCACACCAGGTCGACCGCGCGGGTGGCCAGGCCGCGCCCGCGCCAGGCCGGGTAGAGGCCGTAGGCGACGTTGACCTCGCCGAAGGCCAGTCCCTCACCGGCAAATCGCAGGTCGACCGTCCCCGCCGGAACCTGCTGCGGCCCCACTCGGATCGCGAAGGCCCGCAGTGATCCGCCGGTAGCCCATTGGTCACGGCAGTGTTCGAAGTACGCCGCCGCGCTGTGCTGGGTCACCACCCCGCCGCTGAGCCAGCGCGCTGTCAGCTCGTCTTGGCCGGCGACGTGCGCACTCACCTCATCGGGACGAAACGGCGAGAGCGTGACCGTGCCATCCGATAGCGGTGGGTCGACCATTCAGCGATTGTTGCCACCGACGTGTGCCGGGGCAACCGAATATTCCGGGAGCCGCAACGCATCTCGCACCAGCAGCGATATCACGGCCGAATGTCCGTGTACTGCAGGGTGTAGCCGTCGCTGGAAAACGTGAAGCCTTGTGCGCTCGTTTCACTTGCACAGGAGACACCGACGGATTCCTGAAAGTTGCACCGGAAACCGGCCGCATCGAGGACTTCGTTGAAGGGCAGAACCTTCGCCGGCTCAACGGCCGCAAAGGATTGTGCCTTGCTCAGCACGGCGAAGTGCGCCTCACCGGTCTCCTCGACCACGATCGCATTCGGCGCGTCGGTAGTCCCATCGGAGTTGGTCACCGTGTCTGGCGCACCGTGGATCCCGATCGCCGAACCACTGGCAGACTGACAACCGGCCTGGACATGGGGCAGGATCGCGCAACGCCAGCGACCGCTGGGCGATTCGAAGTAGTAGCCCGCGCGAGCGCTGCCGGTGTCCAAGAAGTAGTCGGCCGCGTTCGCCAGCTGCAGATTATTACTGGGAGTCGGCAGTGTGGACGTAGAAATCGTGGTGCCGGTTGGCGCCGGAGAGCTCTCTGCGGTGGTAACGCCCGGCCCATCGCCACACCCCGCCGTGCTCGCCAACAACAGAATTGCTGCCCATCTCCCGACGCCGGTACCGCTGATTCGCATACGGCCATGGTGGCATTACCGCACCCAAGGCGGCCCCGGCTGGTCGAGCCGACGGTGCTGAACTTCGCACCGGCATGCGGTCGTGCGCTTTCACAGGCTCGTCGCCTGCCCCATGATCAGCGGCGGTGGCGCCCCGGCGTGCGGATCGGCGCTGGCCTTGTAGAACGCCGGCAATGCGCCGGCCGCGGCGACGTATTCGGCATCAAGTGTCACCCGATACCACTGGATACCCATCGAGGCAGAGATCTGCGGGTCGGCGCTTCCGACGTTGACGATCTCGGTGACCCGCACGCACCTCACACGTTGGTCCATGCGTAATGAGAACTGCGCCAGCCCGTCTCGGTCGTGATCCGGCGATGTTGCGCCATAGATCGCACGCATCGGCCGGCCCAGGTACCCCCAAGCCGCGCCGTAGTCGCGGTCGTTGACCGCGTTGAAGTAGTCCACGATCACCCGCTCGCCTCCATCAACGGGCCTGGTGACAGGCCTGCCGCCGGCGCATCCGACCTCTGCCGATGGCCGCCCGCACAGCGGGTAGCCGGCTCCGAAAAGTGCCGTCACCGCGACCAATGCCGCACCGGCCGCGAGCCTGCCTCGCTTCCGTGAAGGACCCACGGCAACCACGATAAGGCCGTGGTGCGAGCGGGCAGGCCCGCACCGTGCCGGTCAATCAGCAACCGTTCTAGGGACCCCAAATCATGAGATCTTCCATTCCATTGTTCATCGCAACAATGGTCGGAGCCGGACCGGTGACATCGAAGTAGATCTTCCCGGTCGATGATGCACCCTGTGGGATGGTGGCCCCGCTAATGGTGTTCGGGCCCGACGCTTGCCACAGGACTCGGTAGTTGACCCCGTCCGCGGTGCGAGCGTTGAACTGAGAAATCGCCGGAGTGACCGGGCCGCTGATTGCATTAACGGTGGCAGTGGCTTCCCAGACCTGGCCGGCTACCGGGTAGCCGGGGATCACGTCCGAGCTGGATTTGAGATCGCTGACTGTCCAGCCGAGCACAACTTGACCAACGGAGTCGGTCATCTTCAACTCACTGCCGAATTTGCCGGTGATCGGATATGCGGCGAATACGATTGGTGCAGTGATGGTCGCGATGGTCGCAATTGCCACGACGGCCACCGCCGTCTTTATCATCGTGGTGAGCTTCATTGGTCCTCCTCCACTATTTTTTTGGAGCGATCACGCCGTTCAAACCTCCCGGCATGACTAACTCTAGGTCTTAAATGGCGTATTGCTACCCGCAATTTGGCAGCAAACACCACTGCCCACCTGGCCCAAGTACCTTGCCGGTACGGCGGACAGACGCCGAAGAATCTGTAATGTGGCCGTCGAGAAGACCTCTGGCAGACAACAATCCGGGCACAGGAATCAGGAGCACGAATGGTCGACTTGCCGCGCAACGAGCAACCGTTCGGCGGAGTTATCAACCCGGTGGTGGCCGACTCCACCCCGGTCACCCCGTCGATCGACTATCCACCCGACGGGGCTCCCAACGTCGTTGTGGTGTTGCTCGACGACGTTGGGTTCGGCGCCCCTTCGACCTTCGGCGGACCAGTGCCTACCCCAACCCTGGACCGCATCGCCCAAGCCGGCTTGCGCTACAACCAATTCCACACCACCGCACTTTGCTCGCCCACCCGCGCCGCGTTGCTGACCGGCCGCAATCACCACAGCGCGCATATGGGGACGATCTGCGAGATCGCCTACGGGTTCCCCGGCTACGACAGTGTGCTGCCGCAGAGCACCGCCACCATCGCACAGGTCCTGCGCATGAACGGCTACAACACCGCACTGTTCGGCAAAGCGCATTTCACTCCCACCTGGGAGATTGGCCCGGCGGGCCCCTTCGACCGGTGGCCCACCGGGCTGGGATTCGAACGCTTCTACGGTTTCCTGGGCGGCGACACGTCACAGTACGAGCCCGCGTTATTTGACCAAACCACGCCGGTTGAACCATACGTCGGGCGCGACGACTACCACCTCACCGAGGATCTTGCCGACAAGGCGATCGAGTGGATTCAGCGGCAACAGACATCCGCGCCGGACAAGCCGTTCCTGCTCTACTTGGCACCCGGCGCAACGCACAGTCCCCACCACGTCTGGCCAGAATGGTCGGACCGGTTCGCCGGACAGTTCGACGAGGGCTGGGACGCGCTGCGCGAGCAGACGTATGCCCGCCAGCTCGAGAGGGGAATCATTCCCCCCGGGACCCAACTAACACCACGACCCGAACAAATTCCGGCCTGGGCGGACTACGACGATCGGTACAAGCCGGTGGCGCGTCGCCTGATGGAGGTTTATGCCGGTTTTCTGGCCCATACCGATGCCCAGATAGGCCGTATCGTCGATGCGATCGACGACCTGGGGCAGTGGGAAAACACCTTGTTCATCTACATCTGCGGCGACAACGGCGCCTCGGCCGAAGGAACGGTGCACGGCGCCTGGAGCTCTCCTTCGTTTCAAAACGGGTTGCCCGAGGACCCCGAATGGCTGCTGGCCCACTTGGCCGATTTCGGCACGGTGCGCTGCGAGAACCACTACAACGTCGGCTGGGCCTGGGCGCTGGACTCACCGTTTCAGTGGATGAAACAGGTGGCATCCCATTTCGGCGGAACTCGCAACGGGATGGCCGTCTCCTGGCCCCGCGGGATTACCTGCGCGGGGGAGCAGCGCAGCCAGTTTCACCACGTCATCGACGTCGTTCCGACGATCTTGGAGGCCGCCGGAATCGAGATGCCCGAGCGCGTCAACGGTATCGAGCAGAAGCCGATCGAAGGTGTGAGCATGCGCTACTCCTTCGACGAGGCCGATGCCCACAGCCGACGCCGGACCCAGTATTTCGAGATCTTCGGCAATCGCGCCATCTATCACGAAGGTTGGATCGCGTCCTGTTTCCACGGCCGGCTGCCGTGGGTCCGCACCCAGCGAACCAACCCCTTCGGCGACTCCGAGCGCTGGGAGCTCTACCACCTCGCCGACGACTTCAGCCAGGGGGTAGATCTCGCCGAGCAATACCCGGACAAGCTCGCCGAGCTGCGGGCCGTGTTCGACACCGAAGCCCGCAAGTACGACGTCTACCCGCTCAGCGACGCGACGCTGGCCCGCGCGCTGCCCGCTAACCGGCCGAACCTGCTCGCCGGCCGCACCTCGGCTACTTATTACCCCAGCCATGTGCGGATCCCCGAGACCTCGACGCTGCCCTACACCAGCACTTCATTCGAACTGCGGGCGCAGCTGCAGATCCCACGCGGCGGCGCCCAGGGGGTGGTCATCTGCATCGGTGGGTCAATGGGCGGGTGGAGCCTGTATCTGCAAGACGGCATCCCCACGTTCGCCTACAACTACTTGGGCCACGAACTCACCACGGTCGCCGCCACCGATCCGCTTCCCGAGGGCCAGATAACCCTGGCGCTTTCGTTCGACTACGACGGCGGGGGACTGGGGAAGGGCGCGTTGGTCACCTTGGTCGTCGACGGCACCACGGTGGCCAGCGGGCGCGTTGAGCAGACGGTTCCGTTCCGATTTTCAATGAGCGGAGAAACCCTCGATGTTGGACTCGACACCGGCTCACCCGTCGCGCCCTACGAGCACAGTTTCCCGTTCACCGGCCGTATCCACCGGATAGATGCCAGTGTGAGCCCGCGTCCGGCCGACCTTGCCGCCGCCCTTTCCGACATCGAGATGCGCGCGGCACTGGGCTCCCAATAGATCGCGCTGGTCGGTGACCTACACCGCACCCGTCGGTGATCACGGCAACCCACCCACCGCGTTGCCGTGCTGCCTGAAGCGCTCGCATCGTTAGTGGCTCAAGTTTCACAACCGAACCTGGACACCGGCGCCAGGTTTGGCCCCATCGGCGCGCCGGCTGGTTATTCTCACCCGGTGTCCGCCATGTGGAGCAGCCTGCTGCCGTTGATTCTTGGCAGTCTGCTGGAACCGATCGAACTTGCCATAACCATCATGCTGCTGGGCACGCCCGCGCGTACTCGAACCGCCGGCGCTTGGATCGCCGGCCATGGCTGCACACGTCTGCTGCAGGGCCTGGTCTTCGGCACCATCCTGCACTGGGGAGCTCGCCGCTCTGCACCCAACCACGCGCACCACTGGATTGTGTCGACCGTCCTTCTGATCGTGGCGCTGATATTTCTGGTCACCGCGGCCCGAGAGTTCTTCGGCGATAACGACCCGGAGGCGCCACCGCCCAAGTGGATGGCGATGCTGATGTCGGCGACACCCACCAGGGCGTTCCTCATCGGCGCGGGCCTGGTGACCGTATCGGTGAAATCGTGGGTCTTCACGCTGGCGGCGATCAGCGTGATCGGCAACGCGGGCCTGCCACGAGTCGGCAACATGGCTTCCTACGTGCTTTTCGTGTTGCTTGCCCTGAGTACAAATCTGCTCGTGGTAGCCATGGCCGCACTGTTCCCTGATCAGTCGCGCGCCCTGCTGGACCGGATCCAGCGCTGGCTGCAGGACAACGACAGACCGATCATGATCGTGGTGGGATTGGGGTTTGGGATCTGGTTCGGATTCAAGGCCCTGCACGGCCTCGGGGTGATCTAGGTCCCGCAGCCCAGCGATGCGCCAACGGACGGCCAGTCACGATGGTGAGGTGACCGCGCGTCGGCGCGTCCACAACGTATAGAGCATCCCCAACGCCGCGGTGAGCAAACCGTAGAGCGCCACGGCGGCGTGCTCGTCAGCGTTGGGAAAATTGGCCGACGCGATCGCCAACGCGGTCGCGGGATGGCGGCAGCTGCTGGCGAACGCCAACACCGTCGACGATTCCCGGTCGGGGCCGCCCAAGAGATGACCAATGGCGAAGGTGCCAGCAATGAATGCCAACATGGCCACCAAGGTCGATTCACCGATGAGCTTCCACATCTCGGGCGCAGCTGAGATCAGCAGCGCAATCATTGCGATCGGCAGCACCCACTTCTGCGCGCGCTGGATGGGCAGCGCGATGCGGGTTGCCGCATCCGGCCAGCGCGCTCTGATCGCCATCCCGGCGCCTAGCGGGGCCAGCACAGATATGGCCATCAGCTCTCCGATGGCCCCGGGTCTGGAGACGAGTTGGCGCCCGAAGATGTCATCGAGCAACATCGCGGCCATGGTTAGCACGGGAACGACGAGGACGGCGAGGATGATGACCAGGCCCAGGGCGTACTGAACGTGCCCGCCCGCTTTTTCTCCGCGACGCGGCAACAACGGGGGCAGCGGTGACAACGACAGTGTGACAAGCGCAATCGCGATTTGTGGACGCAGCTCCAGCAAGCGAACGAGCAGTATTGCTAGCACGGGTGCAACGATCAGCACGGCCAACACCGAACGGGCCAGCAGACCCGGGCGTCTCAGCACATAGAGCACGTCGGAAAAGTGTGCTGTCAGCCCGTAGCCGAGGATCACCACGAACAGGCTCAACTGAAAGGCGATCTTCGCCGCTTCGACCATCGTCACCGCGCCAGCTTGCCACGACCGGGAGATCGGTGAGACCTGAATGCGTTGCCGGCTAAAGCAATAGCGAGCCTATGGGTGCCAAAGCCGGACCGTAACCAGGTAGAACACCACGGCCCAGGCCCCGTTGACCAGCACTACCAACAGCATTCCGCCGACGTTGGTACGCGGCTGACGAGCGCTGGCCTTCGGCCTGAGCCACCACCCGATGATCGGCATGCTGTAGTAGGGCATGGTGATGTAGCTCATCACAAAGCTGGACAACAGGTTGCCCACCAACATCCCCAACCACAGTGGCATGCGCAGCGGACTGAGCAGCATCGTCAACAACACCACGGTGGGGTAGAGCCCTAACCACACCGCCACCGAAGTCTTGAAATCCGAAGGTGGCGGGGCTGTCTCGTCACCGAGGACGAACCAGCTGCCGAATGACTGATCGATCTTGCGCATCTTGTAGTCCCGGAAGTGCGGGTGGTGCATGAGTTGCTTGCGCGCCTCCGAAGTCAGCCAGGCGTCCAGATGCTCGGCGGTGTCGAATCGATAGCAGATTGTCCACTCGTCTTGGATGCCAGCGACCGGGCGGAACATCTCGGCACCGCGAAAGCCCGCGAACTTGCTTTCGGCTGCCACGATCTCCTTCTGCCAAGCCAGGAACTCATCCACCCGTTCTTCGGGAACCCGGTGCGACACTACGACGGTCATCAGCGCGTCATCAGCCTCGGTACTTCGTGCGATCACCTGACAACTGGCCGGTCCGGCAAAAATCCCCGCCGCCTCACTGACCATGAGCTGGCGGCTGGAACTGTCCAACCAACTTTTTGCGTTTGGAGCCGAGTCGAAGCGATAGACGGCAATCCACTCGGACTGCGCCCCGCCGGGTGGCCGCAGCTCGGAGCCGAGGTAGCCCGGATAGTGCGAGAGCCCCTTGTGAAGCTTCTGCTGCCAAGCCACGTAGTCGTCTTCGCGACCGGAATGTATTGCCTGACCGATGATCACGGTCACCGCGTTGTCGCGTGGCTCGACCGCACGGTAGGACCCGGACCGGTCGCCGCCGGGCGCCTTCCGCCCCATCAACAGCTGCCTTCGTTCGCGCTACGGCCCCGGACATCGCCTGGGGTTGAGTCGGAATATCGCAACTCGTGGTTGCGCCCGCCTGCCCGGCCGGCGCCAACCGATACACCGCCCAGCCGAATCGCCGTGGCCATGGACTGCTCAGGTGTCATCGTTTGTTCCCGTCAACAACTGTTCCCACCAACAACAATCGGTTCAGGCCGGTGAACTTCGGCTCAACCCTAACGCGATGGCGCCACGCCGACCGGAAAACAATCCGAATTTGGAATCCAAATTGGTACTGCCGAACCAATTGTGCACCGCTGGAGCATGTTCGAGCTGGTCGTGTCAACTTTACGTAGACCCCTCCCATGTCAACCATTCTGCTCACGCTGATGTTAGAGTGTCGCGTGCCCAAACTCGTGATCGACCGCGTATCCATAGCAACCGTTGACCCCAAGGCCGCCGAGTTCTCCGAAGGCCACATCATCGTCGAGGACGATCTGATCGTCGCGGTTGGTGATGGACCCGCGCCCGAGGTCCCCGGCGCAACTGTCATCGATGGCCGCGGTTGCCTGGCAACTCCCGGATTGGTCAACACCCACGAGCACCTCTATCAGTGGATCACCCGTGGTTACACCCAGAAGGGGACCTTGTTTCAGTGGCTGACCGAGATGTATCCGGTGTGGGGACGCCTGGACGCTGAGCTGGAGTTCGCTGCCGCCAGCGCGGGGCTGGCCAGGCTCGCCCTGACCGGTT
The DNA here is from genome assembly GCF_003391395.1 of Mycobacterium marinum. Taxonomy (NCBI): domain Bacteria; kingdom Bacillati; phylum Actinomycetota; class Actinomycetes; order Mycobacteriales; family Mycobacteriaceae; genus Mycobacterium; species Mycobacterium marinum. Next base: position 3,304,607 of record NZ_CP024190.1, read on the forward strand.
GCACCACGACCATGGATCATCACTATGTCTTCCCGCATGCCGGGGGAGACATGCTGGGCGCGGAGATCGCCGCAGCAAAGCGCATCGGCGTCCGCTTTCATCCGACCCGCGGCTCGATGGACCTCGGCGTCGCATCGGGGGGACTCCCGCCGGAGCACACCGTCGAAGACATCGACACGATCCTGACCACCTGCCAAGACGCCGTACGCGAGCACCACGACCCCACGAAGGGCTCGATGGTGCAGATCTCCCTTGCTCCCTGCTCACCGTTTTCGGTCACCGGTGAATTGATGAAGCAGTCCGCGCTGCTGGCCCGCGACCTTGGGGTGCGGCTGCACACTCATCTTTCGGAGACCGTCGAAGAAGACGAGTTTTGTCTCGCCCAATTCGGTTCCCGGCCAGTTGATTACGTGGAATCGCTGGGCTGGCTGGGAAGTGACGTCTGGATGGCGCACTGCGTGCACCTGTCCGAGGGCGACATCGCCAAGCTCGCCGCTACCAGAACCGGGGTAGCCCACTGCCCGACCTCCAATGGCCGCTTTGGCGCGGGGATCGCCCCGATCCCCGAACTGCTGGCCGCCGATGTCGCGGTCGGATTGGGCGTGGACGGCGCCGGCGCCGAACACCGTGGGCTGGCGAACGAAATGCGCCAGGCCGCGCTGGCGGCCAGATTCCGGCTGGGCCCGCAGGCGCTCGACGCGCGCGAGGCCTTGTGGATGGCGACCGTTGGTGGCGCCCGGTGCCTGGGCCGCGACCAGGACCTCGGGTCCCTCGAGGTCGGCAAGCTGGCCGACATCGCACTCTGGCAGCTGGACGGGCTCGGCCATTCCGATGTCGAAGACCCGGTATGGGCGCTGATCTATGGTCCGCCTGCGCCGTTGCGGCTACTCCTGGTGGGCGGAAACACCGTCGTCGAAGACGGCGAGTTGCGCACCGCCGACACCGAGACCTTGGCAACAGACGCCAAGAACGCCGCGGTGACTCTGCGGGAACGCGGCTAGGTCTGGCCGACGCCGGCCGCTGAGCCCCGCGGCGCATCTGCCGGTAGCCCTCTGCTCCCTTTTGACGCAAATCCATTGGGAGCTATGGGATCCGGGGGGATCCCGCTAGCCGCAGCCCGCGCCCGTCGCCGAATGAGGAACGGCCGCCAAGGCCGAGTTAGGGCCGATTGGCGCTCAGTCGGCGCCGGACGGCGCAGGACCCAGCTCGGCACCGGGTTGACACCCCAAGTCATAGGGGTCATCGTCGGGTACTTCCCGGCATGTTGGCCGACTCGGCGCGGGGGGCGTGTTCGTTGCGTTCGCGGGGGCCGCAGCGCTCCCGTCCCGGCGCGGGCCGGCTGGCTCTCGGCATTTCGCCGACTCGTCCATGGTCGTCTCACCCATCTGGCCCGCGGCTTTTTCGGAACCGATGCCGGTGCCCGTCACGGTTGGGCACCGGCTGTGATCGCCGACTCGACGGTCTCAGCACTGAGTTCCTTGGTGCAGAAGAACCAGTCTTCGCATTCAACGCCGTCGACCTGACCCTCCATGCGCTCTTTCGCCGTGCCGCACGAGCCCGCGGGGGGCACGATCACCGGGTCACCCGGGCGCCAGTCCGCCGGTGTCGCGACGTCGTAGTGATCGGCAGTCTGCAGGGCCTTGATCACACGAAGGAGCTCGTCGAAATTGCGGCCGAGGCTGAGCGGGTAGTAGATGATGGCCCGGATCGTGCCGGTGGGATCGATGACAAACACCGCTCGTACGGCCTTGGTCGAGTCCTCACCAGGCATGATCATCCCGTACTTGCCGGCGATCTCCATCGAGACGTCCTCAATGAGCGGGAAGTTGACCTGCACATCGTGCATGTCGCGAAAACTGATCTTGTCCTTGATCGTTCGCAGCCATGCGATGTGGCTATAAAGCCCGTCCACGGACAGTCCGACCAACTCGGTGTTGTAGGCCGCGAACTGCTGCTGCATCGACGCGAACGTGATGAACTCGCTTGTGCATACGGGGGTGAAGTCGGCCGGATGAGAGAAGAAGATGACCCACTTGCCCGCATAGTCGGCCGGAAAATTGATGGGCCCCTGTGTGGTGACAGCGGTGAACTCCGGAGCCGGATCGCCGATTCGTGGCATGACTGCGGCTGGGGCCGGGGTGTCGGGGATGGTCATCGTGATGATCCTTTCGCGTATCTCAGCCCGTTCAACAAATACCCATAGGGGTATATTCCGGCCGTCCGAGTTTCCACCCATCGGGGTTGTTGATGGCCGGCGCCGCAGCGCGGGGTTACCGCCGACAACCACGATGGGACCAGGCACGATGCCGATAGTGCTAGTAGGGTGCGGGAGTGCCCGAATACCAGCCGACCAAAGACTCGGTCGCCACCCATCGTGTGCCCGACTGGTTTGAGAACGCGAAGTTTGGCATCTTCATCCACTGGGGTCTTTATTCGGTGCCGGGGTGGGCCCCACTCGAGGCCGACACCCAAGAGTTGATGGCCACCAGGGGGCCGGCGTACTGGCTCAAGCACAACCCCTATGCCGAGTGGTATCAGAACACCATCGGAATCCCCGGCAGCCCGTCGCAGCAGTACCACCTCAAGACCTACGGCTCCAACTTCACCTACGACGACTTCAAGCCGATGTTCAACAAGGCGGTCAAGCAGTTCGATCCCGACTCCTGGGCCGATTTCTTTGTCCGGGCCAACGCCCGCTACGTGGTGCTCACCACCAAGCACCACGACGGATTCACCATGTGGCCCAGCCGGCATCCCAACCCGCACAAGGACTCCTGGCATGCCGGCCGCGATCTGGTCGGAGACCTGACCAGCGCGGTCCGCGACCGGGGCATGAAGATGGGCCTTTATTACTCGGGTGGCTACGACTGGACGTTCAACCCGACCGTCATCACCGACCTACCGGGGATGGCATCCTCGCTCGTACAGACCGACGAGTATGCGCAGTACGCCGACAATCACATCCGCGAGCTCATCAACCGGTACCAGCCGTCTGTGCTGTGGAACGACATCGGCTACCCGCCCAAGTCGAACCTGGCCGAGTTGTTCGCGCATTACTACAACCAGGTGCCCGACGGTGTCATCAACGACCGGTGGGCGCAGTTGCAGCTCCCCAGGGTCCCCGGAATGGAGCCACTGGTCATGGGCGGGCTCGGTCTGGCCAACGCATTGTGGCGGTTCCTGCCCGACCGGGTTCGGGTCTTGGACTTCCCGACCAGCTTCCACTACGACTTCCGCACCCCGGAGTACGCCCAGTACGACGAGATCAAACCGTACAAGTGGGAATCGACCCGCGGTGTGGGCAACTCGTTCGGAAACAACCGCCAAGAGGGTCCCGACCAGATGTTGACCCTCACCGACCTCGCCCGCGGCTTCGCCGACCTGGTGAGCAAGAACGGAAACCTGCTCCTGGGTATCGGGCCCTACCCGGACGGCACCATCCCCGAGTTGCAGGCCAAGCTGCTCGCCGATTTCGGCGCGTGGCTCGACGTGACCGGCGACGCCTACTTCAACACCCGCCCGTGGGCAACCGCGCAAGCCACCGCTACAGATGGAACCCCGCTGCGCTTTACCCAAAAAGAGGACGCCGTCTATGTGACGTTCCTGCAGGCCCCCGGCGAACGCCGGGTCGGGTTGCGTGGACTCACCGGCACTTCGGATACCAAGGTCGAGCTACTCGGCGGTGGCACCCTCGAACATGAATGTGCCGACGACCGGATCAACGTGACGTTCCCCGACCGATTGGACGTCTGGCCTGCCTACGCCCTCAAGATCACTCCGAAGCCCCATCTGCAAGCTTGATCCCGGCTTCGCCCAATCCGGTGACTTTGGCCTCTAACCAGCCAGCACCGGGGTAGCCGATCATGGCGGCATGACAGTTCGCGGCCGACTGTCGCCTAGGAGCCTAGGAGCCCTCATGATCGATTTCTCTTTGGACACCGAACATTCCATTCTCCACGTACGGCCCGAAACGGCGCTGGACAAGGAAGATTTCGTCAAGCTCGCTGAAGTGGTGGATCCTCACATCGAAGCGACCGGCGATCTTGCCGGGCTGATTCTCAACGCCCCGTCCTTCCCCGGCTGGGACAGTTTCGGAGCGATGGTCAATCACTTCCGCTTCATTCGGGACCATCAGAAGCACGTGAAGAAAATCGCCGTCGTTACCGACTCCCACCTCGGGGATGTCGCCGAGCATCTGACATCACATTTCGTGTCGGCTGAGGTGCGCCACTTTCCCGCCGGCCAAGTCGAACAAGCACAACAATGGATCCTGGGTGGATCCTAGACGGATTGATGCTCGTAATACCCTGCGCTGCAACGTTGATCGCTGCGTTGCGGGTTCGGGGTCGCTGGATGGGACCGACCCTGCCACGATGGTGAAATGACTGTCGTACCGGGCCCCCCAGAATCGGATTCCAGCCACTGCGACCCCCTTGCCGGATACCCGGTGACGCCACCGCCATTGCCGCGCCCCGTCACCTTCGACCAGCGCTGGAGTGACCTGACCTTCGTCCACTGGCCCGTGCTGCCGGACAGCGTCGCGCACATGTACCCGCCCGGCACTCGTCCCGACATCTTCGCCGACGGTCTGACATATCTGGGCTTTGTTCCGTTCGCGATGACCAGCACCAAGATCGGCACCGCGCTCCCGCTCCCATATTTCGGCAGGTTTCTGGAGACCAACATCCGGCTCTACTCGATCGATGACTCCGGGCGCCACGGCGTGTTGTTCCGTTCCTTGGAAACAGCCCGGCTGGCCGTTGTGCCCGTCACCCGGATTGGGATGGGCATTCCTTACACCTGGGCGAAAATGCAGATGACATGGTCGGGCCAGCGCCTGAGCTATGCAAGCGTGCGGCGCTGGCCCCACCGCGGCCTGCGCAGCCTGCTGACGATCCGCGTGGGCGACGCGGTTGAACCGACTCCGCTGGAGACTTGGCTCACCGCGCGCTGGGGAGCGCACACCCGCCATGGGGGACGGACGTGGTGGATGCCCAACGAGCACGGATCGTGGCCGTTGCACTCGGCCGAGATCCTCGAACTCGACGATGAGCTCACCGCGGCCAGCGGGGTGCGGCCGGCCGGCAAACACCTGCGTGCCCTGTTCTCTCCCGGAGTACGAACCTTTTTCGGGCGCCCGTGCGTGGTTCGTTGAATGCGTGGTTCATTGCAAAGCGAGCCGAGCGGCATCCGGCGGCATCCGGATTCGGGGTCAGGGGCAGGTGTACCCGCCGTCGATCACGATGTCCGAGCCGGTCATATAGCTGGAAGCCGCACTGGCTAGGTAGAGGTAGAGGCCGGTGAGTTCTTCGGGCCGGCCCATTCGTCCCAGCGGAATCTTTGGCTCCCATAGGGCGTGGTAGTCCGCCAATGGCTCAACGAGCTCGGTGCGGATGTAGCCCGGGCTGACGCTGTTCACCCGGATCTGGTGCGGAGCCAACTCCACGGCCATGGCTTTGGTCAGATGAACAACCGCCGCCTTGGACGTGCAGTAGTGGCTGACCTGCTGAGGAATGTTGATGATGTGTCCGGACATCGACGCGGTCGTGATGATCGTTCCGCCAATGCCCTGATCGACCATCGCCCGGGCCGCCGCTTGTGCGGTGAGAAAGACACCAGTCACGTTCGTATCCTGAATGCGTTGGAACTCTTCGAGTGGCATGTCCAGCATCGCCTGGACCGAGACGATGCCGGCGTTGCAGACGGCGATGTCGATCCCACCCAGCTCGCCGGTCATCTGGTCGAGCATGCCCCTGACCTGGTCAGGCTGGGTGACATCACAGCGGATAGGCAGCGCCTTGCCGCCGACCCCAGCTATCTCGTCGGCAACCACCTGCAGCGCATCGGAATGCCTTGCCGCAAAGGCGACTTGGGCCCCGGCCTCGGCATAGGCCAGCGCCACCTTCTTTCCGATGCCGGTGGACGCCCCGGTGATCAGGGCGCGCTTGCCGCTCAAGTCGAACAGATCCAACACGCTCATTCGCCAGTCCCTTCAGACGGTGACCTCCAACCGAAACACGTTCTAGTGTGTCCGGTATGGGCAGGTTCACCAAGGCCGAGATAGAACAAGCCGTCAGGCACTACACCACCGTCGTCGAGGGGTGCTCAGCCTCCGGTGACTGGCGACCGTTCGCAGATTTGTTCACCGAGGATGTCGTCTACACCGAACACCACTATGGGGTCTTCCATGGCCGCGAGGCGGTGCGCGAGTGGATCGTTGCGGTCATGGCGCCTTTCCCGCATATGCGCTTTCCCTCGGATTGGACCGCCTACGACGAAGACAACGATGCTGTTGTCCTGATGATCAAGAACAGCCTTGACCACCCGACCGATCCAAACGGTGAGCCGTTCTGGTTCCCGAACTGGACTCGACTCGTCTACGCCGGCGACGGCCTGTTCTGCAGCGAGGAAGACATCTATAACCCCGACCGGGATGCGCCACGGGTGATAGCTGCCTGGCTGCTGGCCGGCGGCCAGCTCGCCTCCGACCAGATCCTGCAGCCCGGGCCCTAGGTTGCCACAACCCGGCTGGGCCGACGCGCACATGCAACACGTCCAGTGGACCCGATCCGGAGTACGCCTGATTCGCCGGATCGATCGCGCCGGTGACCTCAATTGGCTATTTCTGCCCGGTGGCCCGGGAATCGGCTCCGAGAGCCTGCACGAACTGGTCGACACGGTCGATGTCCCCGGCACCTGCTGGCTCGTCGATCTTCCCGGCGATGGCTCCAACGTCAATGCGCCGGGTGCCTCCGAGGATCCCTATCGTCTGTGGCCGCGGGTTGTCGCGGAAGCGGCCCGACAAGTCCCGCATCCCGTGTTTGTCGGGCATTCCACCGGGGGCGAGTACCTACTGTCGACGCCCGCGCTGGATGCAGTGCTCGAGGGGCTGGTATTGATCAGCACCGCTCCTGATGCCTCGTGGATGCCGGCCTTCGAGGAGATGACCCGCAACAATTGGCTGCCGGGCGTCGAGCAGGCGATGGCCCGCTACCAATCCGATCAAACACCGGAGAATCTTCGCGCCGTTACCGTCGAGTCGGCGCCCTGGAACTTCGTTGAACATAGCGTCGCCAGGGGCGCGCGGATACTGGCCCGGCTGCCTTACAACACGGGTGCGACGCAATGGTCGGACGCGAACTTCGATAGCAGCTACCGATTGGCCTGGTGGCCGACCAGACTACCGACACTCATCGTCAGCGGCGCGGCCGATCGCATCGTTACGCAGTCGCTGTGGCAAACCGAACGCTTCCAGGCAGACAACGTGATCCGGCGCGTCATCGCCGAGGCGGGGCACTTCCCCTGGATCGAACAGCCAGTCGCGGTGCGCGATGCGTTCACCGAGGTCGCACAGCGGATCATCGGCACGCGAGCTACGGGGTCGGACCGTCGGGACTGACCTGCCCGGGAACTTCATGGCAGTAGGGGGTCACTCTGGTGAGGTGACGGTGTAGACAAGACGGGCGAACTGCCCATGAGCAGCGGCGGAAACCAGGCGGAGCCGATCGGCCCCGATGCATCGCGGGAGTAACGGCGCTCCGCCGGTCAAGGCAGCAGGCGCAACGGACAACCTGATCTCATCCAGGGCGCCGGCATCGAGAAACTGGCCGGCAAGGTCTCCGCCACCGACCACCCAGATGTCTCCGGCGCCCGCGGCCTCTTCTATCGTCGGCAGCACATCGAGGACTGAGCCGGACACGAACCGCACATCTGCCCAGGCGGGGACGGGCAGCTCACGTGTAGTGAAGACGAATGTTGGTTTGTCGCCATAGAACTGCTGCCACGTCTCGGGGTGGTCGAGAATGCTCTCCGTCTCAATGACCCACTGGTAGGTTATCGAGCCCTCCACCATGACTGTCGCTTCGGTCGGAACCAGTCCGCTTTCGGGCATTCCGCTTTGGTCGACCGCGAACAGCCAAGCCAGCGAATAGTTTTCGTCGGCGATCCAGCCGTTGAGAGTCGTCGCGGTGTCGAACACAATCTGTCCCATAGACCAGACCATACGGCCGCACCCCAACATCGGTGCGGGGCCGCTGTCCGTGGTGGATTCATCCACACCCAAGGGTGACCCGCCTACCATTCGGAGCATGACAACCAGCCCCGCCGGGCCTGACCATACCGGTCGACACGATGCCCCATCGTTGTCGATCCCGCTGCGCGAGCGACGATATGACTGGTTCTTCGTCGTCGCATTCACAACGTTCGCATGTACATCGTTGGTGATCGATACCGCCAACATGGTTGGCCGCCCGAATCCGCATTCGCACAACCCGGTAGCACGGCTCCTCTACGCTCAGATAGGCGGTGCCGATCCGCTGATGATGGCCAATCCTCGTTTTGTGCAACTGTCCGTCGGGTTTGTTTCGGCGCTGCTGTTCGGCGGGTTCTACCTCGTGCTCAGCTACGCATTCGTACGGGGCCGCGAATGGATCCGACTGCCAGCAATTTTCGGCGCCGGCATGGTCGTCATGGCAACCGGGCTGTACCTTGCCGTCTTACTCCTCGGTGATGCACCGCTGTTTTCACTGGCCTGCGGGCCCGACTCCAGCTTCGACTACAAGTCACCAAACGCGTTGCACAGCGTCGCCGTCAACGCGCCCTACCCGCTGGTTGCGGTGCTGCTGGTGGCGCGACTGTGGCGGTCGCATCCGTTCACTCATCCTGTTCGGGACGGATAAGCGACACAGCCCCAGGATGCGCCCGACATGGATGCGATCAGGTCCGAGCTCATGTCCCAGCTAGCCCCAGCCGGAGGTGTGAAGGTGGAAATGGCGTCGCGGGATCATTGGCGACCGCGCGAAGACGGGCCGGGTCCGCTACGGCGTCGAGTCAACCGGCTGGCACTTGCGCCGTCGCGCCCGAGCCGCCGCCAGCGCCTGCTGCCACGCCAACATGGTGGCGGCCTTCAAGTTAACCGGCGTGGCGCTATCTTTCGACAACAGCGCCGTCGCGGCAACCTTCGTGCTCGCCGATGCCTTCGACATGTGACCGGAATCGAACGGCGGCTGAGGATCGTATTCGAGGGCCAGCTGGATCGCTTTCGCCCGGCTCTCGCCACCGATTTGCCCGGCCAGCCACAGCCCCAAGTCCAGTCCCGCGGACACGCCTGCACTAGTAATGATGCTGTCCTGCTGAACGATTCGCTTGTCAGCGACCGGAATCGCGCCAAACGCCTTTAGCGCCGGGATGGTCAGCCAGTGTGAAGTCGCGCGCCGGTCTTTGAGCAAGCCGGCCGCGGCCAGGATTACCGAGCCCGAACACACCGAGGTAGTCCAGCTGGCGCTCCGATGGGCTTGGCGCAGCCAGTCGAGTAGCTTCTCATCGCGCGCATGCACGGGAGTAGCCGGGCCACCCGGAACCACGACCACATCAGGCGCAGGAGTTTCAGCCAGCGAATGCGTGGCGCCGAGCACCAGCACCCCCGAGTCGGCGGTGATCGGTCCGGGATCATGCCAGACAAAACGCACCTCGGCGTGGGGGAGATTGCGCAATACCTCGTACGGGCCAATCATGTCCAGAGCGGTAAAACCCGGGTAAGCAACGAAAGCGAACTGGGGCATCGGTATTCTCCCTTCCGGTCAGGCGAAGGCCTTGCGGTATTGGTCTGGTGAGATGCCAACCCTGCGAATGAAGTTGCGCCGCATCGTCTCAGCGGTACCGAACCCGCAGCGGGCCGCGATTGCCACGACGGTGTCCTCGGTCTCTTCCAACTGTCGTCGCGCGGCCTCCGTGCGGACGCGTTCGACATACTGGCCCGGCGCCTCGCCAACTTCACCAGTGAATACCCGCGTGAAATGGCGGGGACTCATCGCCGCCCGATGGGCCAGCTCTTCAATGCTGTGCGGGCCACCCGGTTGGGCCTCGATCGCCTCCTGCACGTCCCGGATCGAAGGCCGCTTGGCCCGCGGCATCCACACCGGTGCCGCGAACTGCGTCTGGCCGCCGGGGCGACGCAGATACAACACCAGCCAGCGGGCAACCGTCTGGGCGATCTCGGTGCCGTGATCACCCTCGACCAAGGCGAGCGCGAGGTCAATACCCGCCGTCACTCCCGCGGCAGTCCACACCTTCGGGGAGCTGCGGATGAAGATCGGGTCAGGATCGACGTCGACGGCGGGAAACTCACGAGCCAGCCGGTCGGCGAAGGCCCAATGCGTGGTGGCCCGACAACCGTCGAGCAGCCCCGCTTCGGCGGCCAAAAATGTGCCAGTACAGACGGTGACAACGCGCCGGGCAGTACCCGCAGCGGCTTTGACCCAGTCCATCAGCGCCACGTTGTCGCGTGCGGCATCGACGCCACCGCCACCGGGGAGCACAACGGTGTCTACCGGCGCACTCGGGTCTGGCAGCCGCGTGGTCATGAATTCCAAGCCGATTCCGGTTGCCACCGGACGCTCGTCGATCGATGCGAGCGCCACGTCGTAACCGCCCTCGCTCAGCAGGGATGCACCCGCAAACACCTCGAACGGTCCCACCACGTCGAGCGGTTGGACCCCGGGGAAACCGACGATAACCACCTTGCGGGCCATGGGCTCAATGCTGCTCAGGTTCCGCTATGTCGTCTAGGTCGGGTACCCCACAAATTAGGCCAGGCCGTCGGCTGCCGGCGTGTCCCCGCCGCACCGGCAGCCGAGTAATGAGTCCAGGGGAGCACATGTCAGTGCATTGGTAGGCGCCGGAGTTGATCGATTCATAGGACGTGCGGCGCGATGAGGACGGCGGCGCTGGAGACCACCGAACCAATCAGGAAGGCGATGATGGTGAATCCCATTACCTGACGGACATTGAGTTTCGCGATTGCCAGCAGTGGTAGCAGCCAGAACGGCTGAATCATGTTGGCAACCGCCTCGCCGATTGCCACCGACATTGAGATCAGTCCGAGGTAGGCCGGCGAATGTTGGCCCAGCACGAGCGCCGAGTCGACCGCGACTGGCCCCTGCACCGCCCAGTGGCCACCACCGGAGGGCACAAACAGCGAGATGATGATCGAGCCGACGAAGGTCAGGAAAGGGAGGGTGTACTGGTTCGCGCCGCTGACCAGCACCTCGGCGAGCACCGTCTGCAGCGGCGTGCCCGAACCCGCGGGTGCTTGCGAGGGCAGATAACCCAGAAGCCCGATGATCCCGCCGTACAGCGGATACTGCAGCAGCAGCGGGCCCGACACTCTGGCCGCGCCGGAAAACGCCCGGATGAAGCGAATTGGCGTGCGATGTAGCAACGCTCCCGTCACGGTGAACAGCATGATCATCGACGAGATGTTCAGCGCAAAACCACTTAGCGAGAAGTATGTTAGTCCCGCGACAAAGACGATCACGTTGAGAATCCACAGGTTTTCCAACCAGTCAGCAAACGTCCGGTCGCCTGTGGCGGGGTCCGATGGCGTGTCCTCGTCCGCGAAGACCGCGGGGTCCGGCTCGAGGCGACGCGCCGGCTCCATGCGCCGGATCGCGATGGCCAGCAGCACCAGAACCGCCGCCGCGGCCACCCAGCTGTAGGGCTGAAAGATCGTCAGCCGCAGCGGCACGTTGATGCCGGTCATCTTGTGAATCACATTGATTGGGCTATTGGAGTCGGTGTTCGCCAGCGCGATCGACGACGACAGGCCCTGGGTCCAGACGATAAAGCCCATGAATGAGGCTGCGATGAGGTAGCCAAAATGCACGCCCTCGAGTCGCTTCGCCACCTGGCGAGCGACCAGGGCGCCCGCCACCAGACCGAGCCCCCAATTCAGCAGCGACAATGCGGCACTCAGGCTAAAACACAGCAGAGCGCCTTGAATCTGGTTCGTTGGCTTACTGGCGACGAATACGATCGCCCGCTTCAGCGGTGGCGCTTCGGCGAGCGTGTAACCAGTCACCAGGATCAACACCATCTGGAACGCGAAGGTAAAGATGTTCTGCGATCCCCAGACACCGTCGTACCAGGCGTTGAGGATGCCGCTCGGCGTTGCGCCCCGGACCAGTAGCGCGACCAACGCAACCACGATGACGGTAAGCAGGACCGCGAACAGGTACGGATCTGGCATGAAGCGTTCGACGTAGCGCACGCGCAGCGCCGTGAGGTGCTGCATCAAGCTGCGCCGCTTGGCCTTTCGATCCTGCCGTGTCGTCATTGGCCCGCCTTCGCTAAGTCGACCCGCCGCATCAATCCGCGCTTGTTGATTGTGCTGGCCCGACCCCGAAACCGTAAACAGGATCTCGGCGGCCGCTGCGTCTCGACCGCGGCGCAAGCTCGGCAGCGAGAAGACCGAGGCGCGCGACCGGCGTGATGCCGGCACCGCCAGCCGGAATCCCTCGTTCCAACGCCATCACTTGCTAAGGGTGAACCCGATACCAGAATGGCAAATTAGAATTGCGCTCGAATTTGCGGCCGCATTTCGCCAATGCAGACATCATGATGAATATCGTGTATGGTTTGCATACCACATTGTTTTGCGTCGTTGGCGAAGGGCGGCTGTCACTCAGCCGCATAGGCCGAATAGGTCACATATGCCACATTGACCACATCGAGCAAGCGATAGCAGTACAGCCACTTAACGTAAGGAGTACAACGTGACGATATTGCAGGAAACCGCCCAATCAGCTGTCAGCAAGGTGATCATCGAGGCGTTGGAGTCGGCGACCGCTACGTCGGTCATTTCGGCCCTCGCCGAAGGACGAAACACGGCTTCCAAGAACACTTTCCGCCCGAGCATCATCACACTTGAGACCATCGACGGACAAGAGATCCGAGTCAGCACGCTGACCAGCAAGTCCGCTACAGCGGCAGAGTTGGTCTCGGCGGGCACGACCATCGATGCCGCACCCACCGGCACCTACGTCCTGGCCTGCGGCAAGACATTGGTGATTGAAAATGGCCGCCTGGTAGGTGGTACCGCCGCGGCCGGAGATATCCCCGATTGGGCCGTGTTCTACCTCTTGCCGGTTGATCGGCAGCGATGCCAATAGGGGAAGAAGTGTCAGTCTTCGGACTGGGAGTGCCGCTATGCAATGGGTAATTAAGACCAGCAAGCTCTGCAATCTAAGGTGCAAATACTGTTACGAGTGGGAGCACCTATCGGACCCGACAAGGATGTCGGAGTCGGTCTGGCGGGACGCTTTAGTCGCCATCCGGGACTACGCCGATCTGACGACCCGGCGCTGCGGCTACGACATCCCCGTGGACATCATTTGGCACGGGGGCGAGCCCACACTGTTGCCGCGTGAATATTTTGAGCGAGTGTTCGCATTGCAGAGAGAGGTTTTCCCCAGCGATTGGCTACAAAGCCGCCGGGTCAGAAATGTCCTGCAAACGAACCTGTATTCCGTTCGCGACGAGCACCTGGATGTCTTCGAAGAACATGGCGTTGAACTGGGTATCTCGGTAGATTTCGCCGAAGGCGTGCGGTTGACGGCGGGAGGCAAGCGGACAGAGGCGGCGGTACGTTCGAACATCCGCCGTCTGCAGGACCGGGGCTTACCCTTCAGCATCATCACGGTGTTGGCTGGGCACACCGTCAGCCAGATTCAGCGCGTATTCGAGGAGATCAGCCAGCTCCAGAAGCCGGCACGACTGCTCCCACTGTTCAGCGGTCCCGCGGCGCGTCCGATGAACGGCGTCACCGTCGACAAGTCCGACATCCTCGACGCGTTGATGGTGTTCTTCGACCTGTGGGTCTCGGCCGGTATGACCCCGCGGGTCGATCCTCTTGATCAGTATCTGCGCACCGTGATCCTCGAGCGCATGGGCTTGGAGCGCCCGGGCCAAGACCGTGCGCTGTTGGGTAACGACGTCCTCGTCATCGACCGTGACGGCAGACTCAGCTGCGATGCCTACCGTGAGCATGGGGACCTCGGCAATATCACCGAGACGACCATCGAGGACATCGTGGATGGCGCCACCTACGGTTACCTTGTCGCGGAGGAGACAGCACTGAAGGATTCGGTATGCACGCAGTGCCCGTTCCTCGGCGCCTGCGACACCAGCCCGATCGCACGCAATTTCGACAGCCACATCCTGCAAGACTGCCCGATCGATCGATATATCTTGCCGCGCATCGAGGCCCACCTGGAGGATCGGGGCTTCTTCGACGAACAGTTCAGCGCCATGGTCCATGAGGTCACCGCGACCCATGTGGTGGAGGCGTTCGGAGCGCGGGTTTCGTATTCATGCTGAAGGTGTCCTTTGGGCGCCAACAGCGGCGGGTCAGCCCGGTCTGGACCTGATCGTGGGTCGCTTTGACGGTCTTGGCAGACTGTGCCCATGGCACAGATAACCCTGCGTGGAAATGCGATCAACACTGTCGGCGAACTGCCCGCCGTCGGATCTCCTGCCCCGGCATTCGCCCTGACCGGTGATGACCTGGGAACGGTGAGCAGCGACCAGTTCCGCGGCAAGGCCGTCGTGCTGAATATCTTCCCGTCCATCGATACACCGGTGTGCGCAACCAGTGTTCGGACCTTCAACGAGCGTGCCGCCGCGAGCGGAGTGAACGTGCTCTGCGTGTCGAAAGACCTGCCGTTTGCGCAGAAGCGATTCTGTGGGGCGGAGGGGATCGAGAACGTGACAAGCGCCTCGGCGTTCCGCGACGGCTTCGGTGAGGCCTACGGCGTCACCATCACCGACGGCCCGATGGCCGGACTCCTTGCCCGGGCCATCGTGGTCATCGGCGCCGACGGCAAAGTTTCCTACACCGAACTGGTGCCGGAAATCGCGCAAGAGCCCGACTACGAAGCGGCGCTGGCAGCGGTCGCCACCTAGATCGGCACCGTCGCTCACCGGCTAGAGGCCGACACGATCGGCCAACAGCGACCGCTGGTGCGCACTGCTGCCGAACAAGGCTTCGGTCGTCTTGGCCCGGCGGAAATACAGATGCAGGTCGTGTTCCCAGGTGAAGGCGATCCCGCCGTGAACCTGGATAGCCGAGCCCGCACACAATACGTAGGTGTCCGCGGCCTGCGCCTTCGCCAGCGGGGCGGTGGCGTGCAGTTCGTCCCCGCCGACCGCGCACAGCTGCGCAAACATCACCGCAGCGCGGGTGGCATCAATCTCGATCATCATGTCGGCGCAGCGGTGCTTGACGGCCTGAAACGAGCCGATCGGCCGATCGAATTGCTTGCGACTGCAGGCGTATTCGATTGCCAGATCCAGGCATGCCTCGGCGCCACCGAGCATCTCAGCGGCCAGCAGCACCCGGGCCACGTCCAGTAGTCGGGCTACCTCGTCGGCTGAGCTCGCGGCCAAGGCTTCCGCCGGGGCCCGAACCAGTCGCAGCTTGGCGACCGGACGGGTGATGTCGAACGAGGGGAGTCCGACGACGGTGACCCCTGGGGCAGCGGCGTCCACCACGTAGAGGATCACCGCACCGTCGGATTCGGCCGGGACGACGAACAGGTCCGCGACATGGCCATGCAACACCGGGGCGCACTCGCCGGTGAGCACCGGGCGGCCGTCGCGCCGGCCGGCTCGCACCGAGGTCACCGATAGGTCGGGTCCGGCCGCCGCCAGCGCCCCGATCCGATCGCCGGAGAGCAGACCGCTGAGCAGGCCCTTGCGCTGCTCGCTATCACCCATGCGCAGTATCGCCTCGATCGCGAGGATCGTTGCGGCGAAGGGAACCGGGGTCAGTGCCCGGCCGAGTTCGCCGAATGCGATCGCGGTCTCCACCAGCGTGCCGCCCGCTCCGCCGTATTCCGGCGGGGCGTGCAGCGCGGGTAGTTCCAGTTCGGCGCAAAGCCGGTGCCACAGCTTTTTGTCATGGCCACCCACGGCGGTAACCTGACGTACCCGCGCCGGTGGGGCCTGATCGCGAAGAAAGCCCCGCAACGACTCGCGGAAGTCGTCCTGCTCGGTGCTATAGCGGAAATCCATGTCAGTGCACGGCTTCTCGGCGTGGTTCCTTGGGGAGCCCGAGCAGTTGCTCGCCGATCACATTGCGCTGGATCTGCGAACTGCCGGCATAGATCGTCGCGGCGCGCGCGTATAGCAACTCGTCCATCCAGCAGGCAGGGGAGTTGGCGGTACCGGCCTGCGGAACAACGAGCGCCTCACCATTGCCCGGGCCGCTGGGGCAGAGCGCGTCCAACCCGAGAATCTCCACGGCAAGCTCGGTATAGCGCTGGAAGTATTCACTCCAGATGACCTTGCTGATCGCCGCTTCAGCGCCTGGCAACAGCCCGTTCAGCGCCCAGGTAAGGCTGCGGTAGCCGCGGTAGCGCATGATCTGGGTGCGGGAATAACACCACGCCAGCCGGTCTCGGATGCGCGGGTCGCTGTCCAAGCCCCGCGCTCGGGCCAGATCGCACAACCGGGACAGGTCACGGGCGAAGTCGATCGCCCCCGTGGTCGCCTGCGCGCCGCGTTCGAAACCCAGCAGAGTCATGGCGGCCGTCCAGCCGCTGCCGACTTCGCCCACTACATTGGCAACGCCGGTTCGGGCGTCGGCGAAGAAGACCTCATTGAACGGGGAATGTCCGGCGGCATTGATGATCGGCCGAACCACCACGGCAGGCTGGTCCATCGGCACCAACAACAACGACAGCCCCTGGTGCTTGGGCGCAACGGGATCCGTTCGCGCCAAGACAAAGATCCAATTGGCGGTGGATCCGGCCGATGTCCAGATTTTCTGACCGTTGATCACCCACTGGTCACCATCGAGTACGGCTCGGGTCCGCACAGAGGCCAGATCCGAGCCGGCCTCAGGCTCAGAGAAACCCTGGCACCAGCGATCGTCGCCGGTGAGGATGCGCGGCAGGAAATGCCGCTTCTGCGCTTCGGTTCCCAGGGCGATCAACGTGTTGCCCAGCAGATCGACCCCGAACAGATCGTTCTCCTCGCGCTCGGGTGCTCCCGTGCGGGCGAACTCTTCGGCGAGCACCACCTGCTCGACGGGGGAGTGACCGCCCCCGCCGTACTCCTTGGGCCAGGACACCGCGATCAACCCGGCTGCCACCAGGAGTTGGCGCCACCTCGCAGCGAAGGCCTTGCGGTCCTGCACCGCCAGAGCGCCGGGCCCCGACCAGCCGCACGGCAGGTGCTCGTCCAAGAACGCGCGGACCCGCTCGCGAAACTCTTCCGCCTCGGGCGGGTAAGCGACGTCCACGTGCGGCGCCCTGCTCAGGGCCGCCGCTTGGTTGCGGGCAGAATCTCCGGAGCGGCCCGCCAGTCGTCGAGTCCATACTCGACGGTGCCGTAGCACAGCTTTCCGCCGGTGACCTCGGCCCAGTGCGCATGATTGAGCTGATGGATCTTGAAGCACCCGTCCAGCGCCGTGGTGAAACCCATGGCGTCCACGGTCTGGTTCACCGATTCCTTGATGAGCAGCGCAGCCATCGTCGGTAGCTTGGCGATGCGGCGCGCAAATTCGATCGCGCAATCGGCTAGATCCTCGCTCGGAAATACCTTGCTCACCATGCCCAACGCGTGGGCTTCGTCCGCGCCGATCGAGTCGCCGGTAAGCAAGAGCTCCTTGGCCTTGCGCGGGCCGAACTCCCACGGGTGGCCGAAGTACTCGACTCCACACATGCCGAGACGGGTGCCCACGACATCGGCGAACACGGTGTCATCGGCAGCGACGATCAAGTCACAGCACCAGGCCAACATCAAACCCGCCGACAGCACCGTCCCGTGCACCTGGGCGACGGTGATCTTGCGCAGATTGCGCCACCTCTTCGTGTTCTCGAAGTAGTAGTGCCACTCCTGGCGGTTGCGTGACTCCACCCCGCCATAGGTGCCGCCATTGCACTGATAGGTGGGGTGCTGGTCGGGCCCCGGGGCGCGTTCCCGGACATCATCGGCCGAGCCCAGGTCGTGCCCGGCGGAAAAGGCGGGCCCCTCGCCGCGCAGGATGACCACCCGGACGGTGTCGTCAGCTTCGGCAAGTTCGAAGGCGGCACCCAACTCCACCAGCATTCCGCGCGTTTGCGCGTTGCGCTGTTTCGGGCGGTTCAGGGTGATCGTCGCGATACGGCCGTCGTCGATCGTTTCGTACCGGACGTATGTGAAGTCCGGCGCCGCACGCTCCCCGTTGGACCGGCGATCGACTGGACTGACACCGGCGACGTTCATGGCGGCTCCTTACTGCTCACTGGGCGCTGAACGGGTGATCTGTGCGAGGTTACGCGGCTACGGACCAGTATGTCCATAGCCAATACGGCCTATCGGAGTTCAACGACAGATAAACTCGCATGCAAATTGGGTCTTGTGCGCAGTCAAGTATCTTGCTAGTACTGTGGTATACCTACAGAAGACGCGATCACGGCGCCACGCATCAGGGCCGGGGACAGACCAGAAGGGTTAATGATGGAGATCGGAATATTCCTCATGCCGGCCCATCCGCCGGAACGCACTCTTTACGACGCCACCCAGTGGGACCTCGACATCATCGAACTGGCCGACCAACTCGGCTACGTCGAAGCCTGGGTCGGCGAACACTTCACCGTGCCGTGGGAGCCGATCTGCGCCCCGGATCTACTGTTGGCCCAGGCGCTGCTGCGTACCAAGCAGATCAAGCTCGCACCCGGCGCGCACCTGCTGCCCTATCATCACCCGGTCGAACTTGCCCATCGCGTAGCGTATTTCGATCACCTGGCACAGGGCCGCTTCATGCTGGGCGTCGGAGCCAGCGGTATCCCAGGAGACTGGGCACTCTATGACGTGGACGGCAAGAATGGCGAGCATCGCGAGATGACCCGCGAAGCTCTCGAAATCATGTTGCGGATCTGGACCGAAGACCAACCCTGGGAACATCGCGGAAAGTACTGGAACGCCAACGGTATTGCGCCGATGTTCGAAGGTCTGATGAGGCGCCACATCAAGCCCTACCAAAAACCCCACCCACCGATCGGAGTAACCGGGTTCAGCGCCGGCTCGGAAACCCTCAAACTGGCCGGCGAGCGGGGCTACCTTCCGATGAGCCTGGACCTGAACACCGAGTACGTCGCGACCCACTGGGATGCGGTCCTCGAAGGCGCCGCCCGCAGCGGCCGGACGCCCGACCGCCGCGACTGGCGACTCGTGCGTGAGGTGTTGGTGGCGGAGACCGATGAGCAAGCATTCCGGTACGCCGTCGACGGGACCATGGGGCGAGCCATGCGCGAGTACGTCCTGCCGACCTTCCGAATGTTCGGCATGACCAAGTTCTACAAGCACAACCCCTCGGTGCCCGACGACGACGTGACCCCGGAGTACCTCGCCGAAAACACCTTCGTGGTCGGCTCGGTGGACACCGTGGTCGACAAACTCGAAGCCACCTACGACCAGGTCGGCGGATTCGGTCACCTGTTGGTTCTCGGATTCGACTACCGGGAGAACCCGGGGCCATGGAAAGAGTCACTACGGCTGCTCGCCGAGGAAGTCATGCCCCGGCTCAATGCTCGCATCGCCAAGAAGCCGGGGGGACCCCACAAACCTCCAAAGCCCGAAGCCGCGATCGTCTAGCGAACCAAGGGCGAGAAGGGCACCGCCATGACAGTTCGGCACGTTACCGTCGGCTACTCGGACGGAACGCACAAGACCATGCCGGTGCGGCCCGACCAGTCGATACTGGAGGCCGCCGAAGAACACGGTGTCGCCATCGTCAACGAATGCCAGAGCGGAATCTGCGGCACCTGCGTGGCCACCTGCACCGCCGGCCGGTACGACATGGGACGTACCGAGGGCCTCTCCGATGTGGAGCGAGCGGCCCGAAAGATCCTCACCTGCCAGACCTTTGCCGAGTCCGATTGCGAGATCGAACTGCAGTACCCCGTCGACGACAACGCGGCGTTGCTGGTAAGCGGCGACGGCGTGGTGACCGGTGTTGACATGGTGTCACCGGGCACCGCCGTCCTGCGTGTCGATGTCTCGGCCATGGCCGGCACGATCGGATATCGAGCGGGCCAGTTCGCCCAGCTGCAGGTTCCCGGTAGCGACCAGTGGCGCAACTACTCTTATGCGCATCCGGCCGACGGAGGTGGTGAGCTCGAGTTCATCATCCGATTGTTGCCCGACGGCGCGATGTCGAACTATCTGCGTGACCACGCCAAACAGGGTGATCGAATTGCGTTGCGGGGCAGCAAGGGAAACTTCTATCTTCGCCCGATTGTACGGCCGGTGGTGCTGGTCGCCGGCGGTACCGGCCTGTCAGCAATCCTGGCCATGGCCCAGAGTCTGCCGGCCGATCCCGGCCAACCGGTAAGTCTGCTCTATGGAGTGACCTCGGCCGAAGATCTGTGCAAGCTCGACGAACTCGAACAGCTCGAGCACCGTGTTGCGGGCTTGCAGGTGCACGTCATCGTGGCGCGCCGCGACGACGACTGGTCCGGGCGCACCGGGCTGGTCACCGACTTGCTCGACGAGGCGATGCTGGCCGGCGGCGACGCCGACGTGTACCTGTGCGGCCCCGCTGCGATGGTCGAGGCTACCCGCACCTGGTTGTCGGCCAATGGCTTTCACCGAGCTGGGCTCTACCACGAGAAGTTCGTGGCCAGCGGGGCGGCGCGCCGCCGCACGCCGGCGCGCCTGGACTACTCGGCCCTGGATCTCGCCGCAGTGCGGCGCAGCGGTCGCGGTACCGCTGTGGTCATCGGCGGCAGCATCGCGGGCATCGCCGCGGCCAAGGTCTGCAGCGACGCCTTTGACCGCGTCATCGTGCTCGAGAAGGACGACCCCCACCGCCGCCGCGAGGGCAGACCGGGCGCTGCGCAGGGCTGGCACCTGCACCACCTCCTCACCGCCGGGCAGATCGAACTCGAACGTTTCTTCCCCGGCATCGTCGACGACATGGTGCGCGAGGGCGCATTCAAGGTCGACATGGCAGCCCAGTACCGGATTCGGCTGGGCGGAACCTGGAAGAAACCCGGTACGAGCGACATCGAGATCGTGTGCGCCGGGCGGCCGCTGCTGGAATGGTGCGTGCGCCGTCGACTCGACGACGAACCGCGCATCGACTTCCGCTACGAGTCAGAGGTCACCGACCTGGTGTTCGATCGCGCCAACAACGCCGTCATCGGGGTTGCCGTCCAGGGTGACGGCGGCGAACCGGAGGTGATTCCCGCGGAGTTCGTCGTGGATGCCTCGGGAAAGAACACCCACGTGCCGGAGTTCTTGGGGCGCATCGGCATTGGAGCCCCCGAGGTCGAACAGGACATCATCAACTGCTTCTACTCCACCATGCAACACCAGGTGCCGCCGGAGCGGCAGTGGCAAGACAAGGTGATGGTGATCTGTTATGCGTACCGGCCCTACGAAGACACCTACGCCGCGCAGTACTACACCGACAGCTCCCGGACCATCCTGTCCACCTCACTGGTGGCCTACAACTGCTACTCGCCGCCACGCACCGCTCGAGAATTTCGCGAGTTCGCCGATCTGATGCCGTCACCGGTCATCGGAGAGAACATCGACGGACTTCAGCCTGCCTCGCCGATCTACAACTTCCGATATCCCAACATGCTGCGGCTGCACTACGAAAAGAAGCGCAACCTGCCGCGCGCTCTGTTGGCGGTGGGCGACGCCTACACCAGTGCGGACCCCGTTTCCGGGCTGGGCATGAGTCTGGCGCTCAAGGAAGTTCGGGAGATGCAGTTGCTGCTGTCCAAATACGGTCCCACGCACCGGGAGCTACCGCGCAAGTACTACCGAACGATCGCCAAGATGGCCGACACCGCCTGGTTCGTGATCCGCGAGCAGAACCTGCGCTTCAACTGGCTCAAGGACGTCGACAAGAAACGCCCGTTCTATTTCGGTGCGCTCACCTGGTACATGGATCGGCTGTTGGAGCTGGTGCACGACGACCTCGACGCCTACCGCGAGTTTCTGGCCGTCGTCCACCTGGTCAAACCGCCGCTGGCGCTCATGAAGCCCGGAATCGCCAGCCGCGTCATCGGTAAATGGGCGCGAACCAGGCTGTCCGGCCAGAAGACGTTGATCGCCCGCAACTACGAAAACCACACCGCACCTGCCGAACCCGCGGACCAGCTGGTGACCGTGGGTGATCTGAGATAAGGAAGGCGACCATGGCGCAGGCTCATCGGATCTTGAACTGCCGGGGCACCCGCATCCATGCCGTCGAAGACGGCGAGGGACCGCTGGTGATACTGCTGCACGGGTTTCCAGAGTCCTGGTACTCGTGGCGCCATCAGATTCCGGCGCTGGCCGCCGCGGGCTACCGGGTGGTGGCCGTCGATCAGCGTGGCTATGGCCGATCGTCGAAGTACCGGGTGCAAAAGGCCTACCGCATCAAAGAATTAGTCGGTGACGTGCTTGGCGTCGTCGATGCCTATGGTGCGGACAAGGCATTCGTTATCGGTCACGACTGGGGCGCGCCGGTCGCTTGGACCTTCGCCTGGTTATCTCCGCAAAGATGCGCCGGAGTGGTGGGGATCAGCGTTCCATTCGCCGGGCGTGGTGTGATCGGCTTGCCGGGCAGCCCCTTTGGCGAGCATCGGCCCAATGACTACCACCTCGAGCTGGCGGGCGAAGGCCGGGTTTGGTATCAGGACTACTTCTCCGCTCAGGATGGCATCATCGCCGAGATCGAGGAAGATGTGCGGACCTGGCTACTCGGGCTGACCTACACGGTGTCCGGCGACGGCATGATCGCGGCCACCAAGGCGGCCGCCGATGCGGGTGTCGATCTGGCATCCATGGATCCGATCGACGTTATCCGGGCCGGCCCCTTGTGCATGGCCGATGGGGCGCGGCTCAAGGACGCGTTCGTCTACCCGGAGACGATGCCCGCTTGGTTCACCGATGCCGATCTTGACTTCTACACTGGCGAGTTCGAACGCTCCGGCTTCGGTGGACCGCTGAGTTTCTATCACAACATCGACAACGACTGGCACGACCTCGCCGACCAGGAAGGCAAGCCGCTGTCTGCGCCCGCGCTGTTCATCGGTGGTCAATACGATGTCGGCACCACCTGGGGAGCCGAGGCCATAGCGCGGGCACACGAGGTCATGTCCGACTACCGCGGCACCCACATGGTGGCCGACGTCGGGCACTGGATTCAGCGGGAAGCGCCCGATGAGACCAACCGGCTGCTACTCGAATTCCTTGGGGGGCTGCGGCAGTGAGTTGCGCCTTCGACATGATTCCGCAGACCGTCGACCCTCTCGACGGCGCCGCGTTGCGCTACGCCTTCAGCTGCTTCCCCTCCGGTGTGATTGCTGTCTGTGCGATGGTCGGCGATGCCCCGGTCGGGATGGCGGCGAGCTCGTTCACTTCCGTTTCGATCGACCCGCCGCTGGTGTCGATCTGTGTGCAGAACACTTCCACGACGTGGCCGAAGTTGCGCAACCGTCCGCGCCTCGGCGTCAGCGTTCTTGCCGAGGGCCACGACGAGACATGTATCAGCCTCTCGCGCAAGGAAGGTGACCGATTCGCCGGGGTGTTCCACAGCGAGCTGCCCGGCGGGGGCGTGGTCGTTCTCGGAGCCAGCGCCTGGCTGGAGTGCCTGCTGCACTCCGAGGTCCCGGCGGGGGATCACACCATCGCATTGCTTGAAATCTGCTCGCTGGGAGCCGATCCCGAGACACCACCACTGGTTTTTCATGGCAGCCGGTTCCGCCGGTTGGCCGCTCACCCCGCAACGGAGCCTGGATGAAAACCACCGATGTCCGGGTGCGCCGGGCGATCACCGCGATAGCGGCGGGACGCCCCGTCGTTGTCACCCACGATCACGCCGCCCAGGGATATCTGGTCTTCGCGGCCGAGGCCGCGACCTCGTCTCTGGTCGCTTTCACCGTCCGGCACACGGCGGGATATGTCCGCGTCGCGCTGCCGGACGCCGAGTGTGCGCGGTTGAACCTACCGCCGATGTGCCATGACAACCCGACACATCGGGTATCGGTCGATGTGCGAGCAACCGGCACCGGCATCTCGGCGCGCGACCGTGCCCGCACCATCGCGGCTCTCGCGTCGGCGGGCTCGCAAGCTGCGGATTTTCTCCGGCCCGGGCACGTGGCCCCACTACTGGCCGAGCCGCATGGGGTGCTCGCCAAGTGCGAGCCCGCCGAAGCCGCCGTAGACCTTGCCCGCCTAGCCGGACACCGGCCGGCCGCCGCATTGTGTGAGATTGTCTCTCGCCGTAACCCCACTCTGATGGCGCACGGCGCCGAGTTGGTCGAATTCGCCGTGGAACACGGATTGGCCGTCGTGTCCATTGCCGAACTCCTGGCTTATCGGCAACGGACCGAACCGCAGGTCATCCGGCTGACGGAGACGACCCTACCCACGTGGGCCGGCAATTCCCGCGTCATCGGCTTTCGTGATCTGGGGCCAGCCAACCTAGGAGGCGAGCATTTGGCGGTGATCATCGGTGCCCCCGACTCCGGCGTGCCCGTGGCACTGCACGTCCACATCGAGTGCCTCACCGGCGACGTCTTCGGGTCGACCGGGTGCCGATGCGGCGGGGAACTCAACGGCGCACTCAGCGCAATGTCAGCCCAGGGCAGCGGCGTGGTCCTGTACCTGCGGCCCCCAGGACCGCCGCGCGCATGCGGCCTGTTCGCCTCTGACGAGGAGACCCCCGCTGACTTCATGTCCGAGACCGTGACCTGGATGCTGCGCGATCTTGGGGTGTATGCGATCAAACTCTCCGACGACATGCCAGGATTTGGCCTTGTGATCTTCGGAGCCATTCGCGAGGCTGGTGGGGCCGCCGGGCCTGCAGACACGCCGCTCGCGGCCGCGGGCTAGCCCATGAGGTACCCGGACCTGGCCGGCAAAGCCGCGATCGTGACCGGGGCCGGGGCCGGGATCGGCCTCGCGATCGCCGAGCGGCTGGCCGCCGAAGGCGCCGCGGTACTCTGCGCGGACATCGACGTCGCTTCGGCCGAGCAAGCAGCGGCGAAAATCGGCTCCGGCGCAGTCGGGTATCAGGTCGATGTCAGTGCCGAGGAACAGGTCGCCGGCATGGTCGAAGCCTGCGTCACAGCGTTCGGCGGGCTCGACAAGCTCGTCGCCAATGCCGGAGTCGTTCATCTGGCCCCGATCCTCGACACCGCGGTCGAGGACTTTGATCGGGTCATCGGCATCAACCTGCGTGGAGCCTGGTTGTGCACCAAGCATGCGGCACCCAAGATGGTCGAGCGCGGCGGGGGAGCGATCGTCAACATGTCGTCACTGGCGGGCCATATCGGGGTGGGCGGAACCGCGGCGTACGGCATGTCGAAGGCCGGGATCAGCCACCTCAGCCGAGTCACGGCCGCCGAACTGCGCTCGGCCAATGTGCGCTCCAATGCGTTGTTGCCCGCGTTCGTGGATACCCCCATGCAACAGAGTGCGATGGCGATGTTCGACGAGGCGCTCGGAACGGGGGGCGCGAACACCATGATTGCCAGGTTGCAGGGCCGCATGGCCAGACCCGAGGAGATGGCTAGCATCGTGGCGTTCCTGCTGTCCGACGATTCGTCGATGATTACCGGAACAACCCAGATCGCGGACGGCGGAACCATCGCCGCACTGTGGTGAGCGTCGCTCGCCCAGCACTCACACGGTCACTGTTGCGGTTTCGCCGACGTCTCGCGCTGGGTTCTCGGCCGTTGTCGCCGTGGCCACTTTGGTCTTCCGGCTACGCAGCAAATACGTCGCCGCAAAGACCGCACACGCCCCCGCCGGAAGAAGCAGCGCATATCCGCCAAGCCAGGTTCCGATCAGCAGGCCGGCGGCGCCACCCACCAAGAAGAGCACCAAGGTCAGCGCAAGGACTGCGGCCTTCCAGCTCTCGATTCCTTCCCGACGGGCGCGGCCAAGCATCAAGCCGAGATCGGTCACCGTGCCGGTGAAGTGGGTGGTGCGAACCGCCATCCCGCGGAAGCTTGACGTCAGGCCGTTCTGCATTCCAAGGGCCGCCGCGATAAACAGGGCCTGCACGACGGGTTCCTCGACGCCCAGCGCCTGAATGCCCGCCTTGACCTGAGTTTCCTCCACACCGAGCGAGGCGAGCATCAGCAATATCGCCTCCACGGTCAGCACGATGGCGTGGTGCGACCCCCGGGGATGCTGGTTATTGCCGAGAATCGCTCCGGCCGTGATCGCGCCAATCCAGAACCCCATCAAGATCGCGGCCAGGATGTGACCCTCATACAGCCAGGGATTGGCTGTGTTCATGCCAAGCTGGGTTGTCACTCCCGTGAGGTTGCCGACCGGGAAGGCCAGCAGCAGCAGGCCAACCGCATTGACAAAGCCTGCGATGAAGGCCAGTGAGCCACTGTAGCTGAGCAGGACCCTCTTGGATGAGAGGTGGCCGTCGTGTCCCGTGGCCAACGACTGCGGTCGTGTGCCGGGGTGGGGTTTCATGAGGCTTCGCTTTCCGTGCTGCAGCATCATCGGACTACTACGAAGGTAATATGACGAAATCATCTTCGCCAATAGTTCTTCGTATGAGTTTGGCCAGAGCGCCCACACCGATGACGCGCCGCCAACCCGGGATCGCCGACTTCAGCCTCGGCGCCGAGCGGGCCGCGAGACGGCGCGGGCGCGCCAGGGTGATCGTGACAGCAAAGTCGCGCAATCTTTCGTCTATTTGAATTAGCGAAGTAATTTACATGAAAGCTCGGTGTAGTAACATCGAAATTGTGAGCGCTGCCAGGGCCGGGAAGCAAAGCCGACCGCACAATAGCGACTCCGAACGCGGATGGACATTCCTGACCAACCACGGACATGTACTGCTGTGCGTATCAGTCAGTGAACATTTGACCGCCCGTGAACTCTCGATGCGAATCGGCATCACCGAGCGGTCAGTACAGACGATCCTGGCGGACTTGACCGATGAAGGTTACCTGATCAAGTCCAAGGACGGCAGACGCAATGTCTACACCCTCAATCCCAAGGGCAGACTGCGCCACCCCCTGGAAGCCAGCCACACCGTGGGCGAACTCATAGAAGCGTTGTCATAGTTCGTTTGCACCTCCACCGCTCGGCCAACGTTCCCCGCCGCCCGCCTCCAAGTCGCTGTAATTCCTTGTGCCACTGCGGCTTCAGATGTCGCACCAAGGCAGTTCTCGCTGCGGGCCTGGAGCGCCTGTGCGAGTTGACTTTTGGCGTGTTCACCACCCCACGGTCGAGTGGCTGGCCCCCAACCAACCAGCGCGGGATGTCCGGTCAATACCCGAAACGGTGCCTGATTCCAGTTGACAGTTTCCGCGGGCCGCTGTGGTGACTGGGCTAACATTGCCACCCGACCGCGGGTGTGAGAAGTTCGTGACAGAGCCTTGATCAAGGCTTCCGGACGATGGGTGCCGTACCCGGTGCGCGACAAGACGGCCCGGGGAGAAACGCCGTGTCGTGGATAGTGCTGGTCATGTCTGGTGTTCTAGAAGCCGTGTGGGCAACTGCCCTTGGCAAGTCCGAAGGGTTCAGCAAGCCCGCGCCGAGCGTGGTGTTTCTGGTGGCGTTCATCGTCAGCATGGCCGGGTTGGCCTACGCCATGCGGGACCTGTCGGTCGGGACCGCATACGCCGTCTGGGTGGGCATTGGGGCAGTTCTCACCGTGGTCTACGCGATGGCCACCGGGGATGAGCCGGCGTCGCTTCTCAAGGTGGCGTTCTTGGCAATGATCATTGGAAGCGTGATCGGCCTCAAGCTCGCACACTGATTCCGTTCGAGCCTGACCGGGGTCTGCTCGCCATTCACCCAACGCGACGTCTGGCCCCGGCGGGCGGCTCCCTCTGGAATCATCTGGCCTGTTCGTGTTCTCGTTGCTACCGCGCGGCCAGGGCGATCGGCAGGCACGAAATGCACCAGGGCACCGAGCTGTACCCGCCGACCTAATTGTTCGTGAAACCGTGTGGATCCCACCTGTGCACTTGGATCGCGAAGGACCCCAACCCAATCCAAACCATCACCAGAAGAGATTCCGATCCGATGAGGGTCGCGACACTCCCGTTCCACCGTGCAAACAGTGCGCTACCAAGTTCGAAGTCAGGACCGGCTGGTCAGGATTGATAGTGCGATCGCGGTGATTTCGTCTGCCACCGCGGCGTAGCGCGTGAGATGCCAGGTACGCGCCACATCCTCGATAAAGCTGATGGCCGCCGCGACCAAAAGTCGCGCTTCGACCGAACTGGTCTGTGGAACCAGCTCGCCGATGAGATCAATCCAGAGGGTGTCACGGTCGGCTTGATTCCGAACATATCCGTCCCGCACGTCGCCGGAGGCGTGGTTCAGCTCGGTCACGCACACCGCAACCAGATCCGGTGCGTCCAAGCTGATCCGGACGTGTCCCTCGACCAGCCCGCGTAGCCGCTGCGCCGCTTGCCGATTCGCGCGTAAGGCGCGGATGCACTCCAGGCTTCGCCACTCATCAAGGCGGCGGATGAGCGCGTCCAGGATCGCCTGCTTGGACGAGAACGAGCGATACAACCCGGGCCCCGCGATTCCGGCACCCTTGCCGATTTCACTGGTGCTAACGGCCGGATAGCCCTGCGCACGGAATAGCCGTGCACCCGTGGCCAACAGGGTTTCATAGCGGGAGAACAGCACGTCCTGCCCGTCGCGCCCGCCAGCGGCCGTTCCAAGTGGCTCCAGCTCGCACACCGGGGGCGTCCTGGCAGCGGCCATACACGCCTGGTACAGGCGCTCTTTGAGCTCCTCGGCGGGAAGCGTCAGACTATGTCTACCGAGGCTGGTCAGCGTGCTGGACACCGCCCACGCCCGCAACTCCGAGTGCGCCGGGCTCAGACCGGGCACCTCCAGCAAGACGCTTTCGCGCATGCCGGCGACGATCGCGTTGATGCGGCGCCGGACCTCGATACGGTCGGCGTCATTGAGATAGCGCGCCTCGCGCTGCCACAACACCGTCAAGGACCGCGACGCAACAGCCGCGGCGATCAGGTCCGGAAGATCAACACTCAACGGGCGAGGCGTCGGCTCTTGCTCGCCCTCGGTGAGTCGGCGCGCACTTTGGTACTGATCCTGACCGGTCCGGATGGCCTCGGCCAGCAACGCTTGCTTGTTGTCGTAGTGGCGATAGAGCGCACGCGCGGTGACTCCCGCCGCCTCGGCGATGTCCTCCAACTTGACCGAATGAAAGCCACGGTCGATGAAGAGCCCAACGGCCTGCTCCAGAATTTGCTGCTTTCGATCCTTCGGCCGGCGCCTAACGGGCGCGACGACGGAGTCCATCGACTCGAACTCCCTTCTTGCACATCGGGGTTCCAAATCCTGCCAGAAGCACCGCCTAGGGCTTCGTCCCGCGCCGGATCAGGACAAACTTGTTGTCAGCTCGCCAGGCATCGATCATGTGGATAGCTCCTCCGGTCGTGGCCGCAGCACCCCAGTCGCGACAGATAACATCGGATTATCAAAATACATTATCCGACGCTAAAACGACATTACATGGATGTTTAACGTCCACGCCTTGGCCAATATTGCGTATCAGTTATAGACATGCCGGCTATCCATGGGACTGCGCGGCCCACTTGCGCCGGTATCGGCCAAGAGCTGCCAATCCGCGCTTTCCCCCCTTCGGGGCACCAAGACTTCTCCTTTGGGGGCTGACCACGGCCTCGACACGGTGATTGCATTGCGTGAGCACCATCCACGCACCATCCGGTGCCATCGAGCACCGCACATCGCGCAGGAGCAGGACCAATCATGGGCTTCTTCAAGGATTGCAGCGAGATCGACAAGTACATCGGCGGGGTCTTTCGCGATGCCGGCGACCACCCACAGTCGGGGCCGAAATTCCGCGCCGCCAACATCGTCATGCGGGTGGTCTACACAAATCCCGACTGCGAACTCACCGTCGCACTGCGCGACGATTTCCGAGTCGTCTGCGGCCCGAGCAATCTCACACCCGACGTCACGATGACCATGCCCGCCGATGTCGCCGACCAATTCTGGCGCGGTAACTACAATCTCACCATTGGCCTGGCCAAGGGCCAGGTCAAGGCCAAGGGCCCGATCGGAAAGATCCTGCGGCTGATCCCGTTGACCAAACCGCTGTTCGGCAGCTACCGCAAAAAGATTGCCGAGAAAGATCGCGAACAGTCCCGAGGTGGCCTGACCCGATGACGACGGTGGCTGTTCCGCATTATGCGATGTTGATCGGCGGCGAGTCGGTGGACTCCGATCGGCGGCTGTCGCTGGTCGACCCCGGCGACGAGAGCCCGGTCGCCACGGTGGCCTGCGGTGATGCATCGCACGTCGATGCCGCCGTGGCGGCCGCAAAAGCCAGCTTCGAGGACGGTAGCTGGCCGCGGGCCACGCCACAGGAGCGCGCCGCCGTGATGCGCCGCATCGTCGCCGCGGCCGACCAGGTCAGTGATGAGCTGATCGAGCTGGAGATGGCGTGCAACGGCGCGACCATCCGGCTGGCCACTGGATTCCACATCGGTTACGCACTAAGTCATTTCAGCTATTTCGCAGACCTTGCCGAGAGCTACGCCTACCAGCGTCCGGCACCAATCGAGACGTTCCCGGTGCTCAGTCAAAGTGTCGTGCACCGCGAGCCGATCGGGGTGGTCGGCGCGATCACGCCATGGAACTTTCCGCTACTACTGACCCTGTGGAAGGTCGGACCTGCGATTGCGGCGGGAAACAGCGTGGTGGTCAAACCCGACGAGCACACACCACTGTCGATACTCGAGTTCGCCCGTATCGCCGAACGCAGCGGACTACCGCCCGGAGTGATCAACGTGGTCCCCGGCGAGGGGCCCGAGGCCGGGGCCAGACTGGCCTCGCATCCCGACGTGGGCAAGATTGCGTTCACCGGCTCCACCGCGGTAGGACGCGAGATCATGCGGCTGGCATCCGGCACGGTCAAACAGGTGACCCTCGAACTCGGCGGTAAGGGCCCGACGATCGTCCTCGACGACGCCGATCTCGAGATGGCCGTCGAAGGTGTGCTCTACGGATGCTTCGCCTATTCAGGTCAGGTCTGCGAGTCCGGCACCCGCGCACTGGTCCCCACGACGCTCTACCACGAATTCGTCGATCGGCTGGTCAAGCGCGCCGCCACCATCGTGGTAGGCCCGACCAGGGACTGGGACACCGACCTGGGGCCGGTCATCGACGCCGCACAACGCACTCGCATCCTCAACTACATCCGTGGTGCGCAGACCGACGGAGCGACCGTGGCGCTCGGGGGAGAGGCACTGACGGGCGGAATGTTCGACAAGGGGTTCTGGGTGGCGCCGACGATCCTGACCGGCGTGCACAACGACATGGCGATCGCCCGGGAGGAAGTCTTCGGCCCGGTATTGGTGGTCATCGGCTACGACGGGGACGAACAGGCCATCGCGATCGCCAACGACAGTGACTACGGACTGGCCGCCAGCATCTGGACGTCCGACAACGCCAGGGGACTGGCGATGGCCGAACGCATCCAATCCGGCAGCGTGTGGATCAACGATGCCCACCAGATCAACTGTCGGCTCCCGTTCGGCGGTTACAAGCAGAGCGGAGTCGGTCGCGAACTAGGCCCCGATGCGCTCGATGCTTACACGGAGGTCAAGACGATCCATCTGGACCTGTCCGGCGGACGCGAAGCAAAACCCTACGACGTCCTACTCGGCCACCCCGAAACAGGTTGACGTCAACCAACTTCGGGAACGCTGGCCAACCGGACGTACGCCGAGGCCGCCTCGGCCCGATTCGTCGCATGCAGCTTCCGCAGCACCCTTTTGACATGAGATTTCACCGTGCCGGCCGAGATCACCAGTTCGTCGGCGATCTGCTGATTGGTGCGGCCGGCCGCCATCAGCCGCAGCACCTCCACTTCCCGGCGGGTCAGCATGGCCATCACTCGCGTCTGCACCTCGGCCAACGACCGTGCCGCGGGGCTACGTTCGACCGGCTCGATCTTGCGCAGGTCCAGATCGGCATCCTGCAGAGCGCGCGCCGCCTCGTCCGCGGACGCAAGCGCACTGCGCACCTCGGCGTGCTGGCGCCGCATGCGCTCCAGCAGAACCGTTCGCTCATAGGCATATCCGAAGCCTTCGGCGAACGCCCACACCGTGTCTCGGTCGATCTCGTCGACTATGCGCCCGGAGTACAACCGATCGGCGTGCAGGAAACCGATCACTTTGCCGGTCGGCATCACCGGGGCCGCCACATAGGAATGCGTCAGCGAAAAGTCCACGATCGGTCGATTCACCCGCGGATCATTGCGGGCATCGCGCACGATCGCGGGCGCGTGCCGGCGAATCATCTGGGTTTCGATCAGCATGTGATCCAACAGCGGTGCCACCGATTGCGCGAAGGCGACCATCTTCTCCGCACCTTCACGGTCTTCCCCAAAGTAGGCCGATTCCATCACCATTCGGCCTTCGTGCACTCGAAACAGCACAGCACGATCGAACCCGCACGACTCCACCAGTTCACGCGGCGCCCGGTCAACAATCATCGCGACGTCGTCCACGGCGCGCAGCTTGCTCAAGGCCTCCTGCACCTGCAACAGCGCCAGCGTGCGGCGTGCGGCACCGTCCTCGATCATCTCCCGTTCCAGCGAGGACAAATCCAACAGCGTTTCGAGGGCGTTGACCGCATGCACGTCACCGAGGGACTCCAGGGCGTGGCGCACCGCGGCGGCGTTGACGTCGATGGCCTCGGCAACCACCGCCATGGGGTCGTCGGTGGGATCGACGTTGCAATCGCCGAACGCTTCCCGATAGTGACGAGTGGCATCGCTTTCCCGTATCGGACGCGACGCCCAGCCGGGGTGCTCGTCGTCGGCCAACGTGGGGAATGCGGGGGGATCGGGCATATCGACCGCATCGATCACCCCTCCCACTGTCCTCTCCGGGATGGCCCGTCGCGGCGAAAAGCCCAAACTCCCCTCCTACGGGGGCAAGAGTCCTCCCCAACGGGGGATCGACCTGCCACCGGGGTTGTCAGAGGCTGGATGACATGTCAACCGAGACCGTTTCAGGGACGGTGCCAGCCGTCGAACTTCTGACTACCCCGCAAGGCATCGCCAATCCCTATCCGCTCTATGACGAACTCAGAGGGCTCTCGCCTGTTGCGGGGTATCGGGACTGGCCCCCTGGAACCGTCCCGGGCGCCGACGAACCGGTTACCGCCTGGGCGCTGTTCCGCTACGACCAGGTCTTTACCGCGGCGCGCGACGCGGCAACCTTCTCGTCCCGCGATCCCTTGCAGGAGGCGTCGTCGGCGCCGAGCCTGATGCTGGTCAACACCGATCCGCCCAAGCACGAAGTTGAACGCAAACTGGTCAGCCAGGCGTTTTCGCCGCGCCGGGTCAAGCGACTGGAGGGGTGGCTCAATGACCTGATCCCGCAGCTGCTCAACGATCTAGAAAAGGATTCTCGGGATGGGGCCGAAGACGGCTCACCGGACGGGGTCGTAGAAGTCATGGGCTTCGCCGCCGAGATTCCCACCCGGGCGATGGTGCGACTGCTGGGCCTGCCCGATGGCGACCACGTGCGGTTCCGGCGGTGGGCCAACGCCTTCATGCTGTCCTCGTCGCTCACCCCCGAAGAACGCATGGCGAGCAACCAGGAGATGGTGGGCACCTTCGCCACCCGGCTCGCCGAACACACCGCCCGGCTGGCCGAACGCGAAGCCAGCGATGACGTTGAGGATGCCGAAGACCTCATCTCGGCGCTGTTGCGCGCCGAGGTGGACGGGCAGCGGCTCACCCCCGAAGAGATCGTCCGGTTCTGTGTGACGCTGGTGGTAGCCGGTAGCGAAACAACGACATTCCTGATCGGAAATCTGCTGCACGCGCTGGCCCGAGAGCCCGAGGTGCAGGCACGCGTCCGCGCCGATCGGACCTTGCTGAACATTTTCGTTGAGGAGACGCTTCGGCTCGACGGGCCGCCACAGCGCCTATTCCGCATCGCCACGCGCGACGTCGAGGTCGGCGACAAGCTGATCCGCAAGGGGGAGTGGGTCGCGTTGTTCTTCGGCTCGGCCAACCGCGACCCCGCCGTGTTCCCCGACCCGGGACGATTGGACATCGACCGGCCGAACATTCGCCAGCAGCTCTCGCTGGGGCATGGCCTGCACTTCTGTCTCGGTGCCTCACTGGCCCGACTGGAGGTGCTCGCCGTCCTCAACGCCGTGCTGGATCGCTATCAGAAGATCGCGCTGACCGACGACCCCGGCACCAAGCAGACGGCCAGCCTGCTGACCCACGCATTTGTCCGGCTACCCCTGCACCTGTCATGACGGTCACCACCGAGTCACGGGAGTCGCGCAACATCGAGGCAACCAAGGCCATCTATGCCGCGGTGCCGGCCGGCGACCTGGATACCGCGCTGCACCACCTCGACCCCGACGTGCGCATCACCTACTACGGGACCGAAAAGATCCCCTACGCGGGCGATTACCGCGGCATCGACGAGGCGATGACATTCTTCGCCAAGGTTGGCCAGGCGATCGAGATCGTCGAGATGGAGCCGTGGAAGTTCATCGCGCAAGGTGACGATCTCGCGACCTGGGGCCGGCAGCGGTTCCGGCGGCTGGCCACCGGACACGAATGGGAATCGGAGTTCGCGCACATCATCACGTTGCGCGACGGTCGCTGGTTGCACTTCCGGGACTTCATGAATTCCGCCCTCACCCTGCAGGCCTTCTCATGAGGGTCGCCGCCGACCGGGAGATCTGCATGGCGACCGGCATGTGCGTAATGACGGCCGACGCCTTCTTCGATCAGGACGCCGACGGCATCGTGGTACTGGCCGCCCATGAGGTGCCCGCCGACGAAGAACGCCGGGTGCGAAATGCGGTCAAACTGTGCCCGTCGGGGGCGCTCGAGCTGATGTCGGACTGAGGGGATGTGGCCCGGCGCCGCATTCGACGGCGAAGTCAGCACCTGCCCAGAGCGCGCGAACGCCGCGGACATCCGCCACACTCAATCTCCCTCAAGCGCGCCTATCATTAGGGTACTAGCAAGATACATCAGTAGCCATAACTGGCATCTCGCTTCGATATTTGCGGATACTGCGGCTTCAAAGGCGCGTATTGTCTATGGACATGTGCAGCTTGTGCCGCGTACCCTCACCGATGTCACCCGTCCAACTCGACCTGTCCGGATGGTCAGCGTGAGCAACCCCACCCGAGGCCTCGGCATCAATGCCAGATGGTGCGCGACACCATGGTGACTCTGACCGATCGGGCGGCCAGCCCGGTAGCAGATCCGGTAGCCGACCCGGTCGCACGTCCGCTGGCCGGGTCGGTCACCAAGCCGGTCCGAGCGCTCGGCGACTTCTTCGCCATGACGCTCGACACGTTCGTGTCGATGTTCCGGCCGCCGTTCGCATGGCGTGAATATCTACTCCAGTGCTGGTTCGTGGCGCGGGTATCCACGCTCCCCGGGGTTTTGATGACAATCCCGTGGGCGGTGATCTCGGGGTTCCTCTTCAACGTGCTGCTCACCGATATCGGCGCCGCGGACTTCTCCGGCACCGGCTGCGCGATCTTCACCGTGGACCAGAGCGCTCCCATCGTCACCGTCCTGGTGGTCGCGGGCGCGGGCGCCACCGCAATGTGCGCCGATCTGGGTGCGCGGACCATCCGCGAGGAACTCGATGCGCTACGGGTGATGGGAATCAACCCGATCCAGGCTCTGGTGGTTCCCCGAGTGCTGGCCGCCACCACCGTCTCCCTGGCGCTGAGTTCGTTGGTGATCGCGACGGGACTCATCGGGGCATTCTTGTGTTCGGTGTTCCTCATGCATGTTTCGGCCGGTGCGTGGGTCACCGGACTCACCACACTCACTCACACGGTCGACGTCGTCATCTCGATGATCAAGGCGACCCTTTTCGGGCTGATGGCCGGGCTGATCGCCTGCTACAAGGGCATATCGGTGGGCGGCGGTCCGGCGGGCGTCGGCAGAGCGGTCAACGAGACCGTGGTCTTCGCGTTCGTGGTGCTGTTCGTCATCAACATCGTCGTGACCGCCGTCGGCATCCCGTTCATGGTGTCGTGAGGTGAAACCATGACAGTCAGCGCTTCGCGAAGCTCCCGCCATCGCCTGCGACGCACGGCGAAAAGCCTGGTGCGCGAGTGGAATCGGCTGGGTTCACAGATGCGGTTCTATGTCACCACGCTGACCGGGATCCCCGATGCGGTCATGCACTATCGCAGCGAGCTGCTGCGGGTGATCGCGCAGATGGGTTTTGGCGCGGGGACGCTCGCGGTGATCGGCGGGACGGTCGTCATCGTCGGGTTCTTGGCGATGACGACCGGCGCAATCGTGGCGGTGCAGGGCTACAACCAGTTTGCGTCGGTGGGTGTGGAAGCACTGACGGGCTTTGCGTCGGCCTTCTTCAATACTCGCGAAATTCAGCCGGGCACCGTCATGGTCGCGCTGGCCGCAACCGTCGGCGCCGGCGCCACCGCGCAGCTGGGTGCGATGCGGATCAACGAAGAGATCGACGCGCTCGAGGTGATCGGTATCCGCAGCGTCAGCTACTTGGCCAGCACCCGGGTGCTGGCCGGAGTGGTGGTGGCCATCCCGTTGTTCTGCGTCGGACTCATCACCGCATATCTGGCCGCGCGGGCTGGCACCACCGCCATCTACGGCCAGGGGTCCGGTGTGTACGACCATTACTTCAATACGTTCCTGCGTCCCACCGACGTGCTCTGGTCGTCCTTCGAAGTCGTCGTGGTGGCACTCATGATCATGTTGGTCTGCACCTTCTACGGGTACAACGCGCACGGCGGGCCGGCCGGGGTCGGCGAGGCCGTCGGCCGGGCCGTACGCGCGTCAATGGTCGTCGCCTCGATAGCAATCGTCATCATGACGCTGGCCATCTACGGCCAGTCACCCAACTTCCACCTGGCGAGCTAGTGGCATGGGTCGCGGGCCGGGAAAACACCGTCTGCACGATGCTTGGTGGACCGTGATCCTGTTCGCGGCGATCGTCGCGGCCATCCTCGTGACGACCGTGTCCTTCACCGGCACCTTGCGACCGTATGTTGCGGTCACCCTGACTTCGGAACGATCCGGGCTGGTGATGGACGCCGGCGCCAAGGTCATGTTACGTGGGGTGCAGGTCGGCCGGGTCCGTCAGATCGACAGCAACCATGGCGCCAGTCTCGAACTGGAAATCGACCCCGACCAGATCCGTTACATCCCTGCCAATGTGGAGGCGCAGATCAGCGCCACCACCGCGTTCGGCGCGAAGTTCGTCGACCTGGTGATACCGCCGACCCCGAGTCGCGCTCGGCTGGCTGCCGGGGCGGTATTGCATTCCAAGAACGTCAGCACCGAGATCAACACCGTTTTCGAGAACGTCGTCGACCTGCTCAACATGATCGATCCGCTGAAGCTCAACGCCGTGCTGAGCGCGGTGGCCGAAGGCGTTCGCGGACAGGGGGAACGCATCGGTCAGGCAACCACCGATCTGAACCAGGTGTTGCAGGCACTCAATGCACGTCGGGACACGCTGCGCCAGAACTGGCGGTCGCTGCGAGATTTCAGCAACACCTATGACGCGGCCGCGCGCGACATCTTGACGATCCTCGATGCGGCCAGCACCACCAGCACCACCGTGGTGGACCACGCGAGGTCGCTGGATTCCCTGCTGCTCAACGTGATCGGCTTGGCCGACACCGGGACCAATCTGCTCGCCAACAACCGAGAGAACCTGACCACATCGATCAATATCCTCGAGCCGACCACGAATCTGCTACTCAAGTACAACCCCGAATACACCTGCTTGCTACAGGGCACCAAGTGGTACCTCGACAATGGCGGCTATGCGGCCTGGGGTGGCGCCGACGGCCGCACCCTGCAGCTCGATGTCGCACTGCTGCTGGGCAATGACCCCTATGTCTTTCCCGACAACCTGCCGCTCGTCGCCGCAAAAGGCGGCCCCAGCGGAGCGCCGGGCTGCGGATCATTGCCAGATGCGACCAAGAACTTCCCGGTGCGTCAGCTCGTCACCGACACCGGTTGGGGAACCGGACTCGACATCCGGCCCAACCCCGGAATCGGGCATCCCTGCTGGGCCGACTACTTGCCCGTGACCCGCGCTGTGCCCCAGCCTCCTTCGGTGCGCCCCTGCCTGCCGGGGCCGGCGATCGGCCCCAACCCCGGGGGGCCGCCGTATGGAGCCGCGCTGTACGGCCCTGGCGGGGTGCCGCTATGGCCGGGGGTCCCGCCGGCTCCCACTGAGCCCGCACCGATACCCGAACCCCTTGCACCCCAGCAGGAGACGGGGACTCCATCACCATGACAGACCCATGACGGCACCGGGACGGCACCAGGGCGGCGCCGGTGCGTGCCAATCAAGACAAGCAGGGGAGTAGCAATGCGGGAAGACCTCAGAGGCGTCGTGATCCGCCTCGGCGTGTTCCTGACGGTCTGCGCGCTGACCGCCTTTCTGCTGGTCGCTGTCTTCGGTCAGGTGCGCTTCGGCGACGGCAACACCTACTACGCCGAGTTCAGCAATGTCTCCAACCTCAGAGAAGGCAAGCTGGTCCGCATCGCAGGGGTTGAGGTCGGCAAGGTCGAGAAGATCTCCATCAATCCCGATGCGACCGTGAAAGTCGAGTTCACCGCCGACAATTCGGTCACCCTCACCCAGGGAACCCAGGCGGTGATCCGCTACGACAATCTCTTCGGCGACCGCTATCTGGCACTCGAGGAAGGAGCCGGCGGGCTCACGATCCTCAAGCCCGGTCAGACAATTCCGTTGGCCAACACCAAACCGGCACTGGATCTCGACGCCTTGATCGGCGGCTTCCGGCCACTGTTTCGCGCCCTGGACCCCCACCAGGTCAATGCGCTGAGCGACCAACTGCTGCAAGCATTTCAGGGCCAGGGCCCCACCATCGGAACTTTTCTGGACCAGGCTGCGGCCGTGACCAACACATTGGCCGATCGGGATCAGCTGATCGGTCAGGTGGTCACCAATCTCAACGTGGTGCTGGGTTCGCTGGGGGGTCAAAGCGACCGGCTGGACAAGGCCGTGGCGTCGCTGTCGCAGCTGATTGCGGGGCTCTCCGCACGCCGAACCGACATATCCAACGCGGTGGCATACACCAACGCCGCGGCCGGATCGGTCGCCGACTTGCTCTCGCAAGCCCGCGCACCGTTTTCGAAGGCGCTGCACGAGACCGACCGGGTCGCGACCATCGCGCTGGCCGATCATGACTACCTCGACAATCTGCTCAACACGTTGCCGGACAGATACCAGGCGCTGGTACGGCAGGGCATGTACGGTGACTTCTTCGCCTTCTACCTGTGTGACGTCGTGCTGAAGGTCAACGGCAAAGGTGGGCAGCCGGTGTACATCAAGGTCGCCGGTCAGGCCACAGGTCGGTGCACGCCGAAATGAAGTCATTCGCTGAACGCAACCTACTGCTGGTCGGCACTGTGGGCATCCTTACCGCCGCTGGCGTCGTGGGGGGTGCCCTGCAATACCAGAAGCTCCCGTTCTTCGACCAGGGCACCAGCGTCTGCGCATACTTCGCCGATGTGGGTGGGTTGCGGACCGGCAACACGGTCGAGGTCTCCGGCTATCCCGTCGGGAAGGTGTCCAGTATCGAGCTCGACGAGCCCGGCGCCCGGGTCACGTTCAAGGTCGACAAGAACATCCGCCTCGGTGAGCGCACCGAGGCGGCTATCAAGACCAAAGGCCTGCTGGGTAGCAAGTTCGTCGAGGTGATACCGCGTGGAGAGGGCCATCTCACCGGCCCGATCCCGGTCGAGCGGACCATGTCGCCCTACCAGCTGCCCGACGCGCTGGGCGACTTGGCCAGCACCATCAGCGGATTGAACACCGGTCAGCTGTCCGAATCACTGGACACCCTGGCGCAGACATTTGCCGACACCCCGGCCGATTTCCGCAACGCGGTACAGGGAGTGGCCCGCCTCGCACGAACACTCAACCAGCGTGACGTGCAACTGCGCAGCCTGCTGGACAACGCGGCCAGAGCCACTGGCGTGCTGGCCAACCGCACCGATCAGATCGCGGGCCTGGTACGCGACACCAATGCACTGCTGGTGCAGCTTCGGACCCAAAGTGCGGCCCTGGACCAGATCTGGGCGAACATCTCCGCGGTAGCACGGCAATTGAAGGGCTTCATCGCCGACAACCGCCAGGAGCTACGGCCGGCGCTGGACAAACTCAACGGGGTGCTCGACATTGTCGAGGCTCGCAAAGAACGCCTGCAGCAAGCGATTCCGTTGATCAACACCTACGTCATGTCACTCGGCGAATCGGTGTCCTCGGGCCCCTTCTTCAAGGCCTACGTGGTCAACCTGCTACCGGGCCAGTTCGTGCAACCGTTCATCGGCGCCGCATTCTCCGATCTGGGGCTGGACCCGGCCACCTTGCTGCCCTCGCAGCTGACCGATCCGCCCACTGGGCAACCCGGCACCCCGCCGTTGCCGATGCCCTACCCGCGCACCGGTCAGGGCGGCGAGCCGCGGTTGACGCTGCCGGACGCGATTACCGGCAACCCCGGCGATCCGCGCTACCCATACCGGGAGCCACCGCCGGCTCCACCGCCCGGGGGCCCACCACCGGGGCCGCCCGCGGTCGCACCGCCGGGCTTGGCGTCCACCCCGGGACCGGTCCAGGTGCCGGCCCCGCAGCCGGGTGGTCCGTCATGACCACGAGGTTGCGGCGGACCCGCTCGGTGCTGGCAACCACACTCATCCTGGTGTTGGTCGCCGGAGTGATCGCGGCAATGCGCACCGCCGGGGACGCGACCCGAACGCTCGTGGTCGCCTACTTCGACAACAGCAACGGGGTGTTCGCCGGTGACGACGTCCTCATCCGGGGCGTGCCAGTAGGCAAGATAGTCAAGATCGAGCCGCAGCCGCTGCGGTCCAAGATCTCGTTCTGGTTCGACCGCAAGTACAAGGTTCCCGCCGACGCCAAGGCGGCGATCCTGTCGCCACAATTGGTGACGGGTCGGGCGATCCAGCTCACCCCGCCCTACTCAGGTGGACCCACCATGGCCAGCGGCGCGATCATCTCGCAGCAGCGCACCGCGGTGCCGGTGGAGTGGGATGACCTACGCAACCAGCTACAACGACTGACCGAGTTGCTCAAGCCCACCGAGCCGGGCGGCGTCAGCACGTTGGGTGCCCTCATCAATACCGCCGCGGACAATCTACGTGGCCAGGGATCCACCATTCGTGACGCGATTGTCGAACTTTCACAGACGGTTTCGACTCTCAGCGATCACCGGAATGACATCTTCTCCACCGTACGAAACCTGTCCACGCTGGTGTCTGCACTGCACGACAGTGCCGACCTGCTCGAGCAGCTCAACCACAACCTCGCCGCGGTTTCCTCGCTGCTGGCCACCGATCCGAACAAGGTCGGTCAGGCCGTGGAAGACATCAACGCGGTGGTCGCCGATGTGCAGAGCTTCGCCGCCGAGAACCGGGAGGCGGTCGGCACCGCCTCAGACAAGCTGGCGTCGATCAGCAACGCGCTGGTGGCCAGCCTCGACGACATCAAGCAGACCCTGCACATCGGGCCCACGGTGCTGCAGAACTTCAACAACATCTTTGAACCGGCCAACGGGGCGCTCACCGGCGCGCTGGCCGCCAACGACTTCGCCAACCCAATCTCTTTTCTGTGCGGTGCAATTCAGTCCGCCTCCCGCTTGGGCGGCGAACAGGCAGCCAAACTCTGCGTGCAATATCTGGCTCCGATCCTGAAGAACCGCCAATACAACTTTCCCCCGCTGGGGGAGAACCTGTTCGTCGGCGCCCAGGCCCGGCCCAACGAAGTCACCTACAGCGAAGACTGGATGAGACCGGACTACGTTCCGCCGCAGCCGGATATGCCGCCTGCGGAACCGCCAGCAGATGTGACTGTGGAACCCGACCCCGCCGCCGGGCTACGCGGCATGATGGTCCCGCCGGGAGGTGGCTGATGCGCGTCCGCCACCGGCGCCGGGTGGCGCTGCGTCTGGCCACAGTCCTGGTGACGATGGCTACCTTGGCCGCAGTATCCGGCTGCGGCTGGCGCGGTCTGAATTCGCTACCACTGCCGGGCACCGAGGGCAACGGGCCGGGTTCGTTTGTCATCCAGGCGCAGATGCCGGACGTCAACAACATCCAGCCGAACTCGAGGGTGCGGGTTGCCGACGTGACGGTCGGCCATGTGGCAAGAATCGAGCGCCAGGGCTGGCACGCGCTGGTGACGATCCGGCTGGATGCCGGCGTCGCGCTGCCGGCCAACGCGACCGCCCGGATCGGGACCACCAGCCTGCTCGGCTCTTATCACATCGAGCTGGCTGCCCCGAAACATGATGCACCGCAAGGCAGGCTGCGCGAGGGATCGCTGATTCCGCTGTCCCGCGGCGGAGCCTACCCGAGCACCGAGCAGACCCTGGCGGCGCTGTCGCTGGTGCTCAACGGGGGCGGGTTGGGCCAAGTCCAAGACATCACCGAGGCATTGAGCACCGCATTCCGCGGGCGCGAGCACGATGTGCGCAGCCTGATCGCACAGCTGGATAGCTTCACCGCGACCCTCGACGACCAATCCGATGACATCATCGAAGCCACTGAGAGCTTGAACCGGTTGGTGGGAAAGTTCGCCGAACAGCAGCCCGTCCTGGATCGGGCGCTGGCCACCATTCCGGACGCCCTAGCCGTGCTCAATGACGAGCGGGACAAGCTCGTTACGGCAGCCGACCAGCTCAGCAAGTTCAGCGCCCTGACCGCCGACTCGGTGAACAAGACCAAGGCCAACCTGGTCAGCGAACTGCGGCAGCTCGGACCGGTTTTGGAATCGTTGGCCAACGCCGGACCCAGCCTGACCCGGTCGCTATCACTGCTGGCGACCTT
The DNA here is from genome assembly GCF_003391395.1 of Mycobacterium marinum. Lineage (NCBI taxonomy): Bacteria > Bacillati > Actinomycetota > Actinomycetes > Mycobacteriales > Mycobacteriaceae > Mycobacterium > Mycobacterium marinum. The sequence goes on from NZ_CP024190.1 coordinate 3,347,298, forward strand.
TCCCTTTCCGAACGAAACGTTCCAGAACTTCCAGCGTGGTGATTACGCCAACTTGACGGCGATCGTCGACCTCACGCTGAGTCGAATAGACCAAGGGCTACTGACCGGCACCCGCTGGGAATGCCACCTCACCGAACTCGAACTGCAGTGGGGACGCACCATCGGTCAGTTCCCGAGCCCGTGCACCGCCGGATACCGCGGAAACCCAGGCAATCCACTCACCGTGCCGTACCACTGGGACCAGGGGCCCTAGATGCATCTAGAGCGCCGCGTCATGATTCAGCTGACCATCTTCGCCGTAATCGCGCTGAGCGTACTGGCGATCACGTTCCTGCACTTCGCCAAACTGCCGGCCATGCTCTTCGGCGTCGGCCGCTACACGGTGACAATGGAGCTGACGAAGTCCGGTGGGCTGTACAGCTCCGGCAATGTCACCTATCGCGGCTCCGAAGTGGGCCGGGTGGAGTCGGTGCAGCTGACCGACACCGGGGTCGTGGCCGTCCTGTCGCTGAAGTCGGGCATCGACATTCCGTCCGACCTCAAAGCCGAAGTGCATAGCCAAACCGCCATCGGCGAAACCTATGTCGAGTTATTGCCCCGCAACGCCACCTCACCCCCGCTCAAGGACGGCGACGTGATCAGACTGGTCAACACCTCGGTTCCGCCCGACATCAACGCCCTGCTCAGCGCGGCCAACACCGCCCTGGGAGCCATCCCGCACGAGAACCTGCAAACCGTCATCAATGAGTCGTACACGGCCGTCGGCGGCCTCGGTCCCGAACTCTCCCGTCTGATCACGGGCACCTCCAACCTGGCGATCGACGCGCGCAAGAACCTCGACCCGCTGATCGCACTGATCGACCAGACCCCGCCGGTGCTGGATTCACAAACCCATAGCTCGGATGCGATAGCCGGATGGGCGTCGCACCTGGCCGCGGTCACCACCGAATTGCAGACCCACGACCAAGCCGTCGCCGCAACCATCGACAATGGCGGCCCAGCATTGGACGAGGTGAACTCACTGCTCGAACGGGTGCAAACCACCTTGCCGATCCTGCTTGCCAACCTCGTCAGCGTCGGCCAGGTCGCGCTGGCCTACCAGAACGACATCGAGCAGCTGCTGGTGGTGTTCCCGATGGCCATCAGCGCCGAACAAGCCGGAATCCTGGCCAACGTCAACACCAAACAGGCCTACCACGGCCAGTATCTGAGCTTTAACCTCAACCTCAACCTGCCACCGCCGTGCTCCACCGGATTCCTGCCAGCCCAGCAGCAGCGAGTCCCCACCTTCGAGGACTACCCGAACCGTCCGGCCGGCGACCTGTACTGCCGGGTGCCGCAGGATTCGCCGCTCAATGTGCGTGGGGCGCGCAATATCCCGTGCGAAACCGTTCCCGGCAAGCGTGCACCAACGGTGAAGTTGTGCGAGAGCAACGAACAGTACGCGCCGCTCAATGACGGCTACAACTGGAAGGGCGACCCCAACTCCACCCTTTCCGGCCAAGACATCCCACAACTCCCACCCGGCCCGCCGCCGCCTGCCGCCGCTGGGCCCGGGGAGGCTCCTCCGCCGCCCATCGCCGCCGCCGAGTACGACCCGGCCACCGGCACCTACACGGGACCGGACGGCCGCCAGTACACCCGGTCCGACCTGGCCCAAACCGCTCCGAAAGACCAGACATGGCAATCGATGCTGTTGCCACCACCGGTGCCCTGAAGCCAAGGGTGCACACGATCACCTCGATGGAACGGAGGGCCTCATGAGCGTGGTGACCAGTCCCGGACCGCCCCCAGACGAAGCACTCGAACACCGTTGCGCGGACTCCGCCGCCGAGAAGCACCGGTCCGCGCCGCTGCGCGCCACGCTCTTCGGCCTGGCCGTGGTTGTTGCATTGGCAGCGCCACTGGGGTGGTTTGGATTTCGCGTTCATCTAGCCGGTCAGGCGCAAGCCCGACAGGGTCAAGCTCTGCGAGTCGCCAGGCAGGTTGCGCTGAACCTGACGACCATCGACTGGCAACATGGCGATTCCGACGTGCACCGCATTCTGGACAGCGCGACGGGGGAGTTCTACGACGATTTCGCCGAACGCTCAAAGCCTTTCATCGAGGTCCTGCGGCAGGCCAAGGCCACCACGGTGGGCACCGTAACCGAGGCCGGACTGGAGTCGGAGACAGCCGACACGGCCCAGGCGCTGGTGGCGGTTTCGGTGCAGACCTCAAATGGCGGTGAACCCGACCCGATGCCGCGAATATGGCGGATACGCATCACCCTCGAGAGGGTCGACGACGGATTCAAAGCCGCCAAGGTCGGATTCGTACCGTGACCGCCGTCAGCCGGCCCGGCGCGGGCGAGTGCGGCGACACCGACACCGCGGGCAGCGGCGAACCACCGGCGGTGGTGCGGCGTCGACTTCGCTGGTGGCCGGTGATCGCCTACGGCCTGCTGCCCGCCCTGGCGCTCCTGCTGGCAGGCGGAACCGGGTTTGCGAAGTGGCAGGATTGCGCCGTTCGCGATGCGGCACAGGCACGTGCGGAATCCGTCCAGGCCGCCACCGCGGGGACCATCGCGCTGCTGTCCTACCGGCCTGACACCGTGCGGAGTGACATCGAGGCCGCACGAGCCAAATTGACCGGCGCATTCCTGAGCGACTACACATCGCTGACCCGCGATGTGGTCATCCCGGGGGCCAAACAGAAGGATATTTCTGCGGTGGCCACCGTGCCAGCCGCGGCCTCGGTGTCGGCAACCGGCGAGCACGCGATCGCTCTGCTGTTTGTGAACCAGACCATCATCGTGAGCCAGGACCCGCCCACCAGCACCGCATCCAGCGTTCGGGTCACCCTCGACAAGGTCGACGGGCGGTGGCTGATTTCGCGATTTGACCCGGTGTGAGTCGGCCAGACACGAGGGGGCGGACCGGTCACGAAGAGCCAGCATGGGAAGGAAGACGACAATGCGACACCGATACCTGATTCTGTCCGCATTGGTCGCCATGGTGTCCGGCGCTGCGCTGGGCATGCCCGCGGCGCGCGCCGACAACAAGCGGCTCAATGACGGAGTGGTCGCCAATGTCTACACCGTCCAGCATCAAGCCGGCTGCACCAATGACGTGAGAATCAACCCGCAGCTGCAGCTGGCCGCGCAATGGCACACCCTCGATGTGTTGAACAACCGCGACCTCGATGGCGACATTGGTTCTGACGGATCCGCACCTTCCGACCGCGCCAGCGCCGCCGGCTTCCACGGCCAAGTCGCCGAAACCGTGGCCATCAATCCTGCCCTGGCGATCAGCGGCGTGGAGTTGCTCAACCAGTGGTATTACAACCCGGCGTATTTCGCGATCATGTCGGATTGCGCCAACACCGAAATCGGGGTGTGGTCAGAGAACAGCCCGGATCGCACGGTCGTGGTGGCTATATACGGACAGCTCGACCGCCCGGTGGCGACACCACCGGTTACAGCGCCAACCGAGCCGCCGCCACCGGTGGCTTTGCCCGAGAACGTTCCGATCGACCCCAGCCCTGACTACGATGCCAGCGACGAGATCGAATACGGGATCAACTGGCTTCCCTGGATTCTGCGCGGGATCTACCCGCCGCCCGCCATGCCACCCGAATAGGCTAGGGGTGCAACACCTTCAGAAGTTGACTCGCACTTCTGCCCACGGCTGCCGTACCGGCGCCAACGTTGGGTCTCGAGTTACTCCGCCGGTGGCCGGTAGTTCGCCGCCGAGTTCCGCAGCTGCCAGACTTGCTCGGGGCAAAGGAGATTGACCGCGTAGGACACCAGGTAGTTGGCCGCGAACTCGTCGTTAGGGGTCACATCATTCTTTACGTCACCCATCACCTGGGCGTAACTTTGACCGCCACTGACCTTGTCGCAGATCCCGTGTCCGTAGCCGATCGCGTCATTGTTCGGAAAATCGTAGTGGCGCCGCACCATCACGTTGTAGACGTATTCCACTTCTGGTGCCGGCGCGGCATATGCTCGCGTGGCCATACCCATGGGGATCGTGCCCAGGGCAACTGTGGCGGCTGCCAAGGCAATCGGCCAACTGCGATGCGCCATGGCTGCCATCCTATCCAGCAACGACCGGCGGATAAACAGGATCTAGCAGGCCAATTTGGCGCTGACCACCCGGGCCGCTGGCGAACGCGGCCTCAGCGCTCGCCCCCATGCTTGGCACCACGCGGATCGATGAGGTCACGAAAACTTTCCGCCCGATAGGTTGATGCACCCAGTTTTGTGACCCGCTCGACCAATAGCTTGTCCGACGTCACCACCCGAACGTCGCGCGGTTGCGGTTCCGCTGCGACCCGGCGCACGATCTCGTCGTCAGCCGAGTTGGCCGCCGCCTTGGGCGCGTGCGCTACCTCGAGAACCGACGAGCAGATCGGCGTTGACGGAGGCCGCTCGAATATCACGGTGACGTCCTTTCCGCCGGCTCCGTCCTGCTCCGATGCCCAACGCTCGAGTCTGTGCACAAGCGCGACCATCGCGCCGTGGCGGTCCTTCCACCATCCGTCCGGCCGCGAGCCGATTACGTTCATGCCGTCGATGATCCAATGCACACTTCACCGTACGACGACGAGCGTGGGACGCGTCCGCCGAATCCTCGCCTAGCGATCTCGCGGCGGCGCGGAGCCCGTTACCACCATCTGCGTTTGCGGAACTTCCTGTTGATCTCGTTGCGGAATCGCTCAACATGCTGCTCGGTGGCCGCCGCTTCCATCGCACCGAGGGCATTGACGACCTCGAGGTGGGACAGGATCAGCAGGCCGTTCAACTGCTTGAGCCGTTCTGGGGTCGCCAGCGACTCTTCATCGTCGACGTAGATGAGCAAGAAGTCACGAAGCGCCTGGCTGCCGGTCATCCGCACCGGGACTTTCATGTTCCGCAGGATTGTGGCCATGTCGGGGTCGGTCACAACAGCCTCTCTTTCGCTTCCGGGACTAGCACGTCACAGCGCAAGCGTAGGAGACCGGCGCCCCGAAGTGTCTGTGGGCCAGCGCAGCATTCTCGACGGCTTGGCGACGGTCTTGAACTCACCACCGCAGCGCACAACAGTGCGCCGGCCCCGCGCTGGTTGCCGATGGCCCGCTACATCAAGCGTTCGACCGGGTGAGAGCCGCTCGCGTCCTCTCGCTGGCCCACGTCCGCCAGCCCGTTTTGTTCGCCCGCAGCCGCGGAGTCCTTACGTTCTTCTTCCTCGTCGGCGGGCCCGGTGGCTGATACCAGCCCTGGCTTGGATGCGCCGCCTGCCGACGAGCCTGCGCCCATCCCGCTGCCCATCGGCGCGGCACCACTCATCGCCGATGATCCCGCGTTGGCGGCCGCGGCCGCCATCGGCGAGGACTGCGACCCAATCAGTTGGGACACCAGCGGCTGGGCCGCGGGTCCCGCTTCGGTGGCAAACGCGCCGGCGCGCAGGCCCGCACCAGTTGCAAAACCAGAGCTGCCCGCGGCAGCGGGGTTGGACATTGCCGCGCCACGGAAGGTCAAGGCGTCCGCGGCAACGTCATCGGCGTCTCCGTACATGCGCGCGATGTCGCTGAGCGCGGTGCCGGTCCGCATCAACTCTTCTTGAGCCGCCACATTGGACGCCAACATCGTGGCCGCCTCCTGAGCAAAGGCCAGGACGGCCTGCGCCGAGACTTCTTCAGCTCCCGCCGGGATCAAACCGGTCAGCACAGTCATCGCTGCCGTGGTACCAGCACTGATGCCCTGGGTACCGATGTCGACCAGCTGAGAGCCAATGTCGCCTGCGGCCGGGTCGTGTGACATGGGATCCATTTGCACGCTCCTGTGTAATTGTGCGCTGCACGAATCGTTCGTGCCCTTGCAGTCCAACGACCAACTGATTCGTCGCGCGACTGTCGCCGCACACCCCGTCCCAGCTTTGCTGGACGATTGCTCAATTCTACGACGGACTGGACCACTAGCCAGCAGGTTTTCTGGATCAGGACGATTACCAGGGCCAACACCTGAGAACATGCAGGAAATTCACTGTGCCAAGTGTGACCGCTCCCGCAATTACGGGCGAATTGTCGTGTAAATCACCGCCGAGTGCCCGCCCTCGCCACCGAGGACGATCGGCACCGCCGGCCCCGGCGGGTTCGCGGGTGAGCGCAATGCACAGAACCAGGAAGCCACGGCTTACTCCGACTATCCACTCACAGGCGCTGCGGGTGCGCGACCGAACCATATGGTGGCCCAAGACCCAACAAGAACCTCGCAACCTGCAAGTTTCTCTCCCATATCAAAAGCCGGCTTCGCGTGGTAGAGACGATGGCGGTCATTCCGCCCAGCCCGGGACGAAATCGTCGCACCAGCCTTGCGCTCGTCCACCCTCGCGGACGTCACGCGGACGGTACCGGCCGCCGACCAGCGTGCGGCCAGCTCAATGGCCGTTGCACGCATCGCCCGCGGGTGCCCCGAATCCGACCAGCTCGCCGTCGGCAATGGCCCATTCACCCGCTTTCCGATAACGGGTTCCCGGCCTTTTCCGGTAATCGGAACCGGCCACGACTGGGTTCACTTCACCGGCACTTGCGAAATCCTCCGGGACAATCAACGGGCGCAAATAGTCGTGGCGATCACGGACACAATTCGACGGCCCACCGAGGTGTTTGGTCGTTGATCCCGACAGGTTCTTGCCCGGGCGATCCGCCGGTGCAGTAGCGCAGCCCGACAGTCACGTCACCGGATGCAAGCATCGCCGGCCAGATTCGCAAGCTGACACGCCGCCACGAGGCAAACCGACTGGTCAAAGCGGTGCTACGGGGTGACAAGACAGCCACCAGGAGAACCACTCCTGTCGTGTACATTCACTCCGTTCCGATGGGGTCGGCGACCAAGAGCGCGTTGTCCAGGACGCGGCCGCCGAGTCGCGCACGGACGAAGATCCGAAGGCGCCCAAAGACACGCCGGCCCGGCGATCGGTTGGATCTCCGACGGTTCGACAAGTGACCACAACCCGGCCGGCGTCGGCCGGGGTGAGCGATAGGGGTGCCGGGATGATGGGGCTCACCGGCATTGCCGACGGGGAGACTCTCGCCCATCCCGGCGGGTTGGTCGCGGTGGCCGCCAACCACGATGGCGATCCAAATGTGCCGATGCTGCCGGCCAGCTGGGCCGCACCTCCCGCCTGCCGCGCTAACGGTGCGTATCGCTACCGCCACGCCAACCGGGACACGCCATTGCGTCCCGAAATCCCCTCGCCGGAGACGCGCCGCAGCAAATGCGACCCGAAGGAACGCTACCGTACTGTATATTAGCCTTCTGCCGAGAACGCCCGATGGGCAACGAGTCAGGACAGCAAGTTATCGACGGCGTAGCAGCTGAGCCACAGAGGGGGATTGCGAAGTGACGTTGCGGTTGGGGCTTGCCGTCCCCTTGGAGACGACGGCTCGATGTGGATCGGGGGCAGCCAGATGTCGGTGACAGCGCTTTATGCCATGGCCTTGCCGCCGGAGTTGCACCGATTTCAACTGGAAAGCGGTGTGGGCCCTAGCCCGATGCTCGCCGCCGCCGGGGCCTACACCGCGTTGAGCACAGAACACGCCGCCGCGGCCACGGAACTGACCGCCCTCTTGGCCCAGGTGCAGGCCGACACCTGGCAGGGCCCAAGCGCAGGGCGGTATCAAGCCGCGCACCTGCCGTATGTGGCGTGGCTGGAAAAGACCAGCGCCGACTGCGCGCAAACAGCCGTCGCATACGAAAGTGCCGTTGCGGCCTATGAACTCACCCTGGCCACCACGCCCACCTCGGCCGAGCTGATCGCCAACCGCACTCTTCGCGGCGTACTGATCGCGACAAACTTCTTCGGGATCAACACAATCCCGATCGCCGTCAATGAGGCCTGGTATGCCGCGCAGTGGATCCGGACCGCGCTCGCGATGATCGCCTACGGCGCGGCCTGTGACGCGGCGGTGCTCTCGACACCACCCAACACCCCCGCACCGATGCTGCTGGCCCCCGGCGCCGGCGAAGCCGCCGCCGCAGTCGGCGGCGCCGAAGCGGCGGCCGTCGGCACGCTGGGGGGCATAATCACCGTCTTGCTCACCGCGCTGTTCAACATAATTTGGCGAATTATCGAGGCGATTATCAGCATCGTTATTGCAGCGTTTTCCTTAAGCCTTTCCGGAATCATACTTGCAATCCAGGTAGCGCTATTCGCCATTTACGTCGAAGTGTACATTGCTTTCTTCAGCTTTATTGGTTTTATCATCGCGAATCCGTGGCTCGTGCCGGCAGGTCTGCTGGCGCTACTCGCCCTTCCTCCGGCACTGGCCCTCGAAGTGGCGACCGCCATCGCCGTCCCGGTCAGCGTGCCGCTTGGTGTTGATCGGGCGGTTCATGACGCGCGGCTGGCGGAGGAGGACACGAAGGCATCCGATGGCGAATCGGCCCGGCGGTCGGTAGCATCATCGCTGGTCCGGGAAGTGCATGCACTGTCGCCGGCCGCCGTAGAGGTGAGCGACAGGGGCGCGGAGTCGATGGGATTTTCCGGGGCCGCCGGCAAGGAAACACTCCCGCGACCTGGTGGGTTGATCACCTTGGCAGGCGATCAGTGCGATGGCGATCCACGTGTGCCGATGCTGCCGGCCACCTGGGCAGCACATCCTGTGTGACCCGCTAAGGGCGGGTGTCCACGGGGGGTGCCGAACCAAAGCAATCAGAATCCGCGTGCGACGAGATCAACCACCGACAATAAAGGTCTAGTGGGCCGCGAGGATTCGTTTATCGGCCGCACCACATTTCCCAATCACCATTTCCCAATCACCGGGGGGCTACGGCCGCGACGGACCGGGCGCGCTGGTTGCTGGTGACGGGCCAGGGCCGCGTCCGCCTTCACCGCCCATCATGGGGCACTTGTTCATCATCGGGCCCGGAGCACTCTGACCTGTGGAGCCGGTGTCCCGATCGCCGCCACCGCCGTAACCGGCGGACCACGCCACGAAGAATCCGGAGAAGAAAACCACTGCGACGATGAACACGATGCCGGCAACGATTCCCACCCAAGCCGCGGCTTGAACAACACGGCTGGGTGGGCCAGGTTGTTCAGTCGCGCCTGTTGCGGGTTGCGACGGATCACTCATCTTTTCGATGATGTCGCGCCGAGAGCCGCACCGGTAGGGACCATCGACCCTTAACGCCCGCCGGCCGCGGCGCCTTGCGCCGGCTGCCCGCGCGGGCCCTAGCATCACCCTCATGCGCGACTCGAAAATACTGATCACCGGCGTGACCGGACAGGTCGCTAGTCCCGTTGCCCGGGCCCTGGCGGCAGCTAACGAGGTCTGGGGCATCGCTCGCTTTACCGATGCCACCGCGCGGGCAGACCTCGAGCAGGCGGGCATTCGTTGCCAAGCGGTCAACCTGGCCGCTGGTGACTTCACCGTAATTCCCTCCGACTTCGATTACGTCCTCAACTTTGCGGTGGCCAAGAGCGGCAACTGGGACAAGGACCTGGGAGCAAACGCCGAATCGGTCGGACTGCTGATGGCTCATTGCCGCGCCACAAAGGCCTTTCTGCACTGCTCATCCGCGGCCGTGTACGACCCGCCCGACAATGAACTGCGCACCGAAAACGCCGCTCTCGGCGACAACCACAAGTTCCTGTTCCCCACCTATTCGATATCCAAGATTGCCGGCGAGGTGGTCGTTCGGTCGATGGCGCGCGTTCTCGAAGTACCCGCCACCATCGCGCGCCTCAACGTCCCCTACGGCAACAACGGTGGGTGGCCGTTCTTCCACATGGAGATGATGCTGGCCGGAATTCCAATCCCGGTTCCGCCGGGTGGGCCGGCACGCTACAACCCGATTCACGAAGACGACATCATCGCGACCATCCCGAAGCTGTTCGCGGCGGCGTCGGTTCCGGCGACCACGGTCAACTGGGCCGGCGACCAGATCGTCAGCCTGCAGGACTGGTGCGGCTACCTAGGGACACTGATCGGCAAAGAGCCCGTTTTCCAGGAGAGCGACAGCGCATTGCGCCCAAATCCGGTTGACGTCACCCGGATGCACGAGCTCATCGGCAACACCGCCGTCGACTGGCACGACGGAATGCGGCGGCTGGTAGCCAAGTTCCATCCGGAGGCACCCGGGCTGTGAACCGCGTGCGGCAGCACTAGCGCCCGCCGCCGGAGCCACCCGGGGCCACCGAAGATCGCGGTCGAAGGGTGCCGCTGTGTCGGTCGGCTTTACCCCCGTGCTGCCGCGATAGTGTTACGCCGGCAACCCCGGTGGTGATGCGAAGGCCGCGCAGACCGGCCCGCGGGGAGGAGCACGGATGGGATCGGTGGCCGCAGAGCCCGTCGCTTCACCCGGCCGGCCCTGGCCGCGGGTGGTGGGTGCCCTCGCCCTAGCCGTCCTCGGTGCCTGCGGCGTGATGCTGCTGGCGGTGCCATCGCTGTCGGACACCACGGATTTGGCATCGCACAGCGATTGGGTCCTGGCGACCGCCTTACCAACCAGCACAGACTTCCCGCCAGATTGGGGATATTCACTGACCGGACGGTTGCAGCGTGCCGCTGCCAGCGATCCGGCGACGCTGAGTGTCCAGCCCGATGCGGGGCCCGCGGCGACCTACGAACCGGACATGTGTGGCGCGATACCCAAGATCCTCAATCACTCCGGGGATAGTTTGGCTGCCTACGTCCAAGTCGACCGATACGCCCAACTGTTTGTGCAGGATGCCCCCGCATCCGATTTCGCGGCGACCGGAGAGGGACGGGAGCACGGGCCCAACGCCCGTTTCGCGCTCTGGGTCAACTCGGACGCGGCGGAGCAGGTTGGAAATTACCAGCACTGGCTGGACCGCTGCGGCTCCTATCGGGTCACCAACTACTACGTCGACGGCCAGGTCAAAGACCGTCGCACCGTTAGCACCCAGATCCAGTCCCACGCAGCACGTGATGCCGACGCCGCCGTCACTGTCACCAGGACGTTCGCCACGATCGGCAGTCGCGACCCCGCATCGACCTACCAGGTCAGCTACTACGCGGTGCGGGGTGTGCTGCTGGAATGCACCATCTACATGGAGGGCGCCGAGCGGGATCTGGTGCAGCGGCTCGCCGACCAGACGCTGCGAAACCTACGGGCGTCATGACCAACTTGTCACGCCGGAGACCATGGGCGATCGCGGCGGCGCTGTGTGCGCTTGCGGTCGTGGGGGTGGTGATCACCGCCCCGGTCGTGGACCGGGCCTGGCCCGGTAATCGGGGCTCCGGCCCCGAGGCACTGGCCCCGGGACTGGCCGGTCTGAGCGACCAGAAACTGGCCGAGCTGCTGCCCACGCAGGCAGAGTTTCCGCCTCCGTGGACGGTCAGTGACATCAAGGAGCTCTCCGGCACCTTCGGCTATTTCCGATACCAGTTGTACGACGAGGGCCTCGGCTTTGATCCCGTCGAATGTTTCGCGGTGGTGGGCGTGGCTTCTACCGGGGCCTTCGATGCCGCTGAGGTGTTCGGCCACGACCCCACCGATCCAGCGGAGGTCGCCGACCGCAGAGACATCCGCGTCATGGTGGGCCGGGAGTTCGACCCGTCGGGATTCGATAAATTCATGGCCCTGGTGTCGCGTTGCCCGCGGTTCAGCAGCGCCGCTGCCGGTTCCTATGCGGTCAACATTCTGGAGAACACCCACCCCGCCGGGGCACCCCAGCGCTTCCGGTATTCGGTCACCACCACGATCCCCGGCGAGCCCACCGACACGACGCGGACCGACTACTACTCCTACGCCCGCACATCGGGGCTGATCCTGACCGGTATGGCCAGTACTGGCCACCAACAACCTTTCGACTCGATCTTCGAGACCACGCTGCAACGAATCACAAACCGTTGACTCGCCGAATCCCTCGGCGTGCGGCACCCGCCGAAAATCAGCGCCCCCGAAATGGGGAATCGTTCCGGACGGGCGTGAACCCGGTCCGAAACGATTCGCCCAACCCGGCTGTCAGAGATCCGGGTCAGATTCCTTGAAGTAGCGGGCCAAGAACCCGGCTGCGGCGATGGTGGCCACGGAGCCGACGACTGCCCACAGCACGAACTGGAAGGCCACCGCCCCCATGAACCAACCAAACGTCATCGACACGTAGAGCAGCCAAACCAACCGGAAGAAGGACCACGCCGCCAAGACTCCACAGCTGATTCCGATCGCCAGGCTTCGTTGCCGATCAACCCGGCTGATCTTCTCCTCGATGCTGGCGGGGACGATGTTCATCTGCGCTATTCCTTCCGTGGGGCGACGCCTCGGTGACGTCGTCGTTGGCACAAGTACAGATCGACGGGGTAGCTACCGATCCCAACAACGTCAGCCCGCGAGGGCATCGCCCCAGGCCAGGGGAGCGGGGCGAGGCTGCCCAGCAGCGCAGGTTCGGCGCTAGGCCAGGAATGCACCCGCCGCGGTGATGACGTCTCCCGCGGCCAGATCGCTCTTGGTGAGCTTCTTGAACAGCAGGCCGACGTTGTCCCCGGCTTTCGCCGTGTCCAGCTTCTTGCGGAATGCCTCGATGGCGTCGACTCGCACGCCTGAACCATCGTTGATTCGCACCTCGTCGCCGACCCGCAACTCGCCGTGTTCCACGCGCCCGGTAGCCACGATGCCCCGCCCCCGGATGAAGAACACGTCCTGAACAGTCATGCGAAACATGTGCGGCACGCTACCCGCCCGACGCCATCGACGGGTGTCGGCTGGCCACCGTACGCTGACCCGCATGGGTTGGCTGCAGCGAGCGCGCAGAGCCAGCGCCGGACAACGGGTGACGCGCGCGGACAAGGCCGCGGCTCATAACGCGGCCGCCGAACTAAACGCACTCACCACCGAGCGCGAGCGACTGCTGCGCGAGGGTCTGGAAGGCGTAGCAACCATCGTCAGCATTCGGCGCAATGTCGCGAGCACGACGTTGGGTTCTTGGCACGAGCTCGAATTGGACGTGGTACTGCCGCAGCAGGACCCATACCGCGCCATTCGGCGCATCGCGCTCGAACTGTCGAGCGCTCCACACCTCAGGGTTGGTCTGGACCTACCGGTCCGGGTTGACCCCACGGACCATTCCAAGGTCCTGATCGTCGCGCCGCTTTAGGCTCCCGAAGATACTCAGGTTCCCGGCGCGATCACCAGACGCGTACCCAGTCGACCAGCATCTGTGCCGGATAGCTGCCCGGTCTGGGATCCCCGCCGCCGGATCCGGCAACCGCGAGGTTGAGGACGGGGAACACGGTGTAGCCGGGATCGTTGAACGGCCAGTCAGGTAGCGAATGCGCCGCGACGGCGAAGTAGGGCTGCGCCCCCTCGGCGTAGTCCTGCCAGAACCGCATACCGGTCTCGTCCCATTGGCATCGCCAGGTGTGCCACCCGCTGTCCAACGCGACGTTGCGGGTCTTCCACTCCGAACCGTTTGCTTTCGCGTGGACAGTGGTGGCCGACGGCCAGCTCCCGTTGCCGTACCACTCGATGATGTCGATTTCGCCGCGATCCTGGTTACCCAGCCACCAGGCCGGCCAGCAGCCGGCGGTCAGACAGTCGAATTTGATACGGGCTTCCCAGGTATGGCCGATGCCGCCCCGCCACGGACTTTGGATCTTGCCGGCGTAGTAGGTGCCGCCGTCCTTCGCGGCTCGGATGACCAGATTCGACTTACCGTCCAGGAAGACGTTCTGCCGGTCGTCGCGGTACTGGCCGACGTTCTCGGGCCGTTCCCAGTACGTCGGGTCCTTCATCTCCTCGCGGGCTCGCGCCACCGTCCACTTCGACGAGTCGGGGGCAGAGCCGGCCGGACCATCGAATTCGTCGTGAAACAGGTAGGGGCCTGATTGGCCATTGGGCGCCGGCGCCAGAGGCATGTCCCGTCGAGACGAGTCGGCGCGGGCCGCCGGGACGGGCAGTGCCGCCCCGAGCACACCAAATCCGGTCATCAGCATCATCCGACGACGGTCCATCCCGGGCATAAGCCAGCGACGATAGCAGCCCGGCACCTGCTGCGCTAAAGCACGAACGGCGTCAACCGCTCAGTCGACTACTCGGATGTCCGCACGACGAGCTTGCCCACGTTGGTGCCGTCGAAGAGCATGTTGATCGCCGTGGGCAATTGTTCGAAGCCGGTCACCACCGTTTCCAGCGGCGTGAGCTTGCCCTGCGCGATCAGACCGGCGATCTCCGCGGTCGCCTCGGCCGCGCGGCCCAGGTGATCAAGAATGATGAAGCCCTGCAGTGTGGCGCGTTGGACCAGCAGGTTTCCGAACGCTCGCGGTCCGGGTGGCGGATCGGCGGAGTTGTATCCCGAAATCAGGCCGCACAGCGCTACCCGCGCGCGGACGTTGAGCCGCGCGAAGATCGCGTCCATGATGTCGCCACCGACGTTCTCGAAGTCGACGTCGATGCCGTTGGGTGTCGCGGCGACAAGCTGAGCTGCCCAGTCGTCGGCCCGATGGTCGACGGCCGCGTCGAAACCGAGCTGCTCAGTGAGCAAAGCGCACTTTTGCGGACCACCGGCGATCCCGACTACCCGCGCACCATCCGCCTTGGCGAGCTGGCCCGCCACCGAACCGACGGCGCCGGCCGCGGCGGATACGACGACTGTTTCGCCGGGCCGTGGTTTGGCGATCTCGCGCATCCCGATCCATGCCGTGAGCCCGGTCATCCCGAGTGCGCCGAGGTAGGCGCTGGGGGAGACGCCGTCGGCGACCTCGACCGGAAAGAGCGGCGTCGTGTCCGAGACCACCGCGTAGTCCTGCCAACCGACCAGACCTTGCACGGTCAAACCCACCGGATAATTCGGATTCCTCGACTCGACAACCTCGCCGAGCCCGGCCGCGCGCATGACCTCGCCAATGCCAACCGGGGGCAGATACGACGGCATGTCGTTGATCCAGCCGCGGTTGGTCGGATCCAGGGATATCCAGGTGACGCGTACCAGCGCCTCGCCATCGCCGATTTCGGGGATCGGGGCTTCGCTGAGCTCGAAAGTATTCGGACCGATGCGCCCAGTGGGACGTTCGCGAAGAAGGAATCGGCGGTTTCGATCGGGCATGAGCGCACGCTACCCCAGACCGATAGTGCGACATCGCGATCGGCACCATTCCGATTGGGGCGGTGGGTGGTTTCGTCTGCCGGTGCTATAACGCATACATGGCAGGCTTGGATTCCGGCGAAGGGCAAGTGATTACCCACGTCTCCGATACGGCCCGATGGACGGCCCTATATCGGGCCACCGAATCGGCGCGTCCGGATGCATTGTTCAGCGACCCCCTCGCCAATCGGCTTGCCGGAGAGCATGGCCGCGCTATCGTCGCCACAGTTCCGCGCACCACCCGTAACGGTTGGTGGCTCGTCGCGCGGACGAAAATCATTGACGACGCCATTGCCCGCGCGATCGCCAACGGTTGTGACCGGGTTTTGAACTTGGCTGCCGGCCTGGATACCCGGCCGTACCGGCTGGATCTGCCCGCCGAATTGACCTGGATCGAAGCGGATCTACCGCTGCTGTTGGCGGAAAAAGCACAGCTGCTCAGCGGCGAAACCCCGCGATGCCAGCTGACCCGCAGCGCCGTGGATCTAGCCGATCCAGCCGCTCGCGATGCCTTCTTCACCGAGGCACTGGCCGGTGCCGCCAAGGCACTTGTCCTGACCGAGGGCCTGCTGATGTACCTCGACGAACCGGACGTGATTGCCCTCTCTGAGGCGATACGACAACCCCAAGTGGGTTGGTGGATGCTTGATTTAGCCGGCCCTGCCCTCAAGAAAATGATGAACAAGAAGATGGCCGGCATGCTGCAGAACGCGCCGTTCAAGTTTGCACCCGACAACGGTTTGGCCTTCTTTGAAGGACTGGGTTGGCACGTAGCAGAGGCGGAATCCCTGTTTACGGCCGCGCAGCGGTTCCGCCGCCTGCCGATATCAATGCGCTCACTCGGGTGGCTTCCGCAGCCGAATCCGCGCCATCCGGGCCGCAGGCCCTGGAGCGCGGTTACGCTCCTTACTCAATGAGTACCTGAGAGACTCATTGAGTTCGGAGAACTGTCAATTAACGCCTGCGTGCATTTCGCAGTGATCCGCCGCTGCCCGGCCCGAACCGTTACCCGACCCTAAACAAGCAGGTCATTCGGGTTTTCCAGAGAATTTCGGGCGCTCGCCCAGACCCCGGCGGTTTGACGGAACCGTCAGGAATGCGTGGAATTCACGGCTAATTCTTATATTAAGACACGGTTTGATCACAGGTTTGCTGTCAATCCTTAACGGACAGGTGTTCGCGGCGTATGTACCGAACTCGGGTTGAACGAGAGGAGTTGACGAGCAGTGACGAATGCACCAGAGGCGGAGGTCATTTATCTGCAGTCACATCCGATGTGGCTTGCAGCTCGGCAGCGCGAAAATCAGCGCCTTGAAGAGATGCGCCGTCACCCCGCCTACCTGGGCCGTCAGCGTGCTGCCGCGATGGGAGTCGACGTCAGCAGCATGGGTAGCGCCGCCCGGGCATGGCCCAGCGCGGATTCGCCGGCCTGACCTCTCGCGCCCCACTTCGGCGCGGTCTGGGAATTCCTTTACTGCGAAATCGCGGTGGCACGGCGTCCGTATTCTGATACGGACTACCGAGGAGTTCGCGTCATGTCTCAGACACCGGCCACCACCCGCACCACTTTTGGCGGTATCAGCTCCAGGGCGTGGGAGCATCCGGCCGACCGAACCGCTTTATCGGCACTGCGCCATCTCAAAGGCTTCGACCAGATCCTGAAACTGCTCTCCGGAATGCTGCGGGAGCGCCAACACCGGCTGCTGTATCTGGCCAGCGCGGCACGAGTCGGCCCACGCCAGTTCGCAGACCTCGACGCACTGCTCGATGAATGCGTGGATGTCCTGGACGCGCCGACCAAACCCGAGGTCTACGTCACGCAGTCGCCGGTGGTGAATGCGTACACCATCGGGATGGACGCCCCGTTCATCGTGATCACCTCCGGGCTCTACGACCTGATGACCCATGACGAGCTGCGCTTTGTCGTGGGTCACGAGCTCGGTCACGCGCTATCGGGTCACGCCACCTACCGCACGATGCTGATGCACCTGATGCGGCTGGCGGGTTCCCTGGGCTTTCTCCCGATCGGCGGCTGGGCGTTACGCGCGATCGTGGCGGCGCTGCTGGAATGGCAACGCAAGTCCGAGCTGTCCGGGGACCGGGCGGGACTGCTCTGCTGCCAGGACTTGGACACCGCGATTCGGGTGGAGATGAAGCTGGCCGGCGGAAGCCGGTTGGACAAGCTGGACTCCGAAGCGTTCTTGGCCCAGGCCGCGGAGTACGAGCGATCTGGGGACATGCGCGACGGGCTGCTCAAGCTGCTTAACCTCGAACTTCAGACCCACCCGTTCTCGGTGCTGCGGGTCGCCGAATTGACCAAGTGGGTGGACGCCGGCGGCTATGGAAAGGTGATGTCGGGCAGTTATCCGCTGCGCGTCGACGATGGCCAATCCTCAATCGCCGATGACCTCGGCGAGGCCGCCCGCCACTACAAGGACGGGTTCGACCAGTCCGACGACCCGCTGATCAAGGGCATACGCGACGGTCTGGGCGGCATCGTGGACGGCGTGGGCCGGGCCGCCACCAGCGCGGCCGATTCGTTGGGCCGCAAGATCAACGAGTGGCGGCACAACCCGAAATAGCGGATCCGGCTACCCGGTTTGGACGGATCCGACTTCGGTGGGTTCGCTGACCCAGGCGGCGAAGACCGGCACACCGGCCCACGGATCGCGTCGCCGCCCGCCACCTACCACCGCCACCACCGCATAGGGATGACCGAAGCGCAGCGTCGCTGACCGCGACGGCAGCCGCGAAACCATCGCGCCACGCACAGCGATCGCGGTGACGGCCGCGGCCTCGAAGCCATACCGGCCGTAGCGGGCCACCGCGGACTGCCGGGCCCGCGTATCCGCAGTCCCCTTCAGCGCCACCGCCAGGGCTTGCCCGGCCGCACCGAAACCCAACGCCGGATCAGCGGTGAGGTCGTGATCCGACGACACCTGCCAAGCCGGCATCACCACCCGCACGTCGTCCTCGCGGCCACGGGCCCCCTCGGTGATCGTCCAGAATTCGCCGTCGCCGAGTGGCAGGTCGCAGAGCTCACGGCGACGCACCCGGGAGCCGGTCACTTCCCGGCAGGCGATGTCGTGCGCCGCCGCCAGCACGGCCTGAAACGATGTACCTCGACTCGCGATGACCGAGGTGACGTGCAATTCGCCGGTACCGACCGCGGTATGCACGCCGACAGTTCCCACACCCTCAGCATCGGCGAGGTAGGCGCTGTGGCCGGCGACCGTGAGCGCATCGCAAACCCGTTTGCTCCAGGGCGAGCGCAGCTGGCCGGCATCGGTGACGCCGAAGGGCCGCAACCAGCTGATCCGCGTGGCCAGAGCGCTGGCCAACACGGCCGCCATGCCCGACAAGTCGGCGGGGAAGCGCTCGATCATGCCATCGGTGTGGTTGCGTGCCCACGTGTCGGCTTGGGCCTGGCTGGGGATCGGCCCGATCTCCACTTCGGAGGGCATGCGGCCCGACCACAACCCCGCCAAGTCCGCTGGGCCCCACAGGGCCAACGCCGCGTTGATCACCTCGGGTGGCGCGACCATCAGGTCCTCCAGCGCCCGGTGCGCATGCTTAGCGTCAGTACCGAGGGCCTCTTCGAGCTGCTCGCGAGCGGCACCTCTGGCGACCGGCGCCACCAGCGCCAGGAGCAACCACGCACCCAGCGGTGACGCGACCGAGTGCAGACCCGCATGCACCCGACAGAAGCGGCGGGCATAGCGCGTGATCAGCGGCCCGACGTCCATGCCGCAGCGGGACTAGAGCTTGCCTGCGACGAAGTCGGCGGCCTCGTTGACCATGCCGTCCTGGATGTAGGCACTGGCGAGGTGCTGTGGCCAGTTCTGCTTCCACGTATTGGGGTCAGCGGGGCTGCAGACCGGGTCGGAGCCATGGCACAACTCGATGGTTCTGTCGTTGTAGAGCGGACTGAAGTTCGTGATGGGCCCCACCCACTGGCTGCCGTTGCCGAACAGCGCGACCGCGGCGATGTGCTGATCGGTGCCCGGCGGCAGCGGATTCTCGAATCCGAACGCCGACATCGGCACCGCAAGCACCACGTCGGTCACGGCCGCGCCGAGGGAATATCCGCCTAGCACCAGTCGGGTGTCCGGACAGCTGTTGACCATGTACTGGATGTGCCCGCTCATGTCGTTGGCACCGATGTCGACCTCGGTGTCGGCCGGATACTTCACGGCGTAGGACCCCATGCTTCTGCCGCCGACCTTGGAGCTCAGCGAGCTGATGAACGCGTTGCCCAGCACCCCGGGCCCCGGCGACTCGAATCTGCCCCGGGCGAAGACAACCTCCACCTGAGGGCAGTTCGCCGCATCGGTTGACGGCGCCGCACCGGGCGTTCCCGGCGGCAGCACCGCTGCGGCGATCGTTAGGGCCGCGGCTACCGCGACCGCCCCAACTCCAAATTGGACCGACCTACGGGCAAACAAAGCGCGCACAGGAAGATGTTAGCCACTTCGGCACCTGTTGGCAGGCTTTGAAGAATTGGCCCCCCACGCCATGCACCGCACTGCACTTTGATACTCAATGACCGCGCCGCACACACACCGCAACGGCCTAAATATCGCCGCATGCGGATATCGGTCGAGTTCCACCTGAGCTTCGAATACTCCGCACTGCAGCAGTTGCGGCAAGCCGCGGATCACTTTGGCTTCGAAGGAATTTGGGACTACGACCATTTTTGTGGGCCGGCAGAACTCGCCGAGCCGACGTTCGAGGGCTGGACGACGCTGGCCGCCATGGCAGCTGTTACCCAACGGACGAGGATCGTCCCTCTGGTAACCGGTGTGATCTATGGCCATCCGGCGATCCTGGCGAAAAGGGCAGTGACCGTCGACCACATCTGCGTCGGTCAACTCAACTTCGGCATCGGCGCCGGGTGGCACGAGGCCGAGCACTATGGTCCTGCCGTTCCGGCAGCCACCATCGCTAGGCCTACTCGAACGGTGCGCCGCCCTCGGTTGGCCAGCATGGCCTTCGGGCGCGGATGACGCATCAGCGGTTGGCCGGTCGGTAGCCTCACCAAGCATGACCGACATCGTCGTCGTCCGGGTCAAGCCGGGTAGTCGCAAAGGCCCCCTGGTCGAGACGGGTTCCGATGCCGAGTTAACCATCTATGTACGCGAGCGGGCGGTCGACGGTAAGGCCAACGAAGCCGCAGCCCGGTTGCTCGCCGCCCACCTTCAACTGCCGAGAAGCCGAGTTGAATTGGTGGCGGGGGCGACGTCGCGGTTGAAGCGCTTCCGCGTCGAGCGCTGATCGCCTTCGGGGGTCCGCCCACGCCGGGGACCACCGCGTTCACATGGTGGCCAAGGCGTATCTGCCCCGTGATCTCGCCGCGACGGCGGACAACGATGCTCAGTTCATGCCAGCGCTTGCCGTCACCTCAGTGCTGGTCATGGCGGCACTTTGCATCGGCTACCAATGCGGCCGCCGGGCCGGCTCAACCCGCTCGGGCCGGATCAGGCGCAGGCGCAGGACGGCACTGGCTGGCATGGCGTTCACGGTCATTGCGCTGGTTGTTGTCCGCCGCGCCCGGCGCAGCTTGCGGCGCCGACGCAATTCCATTTCCATACAGGTAGCGAAACATGTTGCCCCGCTGGGGCTTTGGGAAGCGCCGACGCGCGCCCTCAAGCAACTGCGCGGCTGCTAGCCCGCCCGAGTGCTCGACGCCGGCGCTTGGGCACCAATCCCGGGATGTGACACCCGCCCTAGCGCGACCTCAATTCAGCGGGATTGGTTATCCCCGTACGGCAGAACACACGTCAGGCCTACCCCCATTACCCGTCGACATAGGATGTTCCCATGGGGCGGTACGTTGAAAATCTGGGCGTCAGAATCTGGACGCAGAGTTTTGGGAGCCGTGCCGACAAGGCAATCCTTCTCATATCCGGCGCGATGGCTCCAGCTATCTTCTGGAACAGCAACTTCTGCGAGCGTCTCGCCGATCTAGGATATTTTGTCTTACGCTTCGACAGCCGTGACATCGGTGATTCAACGCATTTCCCCCCGGCAAGGGATGCCGACGCTGATCCGCCATACACCATCGATGAAATGGTTGACGATGTTCGAGCCATACTAGCCGACCATGATCTGAATACCGTTGTACTCATCGGACATTCACTCGGCAGCACCGTGGCTCAACTGTTCGCGGTCAAATACCCGGAACGGGTCGAGAAGCTGTTCTTGATGTCATCGCCGATAATCGCCACGGGTAACAACATATACGCCGAGACGGATAGCGAGACGCTCGCCGCCATGTGGCAAGTGCTGATGTCCAACAAGATGTACCCAGATTACAAACGTGGCAAAGAAGAATTTTTCAAAGTCTGGCGATACCTCAACGGCAGCTTTGAATTGGACACCGACTTAGCCGATGAATACACCAAGCGCCTCTATGAAACGGAAGTCATCGAGCCAGCATATAATCACACCAAGGTTCAGGTGGGCATCGACGACACCTGGACCGAGCTAAGCGAACTCGAAATCCCGATACACTTCATTTACGGCGAAAAGGACCAGTTGGCGTCGAACGTCGGGAATATACAGATCCTGACCAACTCCCTGCCGAACGCTCATCTGACCGTTCTCAAAGGTGCCGGCCACATGTACTTCCATAGACGCATATGGCAGCAAATACTGTCGGTCCTCACCGAGGCCCTGACCTAATACCGTTCGGCCCCGTCCCGTATCACCTGCCCTTTCGTTGCGACGACCAGGTGATATCGCGCGGCGACACCGGCAGTATCGATTGCGTTGCAAAACCACTCGGGGATGTGATAACCGCATCGGTAATTTCACCTGCACCCGACAACCTCCGGCCATCTCGGTAATATCAGCCCGGCAGAGTTCAAACTCTGAAGGTTCACCAAGAGGGTCTCCCTACTCGCGTGGCCGCTCGAACGGCGGTGACAGATCAGGCTCGCGAGCTCCGGCCGGAGGCCACTCGACACGCACGTTCGTCACGGTCGATTCGCGTTAGCCGCGAAGCGACGTCGGTGACCAGGACGTGCCTAGAAGGGAGTGTGATGGCGTTGCCCGACCTGCCCGATAACGATCCGGGTCGCCCGAATGTGGTTGCCGAGGCTTGGCGAAGTATCAAACCCTCGGTCTTCGTTCCGGCGTCATTGGTGATCGTGACCATGATCGCTGTTTCGGTCGTCTACGCGCAGACCGCCGCCAATGCATTCGTGAAGCTCAACGCCGCAATCACCGCTGGGGTCGGGTGGTGGTACATCCTGGTCGCCACGGCTTTCGTCGTGTTCGCGCTCTACTGCGGTATCTCGCAGATCGGCACCATCCGGCTCGGCAGCGACGACGAGGTACCCGAGTACGGCTTTTGGGCATGGCTGGCGATGCTGTTCAGCGCGGGTATGGGCATCGGTTTGGTGTTCTACGGTGTGGCCGAGCCGCTCAGCCACTACGCCCATCCACCTCAGTCCCGCGGCGTGCCCGCACTCACCGATGCGGCGGCCAACCAGGCGATGGCACTGACCCTGTTCCACTGGGGTCTGCACGCGTGGGCGATCTACGTGGTGGTTGGCCTCGGCATGGCCTACATGACCTATCGGCGGGGACGCCCCTTGTCGGTGCGGTGGCTGCTGGAGCCGGTCTTGGGGCGGCGCCGAGTCGAAGGCGTGCTGGGACACGCGGTCGATGTCGTTGCCATCGTGGGAACACTGTTCGGTGTCGCCACATCACTGGGCTTTGGCATCACCCAGATTGCCTCCGGCCTGGAGTATCTCGGCTGGATCAAGACGAACAACTGGTGGATCATCGCCATGATCGGCGCGATCACCGCCGCCGCGACGGCATCGGTGGTCAGCGGTGTCAGCAAGGGTTTGAAGTGGCTGTCAAACATCAACATGGCATTGGCGGCCCTATTGGCCCTGTTCGTGCTGTTACTCGGACCGACACTTTTCTTGCTGCAGTCCTGGGTGCAGAACTTGGGCGGCTACGCCCAGTCCCTGCCACAGTTCATGCTGCGCACCGCGCCGTTCTCGCACGACAGCTGGCTCGGCAACTGGACCATTTTCTACTGGGGCTGGTGGATCAGCTGGGCGCCGTTTGTCGGGATGTTCATCGCGCGGATATCGCGCGGGCGCACGATCCGAGAGTTCATTGGGGCGGTGCTGCTGGTACCCACCGTGATTGCCTCGCTGTGGTTCACCATCTTTGGTGACGCCGCGCTGTTGCGCCAGCGAAACGACGGCGACATGCTGGTCAACGGCGCCGTGGACACCAACACGTCGCTGTTCCGATTGCTCGGCGATCTGCCCATCGGCGTCATCACCAGCGTTCTTGCGGTGCTAGTGATCGTGTTCTTCTTCATCACGTCGTCGGACTCGGGTTCGCTCGTGATCGACATCTTGTCCGCGGGTGGCGAGCTGGATCCGCCCAAGCTGACCCGGGTGTACTGGGCGGTGCTCGAGGGGACCGCCGCCGCGATATTGCTGCTGGTTGGCGGCTCCGGGTCGCTGACCGCGTTGCAGACCGCTTCCATTGCCACCGCCCTGCCGTTCTCCATCGTCATGGTGGTGGCGTGTTACGCCATGCTAAAAGCGTTCCGCTTCGATCTACTCACCACGCCCAGGCTGCTGCATGTCACCGTGCCCGACGTGGTATCGGACGGCAACCGGCAGCGCCGCGACATCTCCGCGACCCTGGCCGGGCTTATCGCGGTTCGCGACGTCGATAGCGGTACCTGCAGCGTGCACCCCGACACCGGCGCGCTAACCGTCATAACTCCACCAGATCCGTTGGGCGGGCACATGTTTGACACCAGCGACCAAGACGGCCAAAGAAATCCAACATCGTCGGCGTAGGCCGCGAAGCCAACCGGCCGACGCCGGCCCTCGCAGTGGCCCCCGCGAGCTATTGGTTCACGGGGGTCACTACGAGTCAGCGATCGATACCGGACTACTCGAGATCGAACCGGTCGTTGTTCATGACCTTGGCCCACGCCGCGGCGAAGTCCTCAGCGAACTTCTGCTTGGCGTCGCTTTGGGCATAGACCTCGGCCAGTGCGCGCAGCACCGAGTTCGAACCGAACACCAGATCGTTGGCGGTGGCCGTCCACTTGAGCTGCCCCGAGGAGCGGTCGCACCCTTCGTAGACGTTCTCCGCCGCTTCCGAGGCCTTCCACTCCGTGCCCATATCGAGCAGGTTCACGAAGAAATCATTGGACAGCACGCCCGGCTTGTCGGTGAACACGCCATGCTTGGAGCCGCCGTGATTGGCACCCAGCGCACGCAACCCACCAACCAGCACCGTCATCTCCGGAGCCGTCACCCCGAGCCGATACGCCCGTTCGATCAGCAGGTGCTCCAGCGGAGCCTTCTCACCGACCCGGACATAGTTGCGGAATCCGTCCGCGCGCGGTTCGAGCACCGCGAACGACTCCACGTCGGTGTTCTCTTGCGATGCGTCGGTGCGCCCGGGGGAGAACGGCACCGAGACCTCGTGACCGCCATCCTTGGCCGCCTTCTCGACCGCTGCCGAGCCAGCCAACACGATCAGGTCGGCAAGCGAAATCTTCTTGCCGCCGGCCGCCGAGTTGTTGAAGTCCTGCTGGATTCCCTCCAGCACAGACAGCACCTGGTCGAGGTCTGCGGGCTCGTTGGATTCCCAGCTCTTCTGCGGTTCCAGACGCAACCGCCCTCCATTGGCACCGCCGCGCTTGTCGGTGCGCCGGAAGCTGCTCGCCGCCGACCATGCCGTCTTGACCAGCTGCGCAACCGTCAGGCCGGACGCGAGCACCTTGCTCTTCAGCGCCGCAACGTCCTTGGCGTCAACCAGCTCGTGGTCAACGTCGGGCACCGGGTCTTGCCAGAGCTGCGGCTCGGCAACCCAGGGTCCGAGGTAGCGGCTGACCGGTCCCATGTCCCGGTGCAACAGCTTGTACCAGGCCTTGGCGAACGCCTCGGTCAGCTCCTCCGGATGTTCCAGCCAGCGCTGGGTGATCCGCCGATAGATTGGGTCCTCGCGCATCGATATGTCGGTGACCAGCATCGTCGGGGCGCGCCCCGGCCCGCCGAACGGATCGGGGATCGTGCCTGCGCCGGCACCATCCTTGGCCGTGAACTGCCACGCGCCGGCCGGACTCTTGGTCAGCTCCCACTCGTAGCCGTAGAGCAGCTCCAGGAATCCGTTACCCCACTGGGTGGGGGTCGGGGTCCAGACGACTTCGAGACCGCTGGTAATCGCGTCCTTGCCCTTGCCGCTACCAAACGAGCTCTTCCAGCCAAACCCCTGCTGTTCGATCGGGGCAGCCTCCGGCTCGGGACCGACCAGGTCGGCGTCGCCGGCACCGTGGGTCTTGCCGAAGCTGTGGCCGCCGACGATCAGTGCGGCGGTCTCCTCGTCGTTCATCGCCATGCGGGCGAAGGTTTCCCGAATGTCATGCGCGGCGGCAACCGGATCGGGCTTGCCCTCGGGCCCCTCGGGGTTGACGTAGATCAAACCCATGGTGGTCGCGCCGTAGGGTTGGGCGAGGTCGCGCTTGCCCGAGTAGCGCTTATCGGTGCCCAGCCAGACGTCCTCTTCGCCCCACATGACCTCTTCGGGCTGCCAGACGTCCTCACGACCGAACCCAAAGCCGAAGGTCTTGAATCCCATCGAATCCAAGGCACAGTTCCCGGCGAAGATAATCAGGTCCGCCCAGGAGATCTTGCTGCCGTACTTCTGCTTGACCGGCCACAGCAGTCGGCGTGCCTTGTCCAGGCTGACGTTGTCCGGCCAGCTGTTGAGCGGAGCGAATCGCTGCATGCCCTGGCCACCGCCGCCGCGACCATCTTGGATGCGGTAGGTACCGGCGGCGTGCCAGCTCATCCGGATGAACAGGCCACCGTAGTGGCCATAGTCGGCGGGCCACCAGTCCTGCGAGGTGGTCATCACCGACATGACGTCGGCCTTGAGCGCATCGACGTCGAGCTTGGCGAACTCTTTCGGGTAGTCGAAATCAGCACCGAGCGGGCTGGCCTGAGACGGGTGCGGGTGCAGCATCGACACGTCGATCTGGTTGGGCCACCAGTCCCGGTTGGTCATCGGCGCGTGATCCTGCGGGGTGGGGGAGGAGATTGCGGGGCTTTCGCTTTCGCTATTGCTCTGGGTCGAGGTGTCGGGTTGAGGTGGGCGGCTATCGGATGACACAGCATTCCTTCCAGGGGTGGGTGAATCGGGCTGCGATCACGGCTGTGACCGGGGCATTGCGGTTGAACAATCGGGGCAGATGCCCCAATAAATGACTTCGGCCTCGTCGACAACGAAGCCATCCAGCACATTGCTGTCGTCCGAGGGGGCCAGACACGGAGCCTCACCGACGGCACAATCGATGTCGGCAATCGCTCCGCAGGATCGGCAGACGACATGGTGGTGGTTGTCGCCGACGCGGGATTCGTAGCGGGCGACCGATCCCGACGGCTGGATGCGACGGACCAGGCCCACCGAGGTAAGTGCGCCGAGCACGTCATATACGGCCTGCCGGGACACGTCGGGCAGGATTTCGCGAACCGCCGAGTAGATCGTTTCGGTGTCGGCGTGTGGGTGATCGCCCACGGCCTCGAGCACAGCAAGCCTCGGCCGGGTGACGCGCAGATCGGCCATACGCAGCTTCTCTGTGTAGTCCGCCGTTGACCCCACTTCGCCACTATGACTCGCTATCTTGAATCGGTCAAGAGTTTCCGCTCGCCATCAACGCACAATTGGGCCGGCGCGCTCAGCCCCTTGCTCCGGCACCTTCGGGCCCGCATCACACCGCGCCCTGCGACGGTCGCGCCCGTGGCCGATTGCCAGTTGAAAACGATTGCACAACAAGCACACTCAGACACCGGTGCCGCCACGCGGTCGCGCGCCGGCAGGGTTGACGACAACACCGTCAGGCCGCTCCGAACGCCGGCCATCTATCAGGTAGATTGATATCAGACACCCTGATATAGCTGGGGCCGCAATGTTCAGAGATGGGATCTGAAATGTCCAATCCGAAGCCACCGGCTTGGCTCAAGCCGATGAACAAAGCCATGGTGACCCTGCAGAAGATCGGCGTCGTCGCGGGCCCGGTACGGGTACTCACCGTGACCGGCCGCAAGACGGGGCTGCCGCGCAGCACCCCGGCAACCCCGTTCGTACTCGATGACTGCGTGTATGTGGTCGGCGGATATCCAGGTGCGGACTGGGTGCGCAACGCTCGCGCGGCCGGCAGCGGAACCGTTACCCGGGGACGCAAGAAGCAACAGGTTGTCTTCACCGAACTCACCGCAGCGCAGGCGGTTCCCGTGCTGGCCGCGTTTCCGCACAAAGTTCCTCGGGGCGTCGGCTTCTTCAAGCGCTCCGGCTTGGTGCGGCAAGGAACGGCCGAAGAGTTTGCCGCACTGGCCGGGCAGTGCGCCGTCTTCCGGCTCGACCCCACCGCGCAGAACTAGCCCTATCCACGAGCCTCGTCGCCGCCACCGCGGTGCCGGTTTCGGGCGATGTCGACCAAGATCCGCCCGGAAGTCCGCGCAGCGAGTCTCGCTTCCCGCACGAAATATTCTGGGCTGATTAACCTTTCGAGCCAGTTCGACTGCTCCGGCAAATGCACCTGGACGGAATGCGGTCGCCGCGGCACGACACCGAGGGAACCGGAATTTGGTACCATCGCGCGGTGCACAAACCGGCTGCACCGGGTAGCCGCATCGGGGTGCAATCGGTGTCCCGGCGCGACGTCCTCAAGGTATGCAAGTTTGCCTTGGCACCGGCTTTGTTCGGCCTCGGGACACTCGCCGAAAGCGTCGACGCACCCCGGGCCGCCGCCACCGGCGTGAGGTTGATCGACTTTGCCAAGCAGCGCATCTCACCAGAGCTGATCAAGTCGGCAGGCTATGACGGCGTCGTGAACTACGTATCCGAATCGCGCCCGGGAGCGAACTTCCAAGCAAAACCGATCACACGCGAATACGCCGACGGATTGCGAGCGGCGGACCTGCACATCGTCAGCAACTACCAGTACGGCAAGCCCGGTGGCTCAGCGCCGTCGGATTTCACCCGCGGCCGTTCCGGTGGTGTGCAAGACGCCCAGACTGCCCTGAGCCTGCACAGCGCGGCAGGGGGCACAGCGTCGGCCCCGATCTTCTTCAGTGTCGATGAAGACATCGACCCGCACACCTGGGACACCGCTGCCGTGGAGTGGTTCCGGGGAATCAACTCGGTACTCGGCGTCGAGCGCACCGGTATCTATGGACATTCCCGGGCCTGCGCGTGGGCGGTCAGAGACGGGGTGATCGGAAGCTCGACCACGCCGGAGCACCGGTGGGCATGGCAGACGAGGTCGTGGTCGCATGGTCAGCGCGAGCCCGCCGCGGTGCTGTATCAAGAGGTCGTCAACAGTCCCACACACCCAAGTCCGCTGTTAGGCGGGATACGTGTGGACGTGAACGAGGTCCTCGCCGCCGACTTCGGGCAGTGGGATCTGGCGCGGTGATCGGCTAGCGGAACCTGCGGGGTGGCCGCCGGTTCATTCGGTGCTGCGTTCCACGGGACGATTGGGATCCGAACACCACTCCGACCATGAACCCGGGTACAGCGCCGCGTCGCCGCCCGCGGCGACCAAGGCCGCCACGGTGACTGCGGCGGTGATGCCCGAGCCGCAGTAGGCGCCCATGGCGCCGTCCCGATCAATGCCGTATCCGGACAGGAGTTCGTCGAGCGCGCCGGTGTCCACAAACGTTCCGTCCGCGGTCAGGACGGCGCCGCTGGGAAGGTTCTTCGCGCCGGGAATGTGGCCGCCGACCGGGTCGATCGGCTCGACATCACCACGGAAGCGCTCGGGCGCGCGGGCATCGAGCAGTGTCGTGACTCCGGCGCCAACTTGGCTCGCCGTCAATGTCGGACGGCTTCCGACGTACAAATCCTCATACAGCACGGACACATTGCCGGCGCGGGGGTGAACGGCTCCCGTCTGCAAGTGCCCACCGGCGCGGCGCCACGCGCCCAGACCTCCATCCAGGATGCGCACATTCGCTACCCCTGCCGTGGTCAACAGCCACCATGCTCGGGCCGAACCGGCCCGGTTCCAGTCGTCGTAGACCACGACCAGTTCGTCCTGCTGCACTCCCCATCGGCGCGCGGCGATCTCGAGATTGCGCCCCGACGGTAGCGGGTGCCGGCCGCGCCCGGCGACGGTGTGGTCGCTGAGTTCCGCCTCGAGCGACACATACACCGCTCCCGGTAGGTGGCCGCGCAGGTAGGACGGGTGCCCGTCGGGTTCACCGAGCTGCCATCGCACGTCCAATATCGTCACCGGCAAGCCGGCCCGGATGTGGTCGGTCAACTCAGCCACAGAGATCAGCACCTGCCCTCTAGCCTGCACCTGTCCACCTCTTTCTCAGGAGTCTTCTGCGAGCTGGCGACACGCACCGATGAGCCTACGGATACCTCCCGAGTACCCGTCGCCGGTGCGACGAACGCACCGTCCCGACCCCGCGACCAGTGGCTAGGGGCCAGCAGTGTCGCCGGGGCCGTAGGCCAAGGCGATCTCGCGTGAGCCCAGCCAGCCCGAGTAGGTCGGTCGGGACGGCCATCCGGCGGGCGAATCCTGCCATTGCTCCTGGCGCCCCCACGGCAGCAGGTCGATCAGCCCGAACATGTAGCTGAGTTGCTCGGTGCCTCGACCGGTCGTATGCCATGTGCGGTAGACGGTGTCACCATCACGCAGTAACACATTGACCGCAAAGCCTCCGCCGGCCGGCGCATCCAGGTCAGCGGCGAACGAGCTCTCCGAGGACGAATACCACGGCATCCTGTTGCCCACCTTGTGCTTGTAGGCGAGCGCGTCGTTGATCGGCCCGGTCGTGACGATCACAAAACGCGCGTCATAGTGAGCCAGGAACTCCAGCCGGGTGAACTGCGACGTGAAGCCGGTACACCCGCCGCACTGCCACTCGGCGCCATCGGTCCACATGTGGTGGTAGACGATCAGCTGCGCGCGGCCGTCGAACACATCGACCAGCCGGACCGGCCCGTCCGCACCGATCAGCGTGTAGTCGGCCAGCCGCACCATCGGCAACCGGCGCCGCTGCGCGGCAATCGCATCCAGTTCGCGAGTGGCAGCCTTCTCGCGCTCGCGCAGTTCGTCGAGCGCGGCGCGCCAGGTCTGGTGATCAACGCTTGCTGGCAGGGCCTTTGCCATGGAATCCGCCTTTGATGTCGATGTTTGGTGATCACTTGTTATGACCGCCGCGGCGGCCGGAAGTCATCGCGCCAGGGCGGTCGATGTCCCTACGGTGGCTTTTCGCCGCGCGGTTCTGACGGATAAGTGCAGGCCAGCACCGAATCGGAGGTGGCCGTGTTTGCCGTTCTCGGCTGGCGGGAAACCCTGCAGGGGTTGGGGGACGGGAAATTTGGGGGGCCGGTGGGCCCGGAAAGGCACACAACCATGGCTCAACGGCTGGTACCGCATTTCGACGACGTCCAGGCGCATTACGACCTATCCGACGATTTCTTCCGACTGTTTCTGGATCCCACCCAGACCTACAGCTGCGCCTACTTCGAGCGCGACGACATGACACTTGAAGAGGCGCAGATCGCCAAGATCGACCTGGCGCTGGGCAAACTGGGCTTGGAGCCCGGCATGACACTGCTCGATATCGGCTGCGGCTGGGGCGCCACCATGCGTCGCGCGATCGAGAAATACGACGTCAACGTCGTCGGCCTCACCCTGTCCAATAACCAGGCCGCCCACGTGCAGAAATCGTTCGACCAGCTGGACACCGCACGCACCCGGCGGGTGCTGCTGAAGGGCTGGGAGCAGTTCGATGAGACCGTCGACCGCATCGTCTCGATCGGCGCGTTCGAACACTTCGGTCACGACCGCTATGACGACTTCTTTGCGATGGCGCATCGGGTCTTACCGCGCGGCGGGGTGATGCTGCTGCACACGATCACCGGCTTAACCCGAGAGCAGATCAGCGATCGGGGAATACCGATCTCGATTGACATGATCCGGTTCGTCAAATTCATTGTGACCGAGATCTTCCCGGGCGGCCGGTTGCCGTCGATCGACATGGTGCTGCAGCACGCGGGCAGGGCGGGCTTCACGCTGACCCGTCGCCAGTCGCTGCAGCCGCACTATGCCAGAACCCTGGCTCTGTGGGCTCAGGCCCTGTACGCCTACCGGGACGAGGCCATCGAGATTCAATCCGAAGAAGTTTATGAGCGCTACCTGAAATACCTGACCGGCTGCGCAGATGCCTTCCGCCGCGGTCACATTGACGTCAATCAGTTCACCCTGCAGAACTAGCCCGCGATCGGCGTGCCGGGCGCTGCATCTTCTCGAGGTCGGCGCGCCATCGCAGCTTGGACTACAACGACACGGTCAACGAACGGCCACAATTCATCACGATTGGCACACGGCACTGGCATCGCCTGACCACTGGTGCGACGGTGTTGCGGTGAGTGTTGACGTCGGCCGTTTCGAGTACGGCTCCCGCACGCAGTGGATGGACGCCCCGCCCCGGCGGTGTAAGCGTGGCCACTGGCTGCTTCCGGGGCACATGATCGTTGCGGTCATCCGATGCTCGTGTGGTCGGCACACCTGCTGGGAATGCGAGTGCGGCGCTGCCACGTATCGACCGGCGCTGACCCACTCTTGCACCATTGTCAGGGACGTGCATGCACCGCTAGATCCTTCTCAACTGGTCAGCTGAGGCAGTCTCTGCCCCTGCACCGCGGCGACGACGCCAGTAGCGTGCTAGGGGTTAGTCGAACCGAGCGTTTGCGACTGCGGCTTTTGGTCTATAGATAACGCATACCCCGAATTGAGGAAGGGCGACAATGCGGCTCATTGTGCCAACCACCGTAGCGACCGCAGCGCTGCTGTTCACCGGATGCTCTGCCTCCGAGATCGTCAACACCGGCGGTGACACCAAGTGCAAGGACTTCACCACGCAAGACGAGAAGAAACAGAGCGAAGAAGTCGGCAAGATGCTCAAGGACAAGAGCGGCAAAGACCCGACGAACCTCGAGATCTCGGCCACTCGTCTGTCCGCAATGACTTACTGCCAAACGTTGGGCAAGCCCGACACCAAGATCTCCGAAGCGCCACACGGCTAGCACCATCTTGGCCGGACGCCTGTCCAGGACGGGACGTATTGGCTATCACCCAGCAACCTGCGGGACCACGGCGTCACCAGAATTGGCGTGACGCTAGATTTTGGTGATGAGCAGCGACATCCCCAGTGCGGTGCAGCGAATCTTCGCGCTGGCCGACCAGGTGCCTGGATTCATGCCGGCCGATGAGGGGGAGGCGCTGTTCAACGCCGCGCTGCGGTACTTCAATGGCGGGCTCGGTGTGGAAATCGGGACCTACTGCGGCAAGTCCACCCTGTTGCTCGGCGCCGCGGCGCAACAATGCTCCAGCGTCCTCTACACCGTCGACCATCATCACGGCTCTGAGGAACACCAGCCCGGTTGGGAATACCACGACGATTCACTGGTCGATGAGATCACTGGACTGTTCGACACCCTTCCAACCTTCCGGCGCACGCTGGACTCTTCCGGCCTGGACGACCATGTGGTGACCGTCGTGGGCAAATCGCCGATCGTGGCCCGGGGGTGGCGATCACCCCTGCAGTTGCTGTTCATCGATGGAGGTCACACCGAGGCTGCCGCCGCGCAGGACTTCGAGGGCTGGGCCAGATGGGTGAGCCCAGGGGGAGCGCTCATCATCCACGATGTGTTCCCCAACCCCGCAGACGGTGGCAGGGCGCCGTACCACATCTACCGCCGTGCCATCGATTCCGGTCAATTTCAGGAGATTTCGGCAACCGGGTCACTACGGCTTCTCGAGCGCACTAGCGGGGGCCCCGGCGAACAGATCGAGGTTAGCGGCCGGGCCTGCTGACGACGCACTCGCAGTCGAAGTCGGTTTGCAGGCCCGTGGGCAGC